>CAZXVX010000062.1:0-17461 GCA_964644105.1 uncultured Occallatibacter sp. | reverse complement strand
ATCCAAAGGCCCGGAGCTAGAGACCGGGATTCTTGTTCTTTCCGAGCGTGGGAGGCTGCACATCAAAGCAATTTGTGACATTGTCGCCAAGAAAATTGGGATACCCTTGGTGACATTTCAGGAGTAATCTAGCTGTAGTGCATTCGAACCTCAGATCCCCTTCCACTTCTGATCGAGATTCACATAGCCTATTCTGAATGAAAGCGACGAAAGTGAGCGATAGCGCAAAGCCTCCGAAGACCGCCTCACCGGGGGAAGGAGTAACCGCAGCTGAGCGTCAATTGGCGAAGCTTTGCAAGCACTCATTCCTCTCTCTTTGGAGCTACCCATCGGTTTTTCGCGATCAGGGGCGAATTGATGGCAAAGGGGACGGAAAAGAAATCTGCGATCTGCTCGTTGTCTTTGAAAATCACATATTTATCTTCAGCGATAAGGATTGCGCTTTTAAAGACACGGGGCGGTTAGAGGTAGATTGGGTTCGCTGGTACAAAAAAGCAATTTTAAAGTCTGCCGAGCAGGTATTCGGCGCCGAACGGTGGTTAAGAAAATTTCCTACCAATTTATTCCTTGACCGACAGTGTAGCCTGCCATTTCCAATCACATTGCCCGAGCCCGCCGAGGCGATTTTCCACCGCATTGTCGTCGCGCACGACGGAGCCCGACAATGTAGGGACATTTTCGGCGGAAGTGGGAGCCTGATGATTAGGAGCACACTTATAGGCGATACTCACCTAACTCACCCGTTCACCATAGGAAACATCGACCCCGCGAGGGGTTTCGTACATGTGTTCGATGACACGACATTGAACATCGTTATGAGCACTTTGGATACGATCACGGACTTTACAGCATATATAACCAAGAAGGAACGACTCCTTACAGGCAAGAGGATAATACTTGCCGATGGCGAAGAAGAATTGCTTGCGCTTTATCTCGGCAACCTGAACCAAGCGGGAGAACACGATTTTGTTATCAAGGGCGATTACGATTTAGTGCATCTCGCTGAAGGTTCTTGGACGCATTTCGCTAACAGTCCTGAGCGTAGAGCTCAGGTTGAGCACAACAGAATCAGTTACGCGTGGGATGGGTTGATCGAGAAGTTCCTGTTCCACGCGATGACGGGAACTCAGTACCTAAGCTCTGACCAGCCGCTAAGCGAACAAGAAGAGATGTATCGCTGGATGGCACGCGAGTCGCGAACAATGCGACGAATACGTGCACTCAGCTTGCGGGATGTGCTGGAACGAAGCCTGAGATCGGGTAGTGCTTGGGATGCCCGTGTTCTGAAGAGCACGAGTCAGGGGGATCCATATTACGTGATTCTTTGTGTCCGCCGGCCCCCAAACGTCTCAGACGAAGAATATCGTCAGAAGCGATTTCGACTCCTTTCGGATTACTGCCACGTAACGAAGCTGAAATGGCCGGATGCTAAGGATGTCATCGGTATTGCGACAGAATCGGGCGATGAAGCTAGAAGATCCGAAGACTTGATCTATTTGAGAGCCGTCGACTGGAACAAAGCTGCACAGGCCGAGGCAAAAGAAGCCCAAGCACGGCTTGGCATCCTAAAGCGCATAAAGATGGGGCGCGGCCGGGAGTGTGAATACCCGGCCGACCACAATGGCCAGCTTCGAAGTGACACTCAGCAATCTCGCAATTCGCAATGCTTTTGTGGTTCAGGGAAACGATTCAAGAGTTGCCATGGGAAAGAGCTTTTCTTGAAGAATACAAAGCGAAAAGATGTGAGGCGTCCAAAGAACCGGCGTCGTCCATAGGAATTTATACTCCTAGAACAAATTCCACGAAAATCTAGTAACCACAAATCGAATAAATGGTCATGGCCGCTTTTCTGTTGCACCCTGGGACGTTAACAGCAATAGCTCCCGGCAAACGCCGTTGCATCTGGAAATTTCTGGCTCGACGCGAAAAGCCAACTCACTTACTCCCCTAGGGAACATCTGATTAAGTTCTTTCTTTGCAGAATACATCCCCTCGGGGGCTAAAGCCTGGATTTATTTTGTGCCACTTGTGGCGCAGCTGAAGCCGCGCCCTTTCAAAACGTCAACTTCATTTTCAAAACGTCAACTTCATCTTCAAAACATCAACTTCATCTTCTGAACGTCAACTTCATCTTCAAGACGTCAACTTCATCTGAGATTCCCTGGCTGCTCCAACCTCACAATTTCGTTGTGCGCCGCTGCTTCCGCGTGGTGCTCTCCGCCTGTTATCCTTTTTCCCTAAGATTCTTCTTCCCCCAAGAAAGCGAGAGACGATGCCTGCTTCTGTTTCCCCGACCGTCGCCGCTTCGCGTCCGAGCTTGTTTACCGGACGCAACAGCTTGCTCGACCGCTACTTTTACTTCGCCATGGCGCTGCTGTCAGCCGCAGCCGTGGTGGCCGGCTTTAGCCAGACGATCGACGACCGGCTGCTGCATGCCGAGATTGCCCCGCCGCGCATCCTCTGGGTTCATGGAGTGACCTTTTCGGCTTGGATTCTGATCTTCATTCTGCAATCGGCTTTGGTGCGCAGCCGCAAGGTGAAATGGCATCGCACCCTTGGTTGGGCGGCTGCCGCGATCGCCGTCCTCATGGTGCCGCTTGGAGTGATGACCGGCATCCGCATGGTCCACTTTGAAACTTATAGCCTGCACATGGCGCACCGCTACGCCTTTCTGGCCGTCCCGTTCTTCGACATTGGCGTCTTTGGTTTGTGCATGGCGCTGGCCGTTTATTGGCGCAAGGCGCCCGAGTTCCATCGCCGGCTGGTTTTTTTCGCCACCTGCGGATTGCTGGTGGCCGCATTCGCCCGCATGGATCACGCCTACGCGCGGCAGCACAACCTGTCGTATGTCGGCGTCGATTTGATGCTCGCGCTGGGCGTGGGGCGCGATCTGCTGGTCAACCGGCGCATCCACATTGTCTACCGCATCGGCGTGCCGCTCTACTACGTTGCCCAGTTGGGCGTGATCTACCTGGCTGCCGTGGGGCCGGAGTGGTGGGTACGGATCGGGCGCTTTATCGCCGGTTGAGTGGATGGGCTGGTAAGAGGCGCGGGCTGGCGCATGAGTTTTCTCTTATCTTTTTAGCCAAAATTGCGGAAGGCAGATTGCCCTTCTTTTGACAAGGAGGGCGCGATGCATATTCATGGGCAGCATCCAATGAGCGTCAACCCTGCCGACTTCTACGCCGCCAGTCAGGGCCAGCGGGCAGCCGAGGCGCAGAAGGCCGCGGAGGTTCGCAAGAAGTTGCTGAAGGGAGCGGCGCAGCTGGACGGAGCGGCGACCCCGGAAGAGACGCTGATGATCAGCCAATGGCTGGATGGGCGGCATAGTCAGACGGAGAGCGCGGAGGAGTATCGTGCAACGGCTGCTGGACGGGACCCGGATTTTGGGTGAGGGCGTGAGACGTTGGGTTGGTTAAGTGGTTTTTCTGTTTGTATAGAGCACGGCGCGGGCGGGGACGCCCGTGCTACAGCCGGTCTGGAGACCGGCGCTACCTTAGGTTTGCTTTCCTAAGCCGACCAGATGGCGCGGGCGGCTCGGCGGCCGGAGGAGAAGCCCATATCGGCGGAGATGCCGCGCACACATTGCAACAAGTGATTGGCGATGGAGGGCAGCTTTTGCGCGGTGACGCGGAAGCTTGGCCCTGAGACGCTGACCGCGGCCACGGGATTGCGCTGCGCATCGAGAATGGGCACGGCGATGCAGCGCAGCCCCTCTTCCAGTTCTTCATCATCGACGGCATAGCCGCGCCGGCGCGTCTTCTCGATCTCAGTGCGCAGCGCTTCGGGAGTGACGATGGTGCGGTGGGTGAAGCGCTCGAAGCGGATGCGGGGCAGCAGGTCGTTGAGGCGCTCATCGGGCAGAAAGGCCAGCATGGCCTTGCCCACCGAGGTGCAATGCACCGGATTGCTGGCGCCGATGCGGGTGATCATGCGCACGGAGCGGGTTGGCTCAATTTTATCGATATAAATGACGTGGGTTCCCTCCAAAATGCACAGGTGAGCGGTTTCCTCGGTCTCGGCGACCAGGCGGCGCAGGTGGGACTGGGCGCGATCGCGCAGGTCAAATTGCTCGATGGCGCGGTTGCCGAGATCAAAGAGTCGAAGCCCGAGGCGGAACTTGCCGCTGACTGTGCGCTCGACCATGCGATGCTGCTCGAGCACCATGAGGAAGCGGTGCGCGGTGCTTTTGTGAAGTTGCAGGGAGAGAGCAACTTGTGCCAGACCCAGGGGGGAATCGCTTTCGCCGAGCAGGTCGAGGACGGCGAAGGCGCGGTCAAGGGCTTGCACTTTATAGGTACCGACGGGGTTTTCGTCTCGCATGGTGATTCCAATCCCACAAAATGATCTACCTTTAGTGTGCAGAAATTGGGACGCTGCGTCAAGTTCTGATACCGGATTTCGTTTTATGGGAGTGGAGGGAGCGGGGGAGGTTGGCGAGGTGGGGGGCGGAGGGAGCGGGCGAAGTGAGAGACCACTAATTATCAAAGAATACTAATGCGGGATGTGGCATCGCCGATAACCAAAATGAGCGGAAATTAAGATTCTGATGAGCTAAGTCCAAGGGAGCGAGCGGAATCGGTCCCCTCAAATTTGAGCGGAGGGGTGCGAGGTTGATTGTTTCCTTTGCCCTTCAGTCCGGGCGGCTGACGCGCAGTCGCAGAGCAAGACGACTCATGGCAACTGAATTTCGCTGCCGAAAGTGACTACCCCCATGTCCACATCTACGGCCATCGAACTGCTGCAAAAGCCCTCGATTGATCTGGGTGATATGACGGTCGCGGTGATCAGCCCCGACGAGCGGCGCCGAGAGGCCGCGACGAATGCTTTGGGGGAGTGCCGAGGGGTGCAGATCAGGGAGTTTATCTCTTATCCACCGGGGATTGAGAATGTTTCGCGGATGCTGGGAAACAATTTTAATGTGGTGGTGGTGGATCTGGACAGCGACGCGAATTATGCGGTTGATCTGGTGCAGAGCATTTGCGCGGTAGGGCGCGCGACGGTGATTGTTTATTCGGCGCAGGCTGATCCTGATCTGCTGATCCGGTGCATGCGCGCCGGCACGCGCGAGTATCTGGTGACGCCCTTTGAGCCGGGCGAGATGGCGGACGCGCTGCTGCGCGCCTCGGCGCTGCGCACGGTGGTGGCAGAGCCGAAGAAGGCGGGCGGCAAGCTGCTGGTGTTTTTGAGCGCCAAAGGCGGATCGGGCGTGACGACGCTGGCCTGCAACTATGCAGTTTCGCTGGCCCAGGAGTCGCGCAAGAAGACACTGCTGATTGATTTGAATCTTCCATTAGGCGACGCGGCGATCAATCTGGGGATCAAGGCGCAATACTCGGTGCTCAATGCGCTGCAAAATGCGAGCCGGCTGGATGGGCATTTTCTTTCAGGGCTTTTGGTGGAGCATGATTCCGGGCTATTTGTGCTTTCGGCGCCCAGCGAACTGGTGCCGATGCAGATTGCCGAAGACGCGGTTGACAAGCTGCTGGCGGTGGCGCGGCAGGAATTTGAATATATTGTGGTGGACGCGGGCTCACGTCTGGATATGCAACACACCAATCTTTTTGAGGATTCGGCGACGATCTTTCTGGTGACGCAGATTGGCATTCCCGAGCTGCGCAACTCCAACCGGCTGATTACCAAGCTCACTTCGGAAGATGGACCCAAACTGGAGATTGTCATCAATCGCTTTGATCCGTATAACACGGAGATTGATGAGATGCATTTGAAGCGGGCTTTGACCCGCGCGCCGGACTGGAAGATACCCAATAACTACGCGGCGGTGCGGAAGATGCAGAATACGGCCACGCCGCTGACCGATGAGGATACGCAGATCTCCCGCGCCATCCAGCGCATGACCCGCACGCAATGCGGCAAGCCGCACGTCGCGGAGAAGAAGGACAAGAAGAAGAGCCTCTTCAGTTTGTTTGGATGAGGACGCACTCGGCCTCCGACTTTATTGCTCGACGATTTGTGGATAACCCATATTGATGACCTCGGTAAAATAGGTCGATTCATTGGGTGCTCCTGTTCCTGAATCTGTTGGGCGCGGCATTGTATCCCCTTGGACGCGCATGCCAACGATCACATAACCATTCACGGAATCGCCGCCAAAGGCGCTGATGAAATATCCTTTTCAACCTGGCCATCGATATTTGTTTTTGTTCCGCAACTTATTTGCCGATTGGATAGTGCTTATAGGTCAGTACACCTTCCCGCGTGGCTTTTGTCACCAGTTAGTCAGCTGCCTACTCTGAGTCGATTTCAACTACTCTTCGAATATCCAAACCCAGTTTTAAGATGGTCTCAAGACTCCCGCCCGCTCATCGCAAAGAACGCGATGAACGGGGCACCGCTTCGTATCACTCATCGTTATCCTTTACGGGGATGACCGGGCTACCTGCCGATTGCTTTGGTTTATGATGCAGTTTTCGCGCGGCGGGCGGTCCTTTGCGGTATTCTAAACGTCTAAAGGTTGAGCGGCCTGAAGTGGTTTTGGGGCTGCAGGGGTGGTGGGAGTGTCTCGATTCTTTCAGCGGTTTATCTTTGGGGTGTCGGTGGCGATCTGCCTGGCGCTGGTTTCAAGCTTTATGCTGGGCGAGTTTGGGCTGCTGGGCGTGCGCGCCGGCGGACAGCAGGATGGCGCTTATCGCCAGACGGATGTTTACCGGCAGGTGCTGGAGAAGATAGAGACCGACTACGTGGTGGAACCGAATATCAATGCAGTGACCACGGGAGCGCTGCACGGATTGTTGGAGAGCCTGGACGCTGACTCGAGTTATTTGACTCCGGCCGAGTACAGGGATTACAAAGCGCGCCCGGCGGGCGGGCTGGCGCAGGTGGGCATTACCGCCTCGAAGCGCTATGGCTATGCCGTGGTGGTGAGCGTGCTGCCGGGTTCGCCCGCCGAGAAAGAGCACCTGGCGGACGGCGACGTGATTGAGGCGATTGGCGATCAGTCGACGCGCGAGATGCCGGTGGCGCTGATTCGCATGAAGCTAGAAGGCAAGCCGGGAAGCACGGTGGCGCTGTCGGTGGTGCGCCCCGGCCGGCAGGACCCGGAGAAGCTGAGCTTGACGCGCACGATTACCGTTGCGCCCGCGTTGATTCAACAGCAGTTAGAGGGCGGAGCGATTCTCAGCCTGAAACCGGGCGCGCTGACGGCGGCGCGGGTGGATGAGATTGCCGTAGCGCTGAAGGCGGCAGCTGGGCGGAAGGTATTGCTGGACCTGCGGGACTCGGCTGGCGGCGAGGCCGAACAGGGGTATCGACTGGCCAACTTGTTTATCCAACAGGGATCGCTGGGCGTGCTGGAGGGACAGAGAGTTCCTCGGCAGACATTTATCGCCGACCGGGGAAAGTGGCTTTCCAAGTCGCCGCTGGTGGTGCTGATCAACCGTGGAACGTATGGCGCGGCGGAGTTGACCGCGGCAGCCATTGAGGCGTCGAAGCGCGGCGAGGTGGTGGGCGAACGGAGCTTTGGTTTGGGCTCGGTGCAGAAGACACTGGAGCTGCCCGGCGGCGGGGCGATTCTGCTGACCGTAGCCAAGTACCAGAGCCCGGACGGAAAGAAGATTCAGGATGAGGCGGTGATGCCGACGGTATTGGTGGGTCAGGCGGGTGAGGAAGAGGAAGAGCCAAGCGCGCCGCCTTCCAAGGTGGATCAGCCGTTGCTGAAGGCTATTGAGTTGCTGAAGGCGCAGAATGGCTAAGTAGTTTATGCAGCACGCCGAGTTTCGCTTGATTTTGAATGCAAATCGAAGGCGGCTTGGCGGCGGGTGGGATTCCGGGTATAATGAAGATTCGGCAAGCTGCCGGAGAGGTGTGCCTTGGCTCACCCCGGTTGCGCGAAAGAATAAGTCTGGAGTAAAGTCATGGCACAGGTATGCGACATCTGCGGGAAGGGTCCGCAGTACGGCAATAACATCTCTCACGCCCACAACATCACACGACGCCGCTGGAGCGTGAATCTGCAAGCGGTAAAGGCGTTGGTGAATGGCCACGCGAAGCGGATCCGGGTTTGCACCGGCTGCATCAAGGATGGCAAAATCGCCAAGGCGTAGAGCCAAGTGTAGAGGCGCAATGCAGGATTGACTCAAAACCCCGTCCGGGCTGGACGGGGTTTTGTTGTGCCTGAGCGGATTATTTGGAGGTCACATTCAGTCTTTTTTTCCGCCGTTTGAGTCCACGACTTCGGCGGGCAGATCAAGCGCCACCAGAGCGAAGCGGGTTTTGGCGCCGTGCAGATCCTCAAAGCCCAGGATGTGCTGGTGGCGGCGGGAGCCGGCCTTGAGTTGCAGACCGCCTTTGTGAAGTCCGTTATCGGTATCGCCGACCCTCACTTTGGGATCCTTGTCGTCGTTGCAGGTGAGTCCCTCGGCTGTAGCCGCCGGAGCGCCGACCGGAGCGTTGTCCTGGCAGGTGATTACGTCGCCGAAGCGGAGAAGCGCCTTGCGGTAGAAGGCCAGAACCTTGTCTTGCGGGTCGGATGTCTCGTAAGATGCGGTTCGCACGCGCAACTGGAACTCGCCAAAGCCCAGATGCACATCGGCCGAGGTGTTGTCCTTGTCCTTGAATGGCGTTGCGCCAGGATAGGCGGGAAGTCCCAAATCCGCGGCTGTGATTTGATTGGTGTTGACGTGGATACCTCCGAATGGGGTATCGACCTGGACCTTCTTTTCATTGCCGCTGGCGTCTTTGTCCACATGGACCATGCAACCCGCCAGACAGGCGGCCAGCGCCAAAGACGCCAGCGGCGCGGTAACGCTGCAAATCGCCATTCTGTTCATAGCCATTGTCCTCTCATGGGTTGATACGCCGGATTGCTGACAGAAGTTCCGTGCGTTGTACAGTTATGACCTATCGATATCGCCGCGGGTTAAATTCGCCTTCAACCGCCCGCGGCGCGGGTTGGGAGCCGCGGTGGACTCACGAATCATGAGCTCGGGAAGGATGGAAACAAGGCTGGGAAAGGATTCCTGCCCGCGAATTCTCTGCAAAAGAATGCGAGCGGCTTCGATCCCCATCTGGTTCAGCGGCTGGCGCACGGTGGTCAGGCTGGGGGTATAAAAGATTGCGCTGCGGATATCGTCAAACCCTACCACCGAAACATCTTGCGGGACATGCAGTCCATGATCCGTGAGGGCGCGAATGACGCCAAACGCAGCCTCATCGTTGTAGCAGACGACCGCAGTGAACTCAACGCCGCTCTTCAAAAGTTCATTAGCCGGCCCAAAACCGAGTTCCGGGGTGGAGACTTTCAGTTGGATCTGGACGGTAAGCTCGGGTTTGACTTCAATATTGAGCTCTTTGGCCACGGCCATCAGGCACTGCCACCGGTCGTCGGCGTCGGCGCTGTGGCTGCCGCCGCGCAGGAAAGCGATCTTGCGGTGGCCCAGTTGATACAGATGGTTGAGAATCATCTCCGCGGCGCGCTTTTGATCGAGAACGACATTGGTGACTCCCTCGATTTGGCGATGACCGGCCACCGCCACCACGGGCAGTGGCATGCTGTGATCGAGCAAAGTATCAATGAGGATGAAGCCCTCGACCGAGCGATCCATGAGCAGATGCGCATAGTCGGCGATGAGCTTCGGGTTGCCCCGATAGCTGGCGGTCAGATAGAAATAGCCAGCTTCGACGAGATATTCTTCGACGCCGGCAATGACTTGCGAGGCATAGTGGTCGTTGAGGTAAGGAACCAGTACGCCCACGGAAAAGGTTTGGCGTTTGCGCAGCGAGCGAGCGTAGAAGCTGGGCCGATAGTCGAACTCCGCGGCCGCCTTGAAGACTCTGTCTCTGGTTTCTTGCGGAATTGAGCGCACTCCGGGAGCATTGTTCAGCACCAGCGAGATGGTAGCCGGCGACAGATTCAAATACTCGCCTAGCGAACGCAGACCGACAGGCTGCTTGGGGAGCGTCCTGGCTGCGGATTTCGCTTTGTCGTCCATACTTTCCCCTGAATCCACTTTAACAAGATTCGTTGTTTGAAACGATAAACATTAAAAACTATTATTTCTGGTTGGGTGAAGGCTCTGGCTCGGGAGTTGAAGCCGGTTTTTCGCCGCCGCGACCAATGCGGTTGACCAATGCGTCATTGGCATTTTTGTTGATCTGGCTGGCCAATTGGAACTCCGCCTTGGCCTCCTCCGATTTACCCATGGTCCGGTAAAGGCGTCCCAGGCGCCAGTGAATGTCAACGTCTTGAGGAGCCTGCTTCTCGGCTTGCTTGAGTTCGCGCAAAGCCTCTTCGGAGCGGCCGGCATCGGCATACAGGATGCCCAGATCCAAGTGAGCCTGCTCGATGCTGGGATCGAGGCGGGTGGCTTTCTCGAGCAACTGCGACGCAAACTCTGATTGCTGCCTTTGCAGATAAATGTCGGCCAGGTAGGTCATGGCCTGAGCTGATTCCGGATCATTGGCCAGCTCGGCCTGAAACTCGGTGGCGGCCTCGGTGAACTGCTTTTGGGTCCAAAGCATATATCCGAGGCTAAAATGCACACCGGGAAACTTTGGATCTGCCTTGACCGCGGCGCGAAACTGCTGGATGGCGCCAAAGTTATCTTTCATCGCATCCAGCGCCTCGCCGGCCAGCAAATCGGATTCCGCAGACTCCGCGCCCAGGGTGAGAATCTCGTGGTATGTATTCAGAACGTTTTGATACTGCTTGGTCCACAGATAACAATGCGCCAAAGTCATGCGCAAGGGAAGGTTTTGAGGATCGTTCACCGTCGCCTGCTTTAAGTAAGGAATGGCTTCGGCATATTCTCCGAGGCCATAATGCGCCATGCCGATCAGTGTGGTCAGGCGCTGATATTCAGCGCTGCCGGATGGCTGCTTTTCGAGCAGCGGCTGGAACTGCGCAATCGCCTGCTTCAACTCGCCGCTTTTGAAGAGCGCCAGGCCAAGATTCAAGTGGACGCCGGAGTTGGCGGAATTGATTGCCAACGCCTTTCGATAGAGGGCCACGGCCTCGGAGTAGTGCTCCTGGCGGGCTTCCAGCAGCCCCAGATGAGCGTAGGGCTCAGGACTGGAGGGATGATTTTTCAGGTAGAGCCGCCAAGCGGCTTCAGCTTCGGAGTTTTTGCCCTGCTGCTCGAGAGTTAGAGCCTGTTCCCGCTGACTTCCGGTCGCGGCCGAAGGCGCCTGACAGTACGCGGCAGTGGCCATCAGCATCAGCGCCAGAGTTCGCCAGATTCTTTTTTGCTGCGCGCGTCTCACTCTTGCACCATTTTAAGAGAGTTGGAAGGGGTGATTCCTATTGCTTGAAGAAAAAGGGCGCGGCAGGGAATGCCTGCCGCGCCCCGGTTGAGGGTTGAGATTAGAAGATGAACTTGGCGCCCAGCTCGAGGGTACGCGGATCCTGCGTGCCGGTGAGCTGACCATAGTTACCCTGTGCAACGCAAGCGCCCGTGCCCGGAGTTCCGGTGGGTTGGCCAGCAGCCGCAACCGGGATTCCAGCAGCGCCGCCGCCGAGATTGGCGCAGCTCATGCTGGTGCCGACAGAGTTGAATTCGGCATGGTTGAAGGTGTTGAACGACTCGAAGCGCAGTTCAACGCGCGCCGTGCCGACGATGGCAAAGGACTTGTAGAGCGAGGTGGTGAAGTTGGTGCGGCTGGGTCCAACGATGGCATCCTTGCCAGCGTTACCGAAGCCGAGGTTTGGTCCGCCCAGCCAAGAAGGAACTGGAGCAACGAAGTTCGTTGTGTCGAACCAATTGTCCACCGACTTGTGATAGTGAACCTTGGCGAGCTGGTTCGGGCGAACCGTGTATCCGCCGCCCAGACCGACTGGATCGTAGTTGATGCTTTCGCCAATCGCAGCCGGTACACCGGACTCATAGACTGCGGTTCCAGCAAGTTCCCATCCGCCGGCAAGGGTCTTGACGATGCCAGTGCTCTTGGTGGCGATGGGCAGCTTGTAGATGTAGTTGGCGCTGAGGATGTGGCGACGATCGAGGAAGCCAGAACCCTTGTCATACTTGAAGTTCCAGGGGTTGCTGACGGTTACGCGATCCTGATAGGTGACATCGATTTCATGCGACCATGTGTAATCGATCTCGCCGCTGAGGCCCCAACGGTTCTGGACGCGGAGACCGCTCTGGAAGCCGTTGTAGCTGCCGTTGGTTTGGTTCTGATCCTGGGTAATGGTTCCGTATCCAGGGAAGTTGTCGTAGCCGTTCAAGCCGCCCCAGCGAGTAACACTCTGGTTGCAAGCATTGTCCAAATCCTGCATGCCAGTCGCGGGATCAACATAGTGGTTGCTTCCGTCACCAGAGACGCAGCGGCCGCTGACGAGAATGGTATTCGCATTGTCAATGTAGATGCCGCCGAGTGAATTACCTTTGGCGTCCTTCAATTCGGTGTCGATATTGGTGGGCAGGGTGTTGATGTTTCCGTTGACGATGTTCTGATGCCATGCAACGTTGCCAACGTACTGGATGACCCAAACGACTGAGGGGGCCACTTCACGCTGAATGCCAATGCTGTACTGCGCAACGGCAGGCGCTCTGTAGACCTTGGCAAGGCTGTCTTGTCCGCCGATAAAGGTCAGAGCGTTGGCGGCCGTAACGGCACCGGTGCTCCAGCTCTTTCCAGGCTGAGAGAAGTAGACATCGCCGAGGCTGAGGGCTGGATCGAAGGGCGCGCTGGTGGCGACACCAAAGATGTCGTTGCCTTGCATGCGCTCATAGAAGGTTCCGAAGCCGCCGCGGAGAACGGTTTTGCCGTCGCCGAAGAGATCGTCAGAGAAGCCGACGCGAGGCTGCCATGTTTTGAAGTCGTTCTTGACGATGCCGACCGGAGAGCTGGCCGTTCCCGAGAACAACTTGGAATAAGGCGATTCCATACCGTTGGTGTACGAAGGAATGCCGTTGAAGGTGGTCAAGCTCGGGCTGGCCGGATCCAGGTTGGCGCCGGCGGTATAGATCGGCTTGTCGTTGTTGTTGTAGTCGGCCTGCACAAAGTTGGCCAACAGGTTCTGGCGCTCCCAAGCATGCGGCAGGGCGTCATAGCGAATGCCGAGCTGCAAGGTCAGGCGCGGGGTGACGTGCCAGTTGTCATTGACGTAAATGGAAGGCGTCTGGTTGACATAGTGGCGGATAGGCGCAGACTGGGTCTGGCTGTAGCTGGTGGGGATGCCCATCAACAAGTCCATGATACCGTCGTTGGACAGCGCGCTTGAGCCGTAATCGCCCTGCTCGTCGCCATACAACATCTGGTTCTTGGTGTAGCGGTTGTAGCTGATGCCGGCCTTGAACTGATTCTTGCCGAGGGTGTAGGAGACATCGAGCTTGGGCTCGTAATCCTGAGCAGCGTTGTGATAAGGCTCAGTCGCCGTATCTTCTGCTGTTCCGTAGGGATTGCCGAAGCCGCTGATGCCGGGCCAAATCTTACGGGTGATGGTATAGGGCGCAACAACCGGAGCAACCGTCCAGGTGGAGGGCAGGAAGGTGTTGGCGCTGGGGGTGATGTCAATCTCGTTGCCATCATAGTTGATGCTGGCTTCGACGAGGAGGTTCGGGGTGATGGTTCCGCTGACCTTGATGGCCGCAGAGTGCGAGGGCGAGGAGAGGATGGAGGTGAGGGTGTTGTAAGAGCACCAGCACCACTGCAGTTCCGGTCCGGCCGTGCTGTTCTTTTGGATGTCGCCAATGTAGTGGCCGAGGATCGCCCACTTGTCATTGAAGTTGTGATCGATGCGGACGATGTCGTCGCGGTCCGTGAAGGGCAGCGAGGCGCTGGCAACGGCCTTGTCTGTAGCCGCATTGGTCGGAGCAGGAAGAATGCCCGCATGGAGGTACTGCACAAAGTTGGAATCGAAGAGCTGATGCGGAATGGTGTTGTTCGGGAAAGCCGCCTTGGGATTCAGGCCCAACGGCTTCAATTGATTGAGGTAATAATCAGAGGTGAGCGAGACAGCCGGCACCACCAAAGCTGTGGAAGCGGCGAACTTCGGAGCAACATAGGCCAAATCGGTTCCCAACGTAGGAATGTCGAGGGGGTCGATGGTCGGGTTGTTGCTGGAAGCCAGGTTGGTGGTCTTGCGCTCTTCTTCGTTCCAGAAGAAGAAGGTCTTGTTCTTGTTGGAGTTGTACACCTTGGGAATAAAGAGCGGTCCGCCGATGTTAAAGCCATAGATGTTGTACTTCATGGCCGGACGGGCGTTGCCGTTCTGCTTGTTGAAGTAGGAGTTGGCGTCATAACCGGTGGAGCGGTTTTCTTCCCACGCCGAACCATGGAAGGTCTTGGTGCCGCTCTTGAGCGAGAGGCTGATGGTGGCGCCGGAGGAGATACCGTAATCCGGAGGATAGTTGGAGCTCAATACCTGGAACTCAGCGATAGCGTCCTGGGAGGGCTGAATCTGCATGCCACCCGCGCCGCCGCGGTCATCCGACTCGCCGCCGTCGATCAGCCAGATGTTGTGGCTTTGGCGCAAACCGTTGATGCTGATGGTGAAGTTGGAGCTAACCGCGCCGGGGGTGTTGCTGTCCGGCAGGCCCGAGCTGACGCCGAGGCCGAGAGCGGCCAAGCCGGCGAAGTTGCGGTTCTCAGTGGCGATTTCGCTGATCTCTTCCGAGTTGATCAGCGTGCTGACCACGTTGGAGTCGGTCTGCACCGCGAGCGCATCAGCAACGACGCTGACGGTCTGCGTTTCAGCACCCAGGGTGAGCTTGGCATCAACGCGGACGGTGGCGGAAACGTTCACCACGACGCCTGTCTGCACAAACTTCTCAAAGCCCTTGGCGGTAACCGTGACGTTGTAGTTTGCGGGGTTCAAGCCGGCGATGTCAAACAGGCCCGTGCCTCCGCTGACTGTCGTACGCGAGAAGCCCGTGGTCGGATCGGCAACGGTAATATCCGCTCCGGAAACGACCGCTCCTGTCTGGTCTGTAACGATACCGGTGATTTCAGAGTTGGCCTGCGCGAATGCACCCGCACAAACCAAAATGAAAAACAGCGGCAGCAAGAAAATCCAGTACTTCGCTTGTCTCATGTGACCTTCCTTTTCAAGTTTGTTTCTGTTTGGTACTGCGTACTTCGCTCGCTTCGTCCTGCAAGAGGCATAAAGCCGGTATGAAGACAAAAAATCAGACCCCAACCCGATGGCCGGAATCTTTCGATTTCTCCGTGATATGGTAGCGAGATTTCACGATTCTCCGCTTTTTGGTATTTTTCAACTTAATCGCTCTTAGAACTTGAGATCAAACGTTTAAGTTGGGCCTGAAAAAACACCTTTTCACGAGCCGGGAGTCATTAGAAGCTAATCAGGGATGAGTTGTCAAGCATGAATTTTTAAATATTTACATCGTTTTTATCGAACTTTAGTAACAACCTTATAATCAATAAGATAATGATTTCAGACTGGCGGACGCCAAAAAAAATTCATTGCATTGAATCAAGGCATTTCCCATGCGGAAGCAGCCTCTGGAAGCGAACGCGGCAGGATGGTGTAAGCCGTGGTGCGGCGGATTTGGTCTCCGGGGCTGAGGATTTGCAGTGGGCCAAGCGTCTCCAGTTCTACATATTTTTGAGGATCGGGGTTGGTATAGACCTCGGTGAGGCATCCACCGTCGGGGTATTCGCCTGGTCCTTTTTCGGCGTCGATGCGCAGGACGGAGCGTTTTCCGAGCCAGGCCATGGTCTCGGACTTTGAACCTATCTTTGTGAAAACAAGTTGATTCCGTTTGAAACTCAGCAAGTTGTTGCGACGTTCGAAGGCCGCCGGCTCAGCCTCCAGGATGGGGAGATAGCCAAGGGGAAGTCCGTCGGAGGCAGGCAGGAGGATGGCTTCCGGATCCCGGAGTTGGGTAACGGTCCAGATGGCCACGGTGACCGGCGGTCCCTGGAGTTTGCGGAACTCGGTGGTGATGCGCAGAACCGGAAGGGTTGGATCGATCTCGATGGCGCGCAGGATCTGAATTCCGTAGGCAGGGTCGATGGGCGAAGTGAGGACCACGCCCTGGGGGATGACGACGGCCTGCGCGGGTTCAGCGTCAAAAGCCCTCGGCGGCGGCCAATCGCGGCCAATGCGCGCGATCCAGTCGGACTGTGGGGCGGGCCAGGATTTGTCGCCGCCAAAGTTAGACCATTGAGATTCGCCGGATGCGGGCAACTGTCCGTCGAGATCGCGGTTTTCCCAGAAGGGGCTCTCCGATTCGCCGGTCAGGCCAAAGCGCATCACGCGACAGATGGCGGGAACGACGACAGCTTCCGCGAGGCCATTGGAGAGAAGATAGGAGTCCGGCCAGCCGTGGTAGGAGATGGGCTCGACGGTGACGCCGGTTCCTTCAACAGTTTTCTGGGTCGTGGTGGGCGCCGGTGTTTGGAGCGGGTTCAACTTGCTTAACCTTTCATACGATCTCTAGTTTAACTATATAGAGTGGACTGATTCTGAATTCTGGAAGTGGGTTTGGGGCTTGGATTTGGAGGATTTGGGTGATGCTTTCGCGTGTTGGCTTCCACTGCGCGGAAATCGCAAGTTGGCGAGTTGGCGGCTGATCGTGGCGATTGCGACTTGAATTGGCTCGTCCTGGCGCTTGTTGCGGCGCGCGGGATAGAGTTTGTGGGTACCCCATCCATTCCGCAAAGAACGCGGAATGGATGGGCGCCTAACTTTGCTTTCCTACCCCAGCTACGCTTTGCTCAGGAGGAGAGATTTACAGCTTGTCACCGGCGGCAGCCAGATCGGTTTCAACCTCGCGCTCGGCCAGATGGTTGAACCAGGTGAACTTGAGAATCAGCGAAGTGACCAGGATGACGCCCACGGTGAGTGCGACGCGGTTCCATTCCTGAATCACGACGTAGAGCGGCAGGGCGACCAACGAAACCTGCCAGACGATACCCACGGCAATATTAAACATATCGCGGAAGAAGTCCTTGTTGCGCTTGAAGCTGGGATCTTCGGCCAGCACCTTTTTCAGGACCGGACCCCAGAAGCCCCATGGGCGAACGCGGCGGTAGAAGTCGATCAGCACCTCGTCGGACTCGGGCTTGGTGAGCAAAGTTCCCAGTAAGCAGCCGATGAGCGAGATGAGCAGCACCAGCGGGAAGATGATGGTGACTTCGAGATTAACCGGGTACTTGGCCTGGAAGCTCTGCACGATGGGAAGATGCTCGAGCAATCCGGGGAAGGCCAGCACCAGCGCGGAACCGATGCCGGTGATCATGCCCCAGAAGTAACCGAAGCCGTTAAAGCGCCACCAGTACCACTTGAGGACGTTGGAGGCAGTGTAGCCGCCCCAGAGGCCAGAGACGATCCACATTACTACGGAGTTGACGCTGGTGACATACCAGCCGATCAAGACGCCGAGCAGAACCACGACAAAGGAGCTGAGATAGGCCAGGCGGACGTAGGTCTTAGGCGAGGCGTGGGGATTGATGTAGCGCTTGTAGATGTCGTTGACGAAGTAGGGCGGCGCGGCGTTGACCGTGGCGGCGAAGTTGGACATGAAGGCGGCCA
>CAZXVX010000061.1:0-17474 GCA_964644105.1 uncultured Occallatibacter sp. | reverse complement strand
CCAACACCTCGGCCACGGTTGCTGCCAACGAAAGCTTCACCGATCTCTACGACGCAGCGGACGGAGAAGTCCTGCGCGGTGTCTCTTTCACCCCCGGCACAACCCTTACCTCGGCCTCTTATTAATCGAGGTTTACCGGCATTGGCCCGTAGTTCAATGGTCCTGCGGACGGCCCGCTGATTCGCTTGTTTTGCGAATCAGCGGGCCATTCGCATGGGGCAGGATTGAATGTCGTGACGGATCGAATGTCTTAAAAAACTGCTTGGAACAGGTATACTTGCCATGAGAATTCGCCGGACCTGACGGCGCATGACAAGGAGAACGGGATGAAGGCAGCAGGAATAGGGCCGCGACAGAGTGTGTCGGCGGGGATGGTTGCATGCGTGTTGGGAGTGATTGCCGCGTCTGCCGCGTGGGCGCAAACACCGCAGACTGGGCCATTGCCCTCGATCGTCCAGAAAGATGGCCGTTACGCGCTGATGGTCGATGGAGCGCCCTACTTGATGTTGGGCGTGCAGGTCAATAACTCCAGCGCATGGCCGGAGTTATTGGGTAAAGTCTGGCCGGCCACTGAGCCCCTGGGCAAGGTCTGGCCGGCCGTCGAGACCCTGCACGCCAACACAGTCGAGCTGCCCATCTATTGGGAACAACTCGAAGCCACGCAAGGCAAGTATGATTTCACCGTTGTCGATCAGATTTTGAGTATGGCGCGCACACAACATGTCCGCCTGGTTCTGCTCTGGTTCGGCACATGGAAGAACGGCAGTTCCCATTACACGCCCGCCTGGATCAAGCTCGATCAGGCCAAGTATCCTTTCCTCGTGGGCAAGGACGGCCAGACCGTGGATTCGCCTTCCACCTTTTCGCCCGCGCGCCTGGAGGCCGACAAAGCTGCTTTCCGTGCCCTCATGCAACACCTGGAGCAGAACGATACGCAACACACCGTCCTTATGGTCCAGGTAGAGAATGAAGCCGGCGTCTGGGGTGGCGTGCGCGATTACAGCCCGGAGGCGGAAAAAGCCTTTACCGCACCGGTTCCGGAGAAGCTCGTCAAGGGTCTGGGCAAGCAGCCGGGAACGTGGCGGCAGGTCTTTGGCGACGAGGCCGACGAGACCTTTCAGGCCTGGTGCATCGCCACCTACATCGAGCAGGTGGCCGAGGCAGGCAAAGCCGTTTATGCGCTGCCGCTCTACGTCAACGCCGCCCTGCGCGATCCTTTCAATCCCGGCCATGCGCCTAGCTATGAATCCGGGGCGCCCACCGACAACAACATCGATCTTTGGAAGATTGCCGCGCCGTCGATCGACGTGATTGCTCCGGACATTTATATGCCGGAGTACGCCAAGTACATGAAGTCGATTGAGCTCTACAAGCGCCCCAACAATCCGCTGTTGATTCCGGAGACCGGCAACTCCGCCGACTACGCGCGGTATGTCTTTGCGGCCATCGGCCAGGGAGCCATCGGCTGGGCGCCCTTCGGACTCGACCTCACCCGTTATACGAATCTCACCGAAGGTCCGGAGGCGATGGAGGCCGACGCCCTCAAGCCCTTTGCGCGCCAATATGAACTGCTGGCGCCCATCGCCCGCCAGTTAGCCAAGGCCAACTTTGAAGGCAAGCTGCGCGGCGCCAGTGAAGACCCGGCCCAGCACACCCAGACCCTCACCTTCGATCGCTGGACAGCCACCGTCAGCTACGGCCTGCCCGCCTTTGGCAACTGGATTCCGCCCAAGGGAAACACGCCCGCCGATGGCGGCGCGGTCATTGCGCAGTTCGGCCCCGATGAGTTCCTGGTCGCTGCCCACCATGCCAGGGTGGACTTTACTCCCACCTACGCGCCGGGCAAAAAGCGCCTCTGGCTCAAAGTCGAGGAGGGCAAATACGATAAGACTGGCAACTGGAAGATGACGCGCATCTTTAACGGCGACCAGACCGACTACGGCCTGAATTTCAAGGCCGACGAAAGCGCCGTCCTGCGCGTCCAACTGACCACGTATTAGTATCATGACCGGAGTGTAGCCCCGGTTTAAGGAGTGTAGCGCCGGTCTAAGGAGTGTAGCGCCGGAGTGTAGCGCCGGTCTCCAGACCGGCTGTAGCACGGACGTCCTCGTCCGTGCTTGTATCGTCCAAGCCAGGTGGCCCGGTAATAGAACAAACAACAACCGCCGTGCCCCATTCATCCGTCATGAAAAATGCAGATCTTTCAACTGCGCTCAGGACGGATGAGTGGGAGACCACAAACCTCAACCCGAAGGTCTTTTCTGATCACTGAAAACTGATCACTGAAAACTGAAGCTCACAGTTCCATCGCGTTATCTTCAATCGCCAGCCGCACATTGCCGTCGCTCTTGGCCAGTCGCCGCACGGCCTCCGGCTTGTCCACCCCGGCCTTCAGCATCACCAGCGCCACCGGAACGCTGCGCCCGGCGCTTTTGATGATCTGCACCGCGGCGTTGTGATCGATCTTGCAGGCGGCCATCAGGATATGAATGCCCCGCTCCACCAATTTGGTGTTCTGCATGTGCACGTTAACCATCAAATTATCGTAAACATAACCCAGCCGGGTCATGGCGCCGGTGGTAATCATATTCAGGATCATCTTTTGCGCGCTGCCGGCCTTCATGCGCGTGGAGCCGGAGATCACCTCGGCGCCCACGTCGGCAACAACCGTAATATCCGCAGCCCCGGCCAGCGGCGTTTCGTGGTTGCAGGTGACGGCTGCGGTGTGCGCTCCGCGCGCCCGTGCATAAGCCACGGCGGCCACCACATACGGCGTGCGCCCGGAGGCCGAGACGCCCACCACCACATCCTTGCGCGTCGGACGGCGGCGCGCAATGTCCCGCTGCCCCAGCTCTTCCGAGTCCTCGTTCACCTCGACGGCCGAGGCCAGCGCCTTCGGACCACCGGCCATGATGTATTGCACTTGTCCGGGAGCCGTCGAATACGTCGGCGGGCACTCGGAGGCGTCCAGCGCCGCCACGCGCCCACTTGAGCCCGCGCCCACATAAATCAGACGCCCGCCCTCCCGCAAGCTGCGCGCCACCTGGTCGATGATCTGCGCAATCTCCGGGATCGCCTTCTTCACCGCGGCAGCCACCTTCGCATCTTCATGGTTGATGATGCGGGCAATCTCCAGCGCGGATTTGGTGTCAAAGCCTTGAGATGCCTCGTTTTGGCTCTCAGTGGTCAGTTGCTGTAGCTGGGCGGCCTGGTCTTTGCCTCTAATGTCTTTCTGGGCGTTGGCCGTCTCCTGCGTCATCGAACTTGTCAGCATCGCGTCAGTCCCCGATTCTTCATTGTAACTGGAAAACAGTCAACCCCAAAGAGAATTCTCAATGGGGATGCGGGGAACTGAAGTTGTCTCACAGCGCCAGCCTCACCGCGTCATGAAACGCGGGCCTCACCTGCCGGATCAACTGGCTGGCGCGATCCGGCCAGGTCCGGTTGGTCAAAAGCGCCATGGCGACTCCGGCCTCCAGGTCCATCCACAGCGAGCAGCCGCTAAAGCCCAGGTGACCAATTGAGGCTTGGGAAAAATACCGGCCCGAGCTGGAGGGTTGCGAGGGCGTATCCCAGCCCAGCGCCCGCGAGCTGCCCGCCGGCCCTTGCCGCTGCGCGAACCGCTCAATCGTCGCCGCGTGGAAGAGCTGACCGCGGCCCGAATGAGCCAGCAGAATCTCCCGCGCAAGACGCAGCAGATCAGGCACATTCGAGAAAAGCCCCGCATGACCGGCCGCTCCACCCAGCAGCCAGGCATTCTCGTCCTGAACCTCGCCTTGAATCACTCGATGGCGGTAGTGCGTGTCCTCTTCGGTGGGCGGAATCAATGGGTGCCCCGCCCTCGCGACGTCTTTGTTTTTGTCGCTAGGGTGGGATTCCATAAAGCCAGTTGCCGTCATTCCAAGCGGCTGAAAAATCTCGCGCCCAACCCACGCGGGCAATGCTTCGCCCGTGAGCGCCTCTAGCGCCTTGCCGAGCAAAATGAAGCCCGGATCAGAGTACTCAGCGCGAGCGCCCGGCTCGGCCTCCAACGGCAAGCCAAGGCAGGATTCCAACAGCGCCTCGCCTGTGGCAGCGGTGCGGAAGAACTCCACATACCCCGGCAGCCCGGAGTTGTGCGCCAAAAGGTGGCCAAGCGTCACCCGCCGCGCCGGATCGTCCGCGGCGCGCTTCAATACAAACTCCGGCAACAACTCGCCCAGCGACGTCTCCAGCCGCAGCAGCCCGCGCTGGTTCAGCAGCATCGCCGCGGCGGTCGTCGCCGCAACCTTGGTCAGGCTGGCCACGTCCCAGACCGTCTCCGGCCTAACGACAGGCGCAGCTTCCTCGTAGGTAAAGCGTCCCCGCGCGCCCATCAGCAATACTTCCCCGCCCGCCAGCACTCCAAACGCGCAGCCAGGAAAGGCACGCGTGGCAATCGCATTGTCCAGCACGCGTATCGCGGCATCAAAGCGCCTTGGCGCGCCAACGGAGATGATTTCAGAATTCATCGCTACCAGCATGGTACTGCGAAAGGGGCCAGATTCGTTTAGAACAGGTAGCGCTGGCCTCCTGGCCGGCTGTTGTGTGGACCTCCCGGTCCACGCCGCACTCCACACCATGGATGAAATGCTCTGGGCAGTCTTGACCAACTTGACCAACTCAACAAATTGGCGCATGATTCAAATAGAGGAAATCATGGCAAGTTCACAAGTGAATCTATACGAGGCCAAGACACAGCTTTCCAGCCTGGTTGATCGGGCGGCGATTGGTGAAGAGATCGTGATTGCCAAATCCGGCAAACCGCGAGCGCGGCTGGTTGCGCTGGCGGAAGATTCAAAGCAGCCGCGCAAGCCGGGCCTGAACCTATTGGGAATCACCTATATTGCCGACGACTTCAATGCGCCACTGCCGGAGGATGTGCTCCAGGATTTTGGGCTGTGATTCGGCGACTGTAAAAGAATTTTTCCTCTTTCAATCTATTTCCGACCAACTTGACCAACTGATGAATGCAGCTCACAATGAAGGCAGTCAAGAGGAACTACGGAGGCAGCAATGGCAAGTACATACGTGAATCTTTATGAAGCTAAAACGCATTTTTCCAGCTTGGTGGATCGAGCCGCAAAGGGCGAAGTCATCGTCATCGCCAAGTCTGGGAAGCCCATGGCGAAGTTATCACCGATGCAGATTCCGGAAAATTCTCCCAAGACATATAGGAAGTTTGGGCAAAATATATTGGGAATTACCATCCATTCCGATGATTGGGAAAAGGATATTCCTCTGGAGTACTTTCAGGACGAAGGCAAGGAAAATCCCTTCAGCGCTGATCTTGTCGGGAGCGATGCGAAATGAAGGACTCCGCGTTTTTAATTGATTCCAATGTTGTTGTCTGGCTCGATCAGAGACCGGAGCGAATCCCCCCGCACATACTTTTGATGATCGAATCGGCGCCGCAAGTATTTTTGAGCGCGGTGACAGCCTGGGAACTGGGAATCAAGCAGGCGCTGGGCGACTTGACGCTGCTTCAGCCGGTTTCAGAGATGCTTCGCACGCATAGCATGACAGAACTTCCGGTGACCATTCAACATGGAGAAGCCGTACGCGACTTGCCCTTGCATCATCGCGATCCTTTCGACCGTTTACTGGTTGCGCAGGCGATGATTGAAGGTCTGATACTCGTGACCGGAGATAAGTTATTGCTCAAGTATGGAGTTCCAGTCCTGATTGTCTAACAGTTCAACCGCGAACTTTCAGACGAGAGCAGGCTGGCATGTTTCATATTGTCAACTAGTAACCATTTCGCTCATTGCGAAATATTGCTTGAGCCATTCTTCGCGGCGAACAAGCTCGAATGAGCTGCCAAGAATGAGACAACTTGCCCCGTAGGACGGATGAATCTCCAAAATCTTGCTATTTTGAAGGCGCGCTTTTTCGAACAGAATATTGCTTTGTTTTTCGTCGGAAGGACCTGCTTGTAGCCTGTATAACGTGTGGATGTCCTGAAGATTTACCTCCTCAGTCTCACGCAGCAGAGCTTCGAAAATTATATTTCCAGACCTGATCCCATCCGCACAAAGTTCTACCACTTCTTCTGCTACAAACACAAACCGCTCACGTCCTTCGGTAGCCAGAAAAACATGAACGGTCTTACCGTCTATCCATAGTCCTTCAAACCTGCCATCATGGAATTCGCTGAATTTCCTCATCTTTTTGGGAGGTCCTCAAACTATTCCCTGATCCCTGTCCTCTGTTCCCTGCTTCTACGTAATATCCTCCGTGTCATACACCAGCCCGCCGCGCTTCTTCGGAATCCCATGCACTGAGCTGATCAAATCCTCCACCACGTCTTCCAACTGCCGCTGGCTTTCGATCACCGCGCTCATGCTCTTCAGCTCATCCGGCTCGATCACGCGCTCAATCAGCGCTACGGCGTGGCATTGCGCCACGTGGTCCAGGTTCAGCCCTTCGGGAGTTTTGGCTTTGATGCTCACCTGATCCGTGCCCAGGCCCAGCAGGTCGGCGACGCGGGCGCGCATGGCGCTTGAGATCGGCGAAATCTTCGGCGCGGCCAGGATCAGCGTCGTATCAATATTCACAATCCGGTAGCCGGCGTGCTGCAGCGTATCCATCGCCAGCTTGAGAAACACCGCCGAGTCGGCATCCTTCCAGCGCGGGTCGCCGGGCGGGAAAAACGTGCCAATATCCCCCGCCGCCACCGCGCCCAGCAGCGCGTCGGTTATGGCGTGCAGCAGCAGATCGCCGTCCGAGTGGCCTTCCAGCCCCTCCGGGTGATCCAGCGTCAGCCCGCCAATATGCAGCGGCACGCCCGCCTTGAAGACGTGCGAGTCAAATCCAAAGCCGATCCGAGTTTCCATGCTCTCCGTGCCTGTCCTTTTGTTTCTATCGGCGGGAAGCCAATTTTCATCGTAACCCCGGATCGGTGTAAATCAAAATAATTCTAATGCGGGTTCTATCAGTTGTTACCCCCGCGCCTCATCCCTTGCGCTGCCGCAGATAGAACTCGGCCAGCGCCAGATCCCCCGGTTGCGTAATCTTCAAGTTGATCGCCGAGCCGGGAACCACCGCCACCGGATGCCCTGCCCGCTCCACCACCGACGCCTCATCCGTGCCGATGAAGCCATCCGCCGTAGCCTCGGCAAAGGCGCTCCGCAGCAGCCCATAGCGGAAGCCCTGCGGCGTCTGCGCCAGCACTACAAACTCGCGCGGAATCGTCGCCGTCACCAGCGCCCCGTGCGCCGTCCGCTCCACCTGCTTGATGGTGTCCACCGCCGGCAGGCCCACAATCGCAGCCCCGTGCTCAATCACCGCGTCAATCGTCCGGTCGATCGTCGCTGCGTCAATCAGCGGCCGCACCGCGTCGTGCACCAGCACCACGTCCTCCGCCTCAGCGGCAAGCGCAGCCAGCGCGTGCTCCACCGACTCCTGCCGATGGCTGCCGCCCTCCACCACCCGCACCCGGTCCGTAAAGCCATACTCGGCAATCTGGGCCTGCACCCGCTCCATCTCCGGCAGGCGCACGGCCACATAAATCCCGGTCACTCGCGCCACGGAGGCAAAGGCGCGCAGCGAGTGAATCAGGATGGGAACCCCATCCAGGGTGAGAAACTGCTTCGGCTGAGGCCCGGCCATCCGGGTTCCCAGCCCCGCCGCTGGCAAAATCGCAAATACTTGCATACGGCTTGGAGTATACAACAATCGGCAATATCGCAGACAGCCACATTTCTTTCCGATTGAATCCTATGCATTTACGATGCGTGACAAACATCACTGCGCAGATGACTTTAGAGAGAGTAATGTTTGTCAATCGGGCCCCCTCCAACTCAACCGGTGTCTTGTTTTTGAGAGACAAACTTGGTGTCAATCAAGTGCGGGAAATTGCTGTCTTTTCGCTTTTATTCACAGCATCAGCCATGGATGCGCTGGTATCCAAATAGGTTTTTGGTTCTGGCAATTCAACTACCTCCGCTTTTCTTATCTCTTGATCTATGGCTAATTCTGTTGCGCATGAAACAGGTACAAATTGGACCGTACCGCCTCCGGTCGAAACTACCGAAACGATTGGATTATAAACTCTGATCGCTCCTTAGAGTTTGACTAATCGACGAACCGTTCATTATAGAAAGGAATTAAGTTCGATGTTCAAGCGATTGTCCGGATTATTGTTCTGTCTTCTGGTTTTCAGCCTCAGCTCAGCGGCACAAATCGTGTTTCCTGCTTCGGGAGATATAGGTACAATCGTCAACAGTTCAGGCACAGCCGGCCGTACCGGCGATGGAGGGCCAGCCACATCGGCAGAGTTGAATAGACCTTTTACTATGGCTATCGGCCCGAATGGCAACCTCTACATTGCCGATTACTCTAACGCCCGCATTCGAATGGTGTCGGCGGCAACAGGAATCATCAGCACGATAGCTGGCGGCGGCACCAACTCCTGTGGTTTTTCCG
The DNA here is from genome assembly GCA_964644105.1 of uncultured Occallatibacter sp. GTDB lineage: Bacteria > Acidobacteriota > Terriglobia > Terriglobales > Acidobacteriaceae > Telmatobacter. The sequence continues at coordinate 9,029 of CAZXVX010000061.1, read as the reverse complement.
GCGATGGCGGAGCCGCGACCAGTGCGGATTTGGCTGTTACGGAGGGTGTTGCCATCGATTCTTCCGGCAATATCTTTATTGCCGACACAGGCAATCAGCGTATTCGCATGGTGGCGTCTCCCGCGGGCGGAGGATACCAATCGCCTTACATCGACTCGGTGGCGGCTGCCATAACGCCCGGCGCCACCGCGCCAACAGCCGGCTATATTTATACGATTGCCGGCAACGGCACTGCCGGCTTCGGCGGCGATGGCGGACTGGCAAACAGCAGCAGCGCCGAACTACATTCACCGGTGAGTGTTGCCGTTGAATCCGTCAATGGAATCGAGTACCTCTATATTGCCGACTACTCCAATTATCGTATTCGCGTGGTTAATCTATCCACGGGAATCATCAGCACAGTGGCTGGCCAAACCACCCATGGTACTAGCGGAGTTTCTGGACCGGCAGGAAGCGCATATCTTTATGCGCCGAGCGGGGTTGTGCTCGATCAGTCCGGCAATCTCTATATCGCTGACATGAACAATTCGCGAGTCCTCAAGATTACCGCCAGTTCCAGCGGAAGCACCAGCTATATCCCGTCGGGAGTTGTCAACTCGACAGGAACCATTAGCTTGCTGGCCGGCCAAGTCAACGGCACGGTTGGATACCTAGGCGATGGTGGACCGGCCACGGCCGCGTCGTTGGATCTTCCTGCCAACATTGCATTGGATTCGGCAGACAACCTTTACATTACAGATCAGAGCAACTGCGTTGTTCGCAAAGTGACTCTCGCGACGGGAATCATCTCCACGGTGGCTGGCGCTCCAACTACACCTGATGCTGTAGGAGTGGCAGGCACCCCTTACTGCGGTTACTCCGGCGACGGAGGCTTAGCAACCAGCGCCGCATTGAACAAGCCCACTGGCATTGCCGTCGATTCGTCCGGCAACATCTACGTTGATGACCAGAGCAACAATCGTACACGCGTTTTTGCCCAGGTCAAGTCGACACCTACAATTACATGGGCGGCTCCAGCAGCAATTTCCTTCGGCACAGCGTTGAGCGGTAAGCAGTTGAATGCCAGCTCGCCGGTCGCCGGCAGCTTTGCCTACGCGCCTGCATTGGGCACGGTACTGGGCGCCGGAACCTATAATCTCTCGGTGACCTTTACACCCGCCGATTCCGTTGATTACACGACGGCGACGGCCACTGTATCTCTCATCGTGAACCAAGCCACACCTTTGATTGGCTGGTCGGCTCCAGCGGCAATCAACTACGGCACGGCGCTGTGCGGCGCGCAACTCAACGCCAGCTCAGCGGTTGCGGGCATATTCTCTTATTCCCCAGCCGCGGGTACAGTTCTTACCACAGGCCAGCACACTCTCTCGGTAACCTTCACGCCCTCCGACACTGCGGACTATGCAACTGCGACAGCTTCCGTTTCGCTGACAGTGAACCAGTCCACGTCTTCCATTACATGGTCGGCTCCCGCAGCAATCAACTACGGCACGGCGCTGTGCGGCGCGCAACTCAACGCCAGTTCAACGGTCGCGGGCATATTCTCTTATTCTCCAGCCGCGGGTACGGTTCTTACCACAGGCCAGCACACTCTCTCTGTGACCTTCACGCCCTCCGACACCGCGGACTATTCAACCGCGACAGCTTCCGTTTCGCTGGCAGTGAACCAGGCCGCGTCTTCCATCACATGGTCGACTCCTGCGGCAATCACCTTCGGCACGGCGCTGAGCGGCGCACAACTCAACGCCAGTTCCTCGGTTGCGGGCACATTCTCTTATTCTCCAGCCGCGGGTACAGTTCTTACCACAGGCCAGCACACTCTCTCTGTGACCTTCACGCCCTCCGACACTACGAACTATACAACTGCGACAGCCTCCGTTTCTCTGACAGTGAATCCGCCCACGCCTGCAATCTCCTGGACAACTCCAGCAGCCATCACCGCTGGCACGGCATTAAGCGCAACCCAACTCAACGCGATCTTCAATGTGCCAGGATCTTGCGTCTACACACCGCCCTTGGGAACAATTCTTCCCCAAGGCATACAGACTCTTTCTGTGACCTGCACTCCGGCGGATACGGTTGACTTCAGCGCGGTAACTGCCACGGTGCAATTGACGGTTTCGCCTTTCGATCTATCGTCGTCAATTTCGGCCTGCGTCAATTCATCCACCGGAAATGTCCGGGTTGTCGGTTCAACAACCCTTTGTGTCACAGGAGAAATCGGCACAACTTGGTCAGTTCAAGGACCGGCTGGTCCGCAAGGTCCGGCTGGTCCGCCGGTCAATTTCCGAGGCGCTTGGCTCTCAACCGCGGCGTACAACATCGGTGATTCCGTCTTTGAAAACGGCAGCAGTTATATCGCCGTGGCGGCAAATACCGATATCGATCCAGCAAATGATGTAGCGGGACAAGGACTCAACTGGGCTCTTCTGGCCGCGCAGGGCGCCACCGGACCACAAGGCCCGATTGGCGCCACCGGACTACAAGGCCCGACTGGGACCACTGGGCCACAAGGCTTAACAGGGCCGCAGGGACCGCAGGGACCGGCCGGAGGCGCCACCAATATCGCCGCGGCCGTAACTGGCCAACCAGCCGTTTACACCAGTAGCGGAACCATCGGAGGTGTTGCCACTCTGGGTGTGGCTGTTGGAGGTACGGGCGCGTCCACCCCCGCTGGAGCACTGGCTAATCTCTTTAATGCCGCCGGAGGAACAGGCCCCTGCCCCGGAGTCATCAACGACGGCACTACAGATAACACAGCCGCCCTGAATGCCTGTATCGCTACGGGTAAAGCCTATACTCTGCCCACAAATTGTCAGGGGTCGCTTGGCGAAATTCTGGTGGCCGGGCAACTGAATAGCGGGACACTTGGCAATAACGTTGCCGGTACAACTCTGATCGGGGGCGGAATGGGCAATGAATCGGGCTGCTATACCACGCTCAGGTTTACAGGTACCACGGCTGCCACCAGCGGATTGGTTTTCAGTTGCTCCAATAATTCAAATGCAAACTGGTGCTTTCCAGCAGCAAATCTGCAAAACATGAATATCTACGCGGCCAACGGCTCTTCTGGCGCAGGCATCACCATGACAGGCACAAGCGTTGCCCACAATGGCGATCTGCTGGAAATGAATAATGTCTATATCTGGGGATTCGCGCAATGTCTGACGGCGCAAGGTTACGGGAACGGATATTTGGGGAATGTGACGTGCAATGGCGGAAGCAACAGCACGGGGCTGTTTCTGGTGGACATTGCCGGCGGTTCTTCCAATTCATGGATCATCGAAAAGTTAATGGGCAATTGCACGATAAGTGGACCGTCTACGGCTGCGGGCATGCTGCGCATTCAGAGCGGAATCGGAAACAAGGTTTACCTGGGCGACGTGGATAACTGCAACAACATCGTCACCCTCGGCATCAATAACGCCGGCTCATGGTCAGCAAGCATGTCGGAGATATGGCTGGGCGATACCGAAGTTCCGACTGGACCATTGGTAGTGGTTGGTCAAAGCAGCCAAGCGGCGGTGCATTGGCTAGGGCTGGAAGGATGCAATGATAATACAACCAGCAGCCCTTTCGTGATGAATGGCGGCGGGTCTCTTACTCTTTACAATCCACCGGGCGGTTTTACAGCAAGTACTCCCTACCCTCTTGTTACAAAAGGATCGAGCGATATTGTGACTGTGATAGGAGGCGACTTGGCTCCTACGAGTGCGAGAAATAATTTAGGATCAATAGCACAGGACTCATCCGGTAATCAGTATTTCGCGGGAACTTCGCTTACTGAAGTTCCAGCCAGCGGGCTTCCAGCCGCCAGCCTTTACACGCGTTTCCGATGCTTTGGCGCGGCCAGCGGCACGGGCGCGGATACTATCGAATGCGGCTATCAGACCTCTGCCGGAAATTATGCTTACACGCCGAATCTGGCCCAGGCGGTAACTTCCACAAACACCAGCAATCTGACTTTGGCAACAGCGACGGCAGCCACAAGTGGCGCTAACCAAAGTTCCGCCAAGCTCTATTTCGACGCTAATGCCTATTCGAACACCGACGGCGGTTCTTTCGCTACCGGACCATACCTGTACAACGCCATCTCCAACACTGCGCAAAGCCCGGTGAATACCCTGACCCTGGGAACTTCGCAAAGCGGGGGCCTCACTGGAACCTTCGCCGTTGATTTCTCTGCCGCCACGGGCGGCTTCAAAGTGGCAGGCCTCACAGACACCGGCGTCACCAGCGCAACTGTTCTGGGAACCAATAGCAGCGGTGTTATAGCCGCGGCCTCTACCACCGGCTCCGGCAAAGTCATGCTGGCCACTTCCCCAACGGTTAGCAACCTCACGGATACGGGCACCACAACGCTCGCCAATCTTATCGTGAGCGGAACCTGCGCCGGATGCCCGCAAGGGCCCGCAGGACCTACTGGTGCGACCGGCCCGCAAGGACCCGCTGGTGCAACTGGTGCAACCGGCCCCCAAGGACCCGCTGGAGCAACTGGTGCGACTGGCCCGCAAGGACTAACCGGCAATGGTCTGCTGATTAAAGACGCCTCAGGCAATGTTATCGGTACATTACTCGGCAATCCAAGCGGCGCAACCTTCCCGATTTACGCCTCTGGATATATCATCAACGTAAATATAGACGGCACATTCCCGGCCGCGTCGCTCTGGTGGTCTAATTCCTCCAGTTGCTCAGGAACGCCATATCTCAATGACCTAAGCGCCGGCCTGGGAGGAGTTCCGACATTTGCCAATACCGTAGTATGGTCAGGAACGGCAAACTCCTTTTTTGTTCCTTCGGCAACCAGCATCAATAGTGTCGTAACCTCTGTCGTCGCCGGCGCTGGCAACCCAAGCGTAGAGATATCCGATCTCTCGACTGGCTCATTCGAATGTGACGCCAACAGCGCCACATTGAACTACTCCGGTTGGACTCTGTCGGAGTTCAATCCAACAACCACGCTGGGCTGGACACTGACAACCTGCACTGTGATGGCCAATGGCCAGCCCCAAAGCACTGCTTGCCTTGCCGGGCCGCTCCAACTGCCTTGAGCGCTTACCAACTGCCGCCTCATGATAGAAAAAACAGGGATGGCACTCGATGTTTTACTAAGAAAAACTGGAGCGGCACCGCCGCAACCATAGGCCAGAAAATGCCTGGGGTAGAAAACCCCACATCAGATCTTTTGGAAGCAGTTACATTCTAACCAGCTTCTTTCTGCCTTCTGTTCCCTCGCAGTGCGGCAGGCATTTACACTGAATTTGTGAAAGATTCAGCCCACTCCGTTCAGCCCAGCCGCAAAGAGTTCCTCGCGCTCTCGAAAGAGCACACGCTTGTTCCTGTCTGCCGAATTCTCTCGGCGGACCTGGAGACGCCGGTCTCGGCCTTTCTGCGCGCCGCATGGCCGGAGCGCGAGTGCTTCATGCTGGAATCGGTGGAGAACGGCGAGCAAGTGGGCCGTTACACCTTCATTGGCCTACAGCCTTTCAAGCGCATCGTCGCTCGCGGACGCCAGATCACCATCACCGAAGGCAAAAAAGTTATCGAGATTGAGGGCGACATCTTCGCCGTGCTGCGCCGCGCCCTCAGCGGCCACAAGCCCGCGCGGCTCAAGGGTTTGCCGCCCTTTACCGCCGGCGCTGTGGGCTTCTTCGCTTACGACGCCGTGCGCCAGATCGAGCGCCTGCCGGAGCTGGCCAAGGACGAACTCGGCGTGCCCGATGCCTGCCTGCTCTTCTTCGACGAAGTGCTTGCCTTCGACCATGTGCGCAAAGAGATTTGGCTTGTCGTCACCGCCGACGTAACTCGCGGCAAGCCCGTCGATGCGTATGACAAAGCCATTGCCCGCCTCGGCAAGCTGGAGAAACGCCTGACGCAGCCGCTGCCCAAGCTCGCCACTGGCAAGAACAAAGGCAAGCTCAAGGTGGAGCACCGCACTTCGAAGAAGGATTACATCACTGCCGTCGAGCACGCCAAAGAGTTCATCAAGGCTGGAGACATCTTCCAGGTTGTTCTGGCGCAGCGCTTTGACGTGGAGCCGGAGGCTGACAGCTTCCAGGTCTATCGCTCACTTCGCACTGTGAATCCTAGTCCATATATGTTCTTCCTGCGCTTTGCACCCGAGGGCGTCCTCGGCGGCAAGCCGAATGAAGACAAGGGTTTGAAGAGATCGAAGCTAGGCCAAGTCGTGGAACTGGCAGGCTCTTCGCCGGAACTGCTGGTGCGCGTGCACAATGGCAAGGTCGAGTACCGGCCCATTGCCGGAACCCGCCCACGCGGCGTCACCGAGGCCGAGGATCAGGCGCTGGCCGATGAGATGATCCACGACGAAAAGGAGCGCGCCGAGCACGTGATGCTGGTAGATCTGGGGCGTAACGACGTCGGTCGCGTCAGTGAGTTCGGCTCCGTCAAGGTGGACAAGCTGATGTTTGTGGAGCGCTACTCGCACGTCATGCACATCGTCAGCAGCATCGAGGGCCGCCTCAAGCCGGAGTTGACGGCCGTCGATGCCCTGCGCGCCTGCTTCCCGGCCGGTACGCTGAGCGGCGCCCCTAAGGTCCGCGCCATGGAGATCATTGAGGAGTTGGAGCCGGCCCGGCGCGGGACGTATGGCGGCGCGGTACTCTATGCGGATTTCAGCGGCAATCTCGATTCGTGTATTGCCATTCGCTCCATGCTGGCCGTGGGCGGCAAAGGCTACGTGCAGGCTGGTGCGGGCATTGTCGCCGACTCGGTGCCGGAGTTGGAGCATCAGGAGGCAATCAACAAGGCACAAGCGGTCATTCGCGCCATTGAACGAGCGCGGCAGATGTAACTTTCTGGAAGCGTGTATCTGAAATCAGCTAGGCGTGGACCCAAAAGTTCACGCGCCCCTCTCTGGCGTCAGCCACTCTGTCATCGGTCGTGAATCTCGACTTCATCTCACGTCGCGCAGATACATCCGCACCAAAGTCTGATTCAGCAACTGATGCGCAATCTCTCCGAAGGTGATGGGGCCGGTGACATTGCCGGTCTTTTTGCCCTCCAGCTTGCCATACAGGAAGTTGAGGATGCAGTTACATGCGAATTCCGGCACTTCAGCGTCCGTGCCAATGACCTTGCCAAAGGCGTCCGCGTAATCTTCCACCGGGGCGGCAAAGCGATAGTCCACGCCGGGAAAGACCGGAGCGTATAGATCAACGCAATGCGTAAACGGATCGACGTTCTGGATGGAAACATTCACCGGGCTTCCGCAATAGTCGCCCACGAGCGGAAATTCCGTGCGAATCTTCTTTTCCGCAATGTAATCCGCAAGATTGGCGGGCTTGCCGTTGATCACGCACCCGGCCACTTGAAAACCCTCTTCCTTGAAGTGGATCACGTCGCCGTCCCCGCCCTTGAAAATACTCACGATTTCCAACTCGGCTTGCTTGCCGGCGGGCAGAGCAACGTGCAAGGCAACGGCCTTGTTCTCCAGCACCTCACCGGTCTGCCCGTTGAAAACCGCGGGGAGTTCCTTGCCGAGGAGGTCCATGCGCACACCAGCGATCCAGCCAACCACGGGATGCATCAAAAAGCCATCAAAGTTAGGGGCTTGCTCGGCAAATGCCTTATGAACCCTCGTCGAAGCGGGAATCACCAGATATGTGAAACCATTCTCCGGCGCATCGCTGAAGAGGCTCGATAGATTTCCCAACCCATAGTTGGCGATTTTGGCATCAAGCGCAAACTCCGGTAATTCGGTAGCAAAGATCTTCTCTTCAGAAACCAGGCCGCCCTCGTCGGTCATGAAGTAACAGATGGTTCCACCGATCCAGTTGCCTTTCGGGAGTTGGCGGAGCGCCTGCCGGCTCCCGGCCAGGAACAGATACTTTCCGGCGGCAATCGATGCTTGCACCTCCGGGATGGACTGCAATTTGGAATGTTCGTTGACAGGCATCGTCTTTCCTCGTTCCTTTCGGAGAAGTTGAATGTTTTACTGGGAGATTTGAGCGATTTCATGGCTAAAAGTTGACTCATACCGGGTAAAAAAACCGTGCATTTTATCGATAATCTGTTCCATATTGTCCGGGGAGGGGTTTCGTCCATAACTTATTCTGCTGCTTTGAGTCAGCAGATTTACGGTGGCCTTTTCGGTTTGAATTGTTTTTTTCCCTAGGACAATATCCTTCCAGACTGGATGATTGATTGCGGGAAGCATTCGGAGATACTCCTTCCATGGAAAGCAGACTTCCCTCTTATATCGGCCTAATGATGGGCATCTTTATGGCCGTTTCATAATATGGAATGCAGGTGCAACAAAAGGAAGCAGGAGTGGAGGATGATTGCTCGGATTGCCCACAATGGGCGATTCTGCCACGTTTTCTAAAGTCACTTGGGGTTGATGCTGTCTCATCGCATCATCCTTGAAGGGACAATCACCCGTGATCTGGTGTTCTTGCTCTTGTGCACTGCCGCCTGAATACGAGATATTGAACCAGATGGATTCTTTGAATCTGCAAGCCGCGCGCGCCTGGGCGCTGGCGCTGGGCTGAGAAAGTTCTTGGGGGGCTCTTCCATGTTTCGCAATCGACTCACCGCCGTGCTGTGTCTTTTACTCGCAGGACTTGTTCCAATGCTGGCACAGGAAACGCGCCATCCATTCAACGACCCAACCTTGCCGGCGGAGAAGCGAATCGACAATCTGCTCTCGCTGATGACCGTGGAAGAGAAGATCGCCTGCCTGGGCACAAATACCAGCGTGGCGCGGCTGGGCGTGCCGAATATCGGCAGCTCCGAGGGGATTCATGGCGTGGTCCAGAGAGACAAAAGAGGCACGCGCCTGCCGGTGACAACGACGCAGTTTCCGCAGCCTCCGGGGATGGGCGAATCGTGGGATCCGGAGCTGGTGCGTCAGGCGGGCGGGGTTGAGGGCTACGAGGCCCGCTTCATCACCCAGACGGCCAAGTATGACCGGCAGCTTCTGATGCTCTGGGGTCCGCAATCCGACCTGGCGCGCGATCCGCGCTGGGGACGCAGCGAAGAGGTCTACGGAGAAGATCCGTTCTTCA
>CAZXVX010000060.1:0-17844 GCA_964644105.1 uncultured Occallatibacter sp. | reverse complement strand
TGTGCTGCAGGTCGCCGTTATAAACGCAGGCCGAGGATGAGTAAAAAAAGTGCTCGACGCCAAACTTCTGCGCGGCCATCAACATATGCGTGTTGATCAGCACCGAGAGCATGCAAAGCGCCTTGTTCTTTTCGATGAAGCCCATGCCGCCCATATTCGCGGCCAGGTTATAAATCTTCCAAGCGCCCTTGGCCGCGATCTCGCAGTTCTCTTTCTCATTCAGGTCCAGCACAAGATTCTCGACGTCCTCGAATCTTTGATACCAATTCTCCAGAGGCTTTACATCGACGGCTCGAATATTCCCTTGCCCCTGTTGGCGCAGCCAAGCCACCATATTGCCGCCGATGAAACCGCCTGCGCCTGTCACCACAATCAATTTGTCGCTCATTCTGCTCTCCTTTTTCCTTCTGCATCCTGCATAGGTTTCGTCATCATGGTCCAATTTTTCAATCTCGTTCCATCCGCTGCATCCTGCTGGCTTTGATGAGACCATGATCAATCATCGCCAGCGTACCAGCACTTCGGTAAGGTCAAAGTCGGTCTTTCCTTTACGCAATCTGAATCCAACTTGTGAGGAAAGATTCGCTGCGGCTTTGTAACGCTCACCCGGTTCTTATTCAGAAACGTGCATTCAATGATACTTGGAAGATCAACTCCCGCTCTTCCTATTGTGCCAGCAACATTGTTGGGATGAATATGCACAACATGAAAGTTTTGCAGCAGCTTTTCAAAGCAGGAGGAGATGATTCCAAAAGAAAACTTATCGAAGAGCTTATCAAGAAAATGAAATTCAATCACCAGGATTCTGAATTGTTTCATAAGCTCATCCGGGGTGCTGAGAATCACTTCGTACTCGAAGCCTTCAATATCCATTTGTAAAATCATATCGCCACGGTAGTCCTTCAGATACTTGTTCTTCCATGTTGCGAGCGTAAAAAACTCATTGCGATCTGATGCCCCAAGAAATTTCTTGTCAAAGACAAACTCCGGCCTCGATATAGGAGGCGCGTCCACGGAATAGTCGGCCAGAAAAGATCGGATGCCAAGATTCGCCAAATGATCTTCAAAATCGGACCGGGTACTCACTCCTGGAGAAAAGCAATACTCGATGCCCTCCAGATCGTCCGGGACCAGATACCCTCCGTCCCCGAAGGCGCCAATGCGAATCAATTCTATTCCGCAATCTTGAGGACTCATTTTTCGAATTAGGCCAAGCACTTCGCTCGCCTTCAACGGCTTTGAAATATTCAAGCCGAACGCGAGCAGCCACTTTTTGATCCATCTATCCATTTGATCTCCCTACCCGCGTAATTATATCCCAAGAACGTTCACAACACTTGCATTGGCTCTCATCAAACCGCTCTGCAAAATCCCTCCAGCTCGCTATTGCTGGAAATCATACGAAAACATGGCCAATCCAGCATAACTTCATAGGAGGCACATCTGGTCAATGATCGGGATATAACTATCGAAAACCGGACTGGATACAGATTCTCCGCGGACAGACAAAAGATAGATCATGCAAATATTCACCAGGCAAGCCAAAGCCTGGGTTTGCGCTGCATGGCAAAATTCTTTCCCGAGCCACCGTTCGCACAATTGCTGCGTCTGCCGCATGACTCGAATCATGGTTTCTGGCCGCTCCCGCTTCAAAGCCATCGGCATCAGGGCAAAATGCAGCGGGTCAAACAGAGGAAGCTGCTCGGCTTCGGCATACTCCCAGTCAAAGATTCTGGCCACGCCATCCTGAATGCGTATATTCCACGGCGTAAAGTCATTGTGCGCGGCGGTCATCAAAATCGGCGCGCCGCAAAGCTGCTCTTCAATGCGCCGCATTGCCTTTTCGATGCGCAGCCCCCAGGCCTTCGAAAGCAAACCGTCGAGAGCTCTCATGCGAGTATGCATATTTCGCCACATCCCGGACTCCTCATAACGCAAGCTGCGGCGCGAATATGCCTGAAACTTTCTGAGAAATTCAAAATGCGGCTTGCCTAATTCAAACTCCGACCGTCCCGGAAGCACCGACTGCGCCACAAAGCTGAGATCCATTCCTGAGCGATGCGCAACCAGTTCAGGAAGATGGGCGGCCAACTGCGGCTGATTGCGCAGCTCCCGCAGCCACTCTGTTTCATTCCGCAGAAGCCGGTCAACTGCTTCTCCCTTACCTGCCTTCACAATCAGCAGCGGTTGAGCCAAGTGATCCAGAAACAGAATCGTATCTTTGCTCCATGGCCCAGGCGCTCCGGCGCGGCAGCAAGAGAGTCCGGCCTCGGTGCCGATCGCGGTGCGGATCAGCGCCAGCTTTTCACTCTCAACGCAATGGATAGCCCCAAACAACTGCGGCATGCGAGCCATAACCCGCAATGGAAGTTCAGTCCGCCCAGGTTGAAAGAGACTCCAGCAGGCCGACTGCGCGCGAGCATCCCGTGGAACGACATAGCGCGTCCGCCCCTTCCAGCGCAAGGCCAGATGGCTGGCGGCAGATGCCTCCGCTGCCCGATAAAATTGACCGGCTTCATCCACTGTGACCAACACCCCCCATTACTGCGGCGATGGCTTTTTTCGCATCCGAAACCACGTTGTCCAGCGCTTGCGAAGCGTCAATCACCACATGATTTCTCTGCTTCTCAACAAACTCAAGGTAAGCTTGACGCTGCCGATCGGTCTCTTCCGGGCTAACCTCCTGCTTGCGCGCCTGCAAGACCTCGGCCGGCGCATCCAGCAGCAGCCATAGCCTGGGCCGCGGCATCAGCTTGCCTATCATCCGGGAAGCCCAGATTGGGCCGCCGTAGCGATAACGCACAGGATCGATCAATAGATCATGGTAATAGCGGTCGCAGATCAGAAGCTCACCTTTCTTGTCCTGAAAGAGATTCGCAGCCCACTCTTCCGCCAGCCAGAGGAATATCTTGGCCAGCGAGCTCATCGCGGAACGCGGCGGCAGGCCGTGAGGAACAGGGTTCACCAATACCGAACGGTCGCGCCGCTGCCGAGCAAGGAACGGTTTGAGGTGGCGCATCTTCACCACCCGGCCCTCCACAGCCAGATCCTTCATCAACCCCTGAATCACGGAACTCTTCCCGGCGCCATCCGGGCCCAATACGACGATTTTCATAATCACTTTCTTCCTCGCATTTTTTTAAGTGAACGGCTCTGCCGGCTTCAAAAGCGTCTCTGGAGTGCGCTTTGCGTGCGCCGAACGAGCGCCGCGAGGATGGCAGCAACCACTTCTTCCACGACAATTCCGTCTGGCCGGCTTGCGTCTATGATGATGCCGCTCTTTCTCGTCTTCACATCCATGCGAAAGGATGCCAGCAGCATCTCCGCTTTCTCGCGCGTCAGGCCGGGGTTGCCGCTAAGCATTTGATCAACGGTTGAATCCAGCAGTATCCATAGATCCGGCGCCGGCAACAGATTCCAGACCAACCGCGTAAACCGCCACGAGAACTCCTCCCGGCGCCGCGGCGCTCCCAGCGGCAGATGGTACGTGCAACTCTGACTGATTCGCAGGGTAAGATTGTCTCTTTTTTTAAGAAGACGAAGCCATTCTTTCGCGGCTTCAAAAACGATCTTCAGCATCGAGGCCAAAGAGAGAAAGAAACCGCCACGAGTTTGAACTCCCGGAGTCGAATCGAGAGCCTTGGCGTACTGTGAATCGGGCGGTCCAAAAGGACGGCGCTCGACAAGTTTGGCTGAGTTTTTCAACAAGGGAAGAAGATTGTCCATCAACTCTTCCCTGCTCCGAAGCTCAGCGCCGGTGAAACAGATCGTTTCCAGAGTTTGAGGCGTGCAGCGCACCATGAATTCGCGCAGATGATAGCGGGCGGCATTGAAGGTGCTGCGCCAGGGATGATGCCACAAACCGCGCGACACGAGCGCAAGGCGAAGCGGCCAAACGCACTTCAGCGCATCCTGCCGGTTATCGGCGATCACCGCGTCCACCAGCCGGCTGGCGACCTTCTCGCCATAGAGCGGCCGCAGGCAGGCGATGGTTTCAGATCGAGATTCGCCGAAGGTCTGGCGCACCTTTGGCAGGTACTTCTCCTTCAGACGCCCGCCAATGATCAACGAGGCGAGCAGGGAGATGATGGCCTCGTGAACCGGGGAGGGCGCATAGAAGGTCGCGCTTCCGGCCTCGAGCGGGCGAGCCGCGGCGAGTACCTCTTCCGCCGTCACATAGGGCACGCCCTTCCAATTCATGCTCCAGATGAAATCGATGCCCAGCGCACGCACGCCCGGAGTTGGAGTTACGCCTTCGACAAAGAGGTGCGCCACATAATGGCGCTCGGCATATCCCACCACTCGAATGCCGGGAATCGATTGCAGCGCGCGGACGGCGCGCGCGAGGTCGGAGCGGCGAATCAAAAAATCTACGTCGCTGCCTACATTGGCCGCGGGGAATCCCTCGTAATTTCTGAGCACAAAGGCCGCCACTCCGTCACGGGCAAGCGCGTCAAACAGCGCGATAATGAACGCGCCGAAGGGCATGGCTTGCGTCCGCGGGGACAGCGGTGATGTTATTGGCATCTCTCTTCCATTCACATTTTTGGCTTGACAGCAACGGCGGCTACACGGCGATCAGGAACGGGTAATGAACCTTCGAATGCGCCCGGCCAGCTCTTCAGGAAACAGCAGAGTCGCGGCAAACAGGTGGATGGCTCCGGCGACATAATGGCCATCCAGATATCTCTGGCCAGCGGTTCGCATATGCAGTTTTGCGGAATCCTTTCGATAGCGTCCCAGGCGCGCGAAGATGCCCTTGGGCTGCGACAGCATGTACTGCTCAAAGCTCAGCTCCGGAAGGGATTGCCGGCGCCGGTTGAAAGAGTCTTTCACCCAGCGGCCTTTGTTCCGCATCAGGGCAAACGTGCGATAGGTATTTGCGCTGGTTTGAAAGCGATACGCGATCAGCGGCTCGCACAAAATCAGGATCGTGCCCGCCTCCGCCAATCGGCACTCCAAATCCCAATCATCGGCCGGATAGTAAGCCTGCCTGAAACCGCCAATCGCCCGGAGCGCCGTGGTGCGCACAAACATGGTCGAGCACAGCAGGCAGCCATCGGTCATCGGATCATAGATTTTCACTTCGCCTTTGGCCATGACATGCTTGTCGGCGTTGGACCAGCGGTGCTTGTCTCCGAACTTTGTGCTGTAGGCGAATAGGCCGAGCGCCTCCGGGTGTTCACGCATCCCTTGCAACTGCCGCTCCAGCCGCTCCGGGTAACTGATGTCATCCTGGTCGCAGCGCGCGATGAAAGGCGCCCTGGCCTCGTTGATGCCCAGATTCAAAGTCTCGCAAAGACCGCCATTCTCCTTTTGAATCAACCGCAGGCGCTCGTCATGGATGGAGCGGACAATCTCTGCCGAGTTATCCGTACTGCCGTCATCGATGGCCAGCAGTTCGAAATCCTTGAAGCTCTGGGAGAGCAGCGAACTGATCGTCTCGGCAAGATAAGCCGCGCCGTTATAGATAGGCACAAGAATTGTAATTTCAGGACAGTTCATCAATACAGTGCTCTCGATTCAGTTGATTTCAAGGATTGAGGCATTGCCCACTCCAGAGAATGAGCGGGAATTCTTCGTGCCTCAACCCCCATTCATACGGAGATGGATCTAGCTTGTCTCGGTCAGTTCCCGCTTGTTCCTGGTGAGTCTTAAAAACTGGATCAGAAATCCGATGAGCATGAAAACGCTGTTGAAGAGCAGGCCGCAGGCTGCTCCCACCGCGCCAAACTGACGGGCAAGATAGATGCCAACCGTAAGCGTAGTAAAGCCGATGGCCAGATAGACCGGAAGAAAGGCCTTGGGCTTTTTGAGGGCATTGATTCCAACCGTAAACGGCCTCACCGCAAACCACAGGAACGGCATAAGACTGAAGATGCGGACCAGAGTTCTAATGTCTCCGAAGGAACGATGGAAGAGAATGCGAATGGCGGCCTCTGGATAGACAAAGCATACGGCACCCAAGGCGATGAATGGGATGCAGCCGAAGGCGGAGATCTTCCAGATGAATCGGCGCAACGCTGAATTTCCGCTTTCATGCGCAATGCGAGATGCGCGCGGCGTGCCCATGCTATCGACAGTCATCGCGGCGGGGTTCGAGACAGCGGCGATGGTGCGCGCGACATTCAACTGCGCCACAACCACCGGAGTTTGAAAAGCGGCTACGGCCAGAATGTAAACCTGATTGGCGATCCAGGAAACGCCGGCGGTCACAAACAGCCATTTGCCCAGCGCAAAGTTTTCTTCAGCGGCCTGGCGCGCGGAGCGAGCATTGAAGGGAAGGCTCTTGTTCTTCAGCGGCACAAGATAAACTCCAGCTACGCCCAGAACCGTGGTGCCGGCGACGATAAGAATCGTCCGGTCAAGCGTCAGGCTGGCGCGTAAAAGAATGAGCAGAAGAACCTGTCCGCCGGCGCTCAAAACATCCAGCAGCAGCGCCGCGGTCTCTCGGCGATGAGCAAAGCAGGCGCGCCTCACAAAGTCCTGCAGCATCACGGTGACCGCATAGAAAAAGAAGAGAACCAAGGTGATGCCGAGAACGCCGCCGGCCAGCGACTTGCGATAAAGAAAAAACATCGGCAAGCACAAAATTGCGCCGGCAACCGCAGATAATCCGCAAGTGATCCAGGTCGATCCAGCAAGAAATTCGCGCTGCCGGCCTGCATCCTGACGCGGCGCGAGGACGGCGTACGGTGATGAGACCAGAGAGGACTGAATCACGATAGCCATGTTTGCAACAATGAAGGCCGTGATGAACAATCCATAGTCAACCGTCGAGAGAAAACGCCCGGCCAATACATTGGTCAGGAAGCCGGAGAGCGAGACAACCGCGCTGTCCCACACACCGATCATGAGAAAGGCTCGACCTGCGAGCCGGCCTATTCGCATCCAGCTTCCCTTTCATAATTGTGGTAGCTGCGCCGGTAATTCTCTTTCACCACGGTAGCCGGATTGCCGACGACCAGCGAGTAAGCGGGGACATTCAGGCCCACCACAATCGCTCCCGCGCCTATGGTGGAATGATCGCCAATCACGGTCTTTCCGGCAATGACCGCATTCGCGCCTATATACACATTGCGTCCGATCACCGGAACGCCGCCGCGCGCATCGCTTCCCAGAACCACTCCGGTGGTAATCACGCAGTAGTCGCCGATCTCGGCCAATCCATTCAAGACGATTCCGGCTGTGTGCCCGAGAAAGATGCCTTTGCCTATCTTGGCGCTCAAAGGAAACTCGCCTCCGGGAAGCATGATAAGAATCTGATAGATCATGCTGACGAATCGGCTGGCTACCAGCCCTAAGCCGCGCTTTTTCCTGAGGCCTCGATAGACTGGTGCCAGCGCCGCATGTAAACCCAGCACATACAGCGCCCACCACAATCCACGGTGCTTGAGTCGTTTTGCGTAAAGCACCAAGGCTGGAACCGCGATGCAAAGGCAGAACACTGCCAGCAACGTGGCCAGACTCCATCCGATAGCCAGAATGGTCAGCAACCTGATGAAAGTGGCGAGATGATTCATCGCGCTCCTGCCGGAATCGGCTTGGGGAATCCTTGAAGTTGCCGGAGATGAAAATGGGGCAGTAGTTGCCGCCCCATGAATGCATCAACAGGAACAAAGACCGATAGCATCGAAGACACGCCCGATCCCACCGGAGTCAATCAGGAAGATCATCCGGCCTGAAGGATTATTCGTGGATGATCGCCGCCGAGGCAGCCGCGGAGATAATTCCGGTTGCCGTGGAGAAGGTTGCCTTGATCTTGCTCATCGGAACATAGACAATATCTTCTGCCTGCAACGGAAGAGGCGTCTGGCTTCCCTTTGCAATGCCGTCATAGGAAAGGGAAAAATCCAATACCGTCCCATCCGGATTGCGGCGAATCACCCTCAGGCCATTGGTCCTGGCCTGCATCAACGTTCCACCGCTCAGCGCCAGAGCCTCGGCGGCATTCAGCTTGCCATCTTCCTGCATTATGTAACCGCCGGGACGGTTGACCGCGCCCAGGACATAAACAATGCCGGCGCGCAGAACGGTGACGGAGTCGCCCGGGCGCACAAGGATCGAGGCTGTCTCTCGCGAATTCTGCATGCGAGAATAGGGAACATCTTCTTCCGCCACGCCTTCACTGGCTGCATGGCGAATCTTGATATGAGAGCCCGCCAGTTGGGTCAAGCCGCCGGCTTCGGCCAGAACGTCCCCGAGCATGGTGGGGGCAATCAGCGCCACGCGCCCCGGAAGGGCAACCTCGCCCATCACGGTCACATACTGGCCGGCGTACTGCAGCACATCCACATTGACTTGCGGCTGAACCATGATCTGGCCGTCCTTGAGAGCCGCCTCCAGGCGATTTGCCGCCTCGGTCGCAGTCACACCCAGAAGGTTCACCTTGCCGCAGAGAGGAAGCGTGAGGTCGCCGGATTGGTCCACCCGATAGGCATTCGAGAGCTCGGGCGCATCATAGACGCTGACGTTCAACAAGTCTCCCGGTTCAATGCGCAACGCGGAGATGTCTTTGGGAACGACCATGATTCCCGTCGATTGAGAGGCGGGTGCGGTGGCCTTGCCGGCAGAGGAAGCCAGTGAAGAGGCCGACGATGCCATACCCGTCTGATTCTGGGCGCCGGCCGGCAGAGCCGTCATCGCCGTTGTCAAGGCGACGCCGAGCAGAACCAGCTGGCCGCAACTGAATGAGACCTTATTTTTCGCCATAATAACTCTGCACGTTGTAGCCATACACACTCCTGTATTCGGTCGCGGTCATATCGACTGCTTCAATGACCAGGCCGAGAATGTGAACCTGATTCCGGGCCAGGGTTTGGATAAAGCGGCGCAGCGCCTTGCGCGAGGTCTTTCCCGCGCGCATCACGCCAATCGTTCCATCGCAGTAGGTGCCGACGATAATCGCATCCGCCACCGGAAGAACCGGCGGGTTGTCGATCAGAACCAGATCGAAGCGCGAGCGCGCGGCGGCAATCACATTTTCGATCTCGCCTGCGCCCAGCAGTTCAGAGGCCAGTGGGGATTGACGCCCGGCCGTCATGATGAACAGATTCTGCTCCACTGGATGCGGCTTGAGAGTGTTTTCAAAAGGAATCTGCCCGGCCAGTAGATCCGCCAAACCATCCTCCCTGCCCACGCGAAACAGCGCATGCTGCCGGGGACGGCGAAGATCGCAATCGATCAGCAGCACTTTGATGCCGGTAGCCGCAAAAGCCAGAGCGAGGTTGTAGGTGGTGAAAGATTTACCTTCACCGGGAAGGGCGCTGGTAACTGCCAGAACCTTGAGCTTCCTGCCCACGCCAGACAGAGTCAGACCAGAGCGCAGACTGCGGAACGACTCCGCCGTAGAGCTCTCCGGGGCAATCAGAAAGGAACTCGACTCTCCCGCCAGAGCGCCTTCGCGCGGCCGCGCCTCCATGCGGTGAAAGGGAACCATGCCCAGCACCGGCAGATTGCTGACCGTCTCCACCTGGAAGCTGTCCGCCAGCGTGTCATCCTGGCTCTCCAGCAGATACGAGAAGCCGGTGCCAATAAACAACCCGCCAAAAATGCCGATTACGATGAAAAGAAAAGGCTGGGGCATATACGGTTCGCCCGGCGCGCGCGCCGGATTGGCCACCGTGACATTGGTCGCGCTGTTGCCCGCATCGATATTGGCTTCCTGCAGCCGTGCATAGAGCAGATCGTACAAATCGCGGCTGGAGCGGGCTTGCGCCATAAGGACG
Organism: uncultured Occallatibacter sp.; assembly: GCA_964644105.1. GTDB lineage: Bacteria > Acidobacteriota > Terriglobia > Terriglobales > Acidobacteriaceae > Telmatobacter. Next base: position 8,116 of record CAZXVX010000060.1, on the reverse strand, counting down.
CCCAGCTTCACCACATCGTCGTTCAGTTTGCTGGTAATCTCTTTTTGTTTTTCAAATGCCGCGCGCAGCGCCTTTTCATTCTCTTCGGCCAGGTTCAGATCGTTCTTCGCGCGCTGCTTGATCTTCCCCATTTCGGCTTGCATCTGCTCATGAATGGCCTTCATCTGATTGGAGAGGTCCGTCAGATGTGGATTCCTGGGGCCATATTTGGACTGCGCGCTGGCATATGCCACCTCGATGGTGGCCTCCTGCTCGCGCAGTGAATTCAGAACATCCAAGCCGCCACCCTGCGTGGTGACGCTCGAACCGGAGACTCCCGCTAAAGAACCGGAGCCGAGCGAGGAGATCAGATCCGGGTTTTGCGACTCCGTCATGCGATAAATCGCCTCACGCTCCAGGCGCGCCGCCTCCGCTTGGGTGATCTCGGTATTGAGAGCGGTCAAGCGATCCAGTTCCGGTATCTCAACCGCGCCGCCACCACCGCCGCCGCCGCCGCTGGCGCTCATGGACGATGAGCCGCCGGATAAAGTCGCCATCCCCAGCATGGCTGAGGAAAGGTTATGGGTGCGCTCGAAATCCGCCACTGCTTGTTGCGTCTGAGTCACCTGGCCGGACAAGTCGCTCATCTGGTCGGAGAGCCACTTGGAAACTTCCTTCGAGGATGTGAAGTTGGAACTGAGCAGATAGGATTTGTATTCGGCCACCACCTGATTGGCCACCTGCGCGGCAACTTTTGGATTGTGATCGCTGTAGGTGATGGTGATCAGGCGCGAACTTCCAACCTCGTCAACCTTTAGATGCCCTTCAAAAATATTGACCAGCTCTTCCCTTCGCGAGGCGGGAAGCGCATCCTCACTCACTTGCGGACCCGGCTCCTTGCTGAACTTGTCGGGATTCTCCAGGCGAAGCATCCCCAGTTTGCCAAGCACTGCCAGCGCAATCGATTCATCTTTGATGACCGCCGTCTCAGTCTCAATCTTGACCTTCAACTCGTCCGGATCGCCAGAAGCCATCGCAGCCATGCCGGAGAGCATGCTCTCGGTGCTGCCTTTGTCCTCGTTCAGTTCGATTGTGGCCGTGGCCCTGTACTTGGGCTTCATCACCAGGCAGAGGAGGATCGCAAGCGCCAGGCACAAAACCACGCAACTTAGAACCAGATATTTACGCTTCCATGGAACAATTGCCAATTCGCGCAAAGACACCTGATCTTCCGGATCGAGAAAACGGTTGCCTTCCATCAGCCGGACACCAAGGCTATCCGTTTGTTTTTCATTATGTTCGGTCAAAGGGTTCCTCTTCTCCGATCTACACGAGAGCGTAGTTTCAGTGTACTGGAAAATAGCGGGCGCTCTTGCGCCCAGCGAGAATGCGAGATCTCAGGTACAACATCGGGAAAGTCAATTCAACTCGCAGTTCGCATTTCAGGCAAGGCTTCGCCGCCCTCACTGTGGCGGGGAAGTTTTCCACAAATTTTTCCGCCCGGCTGCACAACACTTTCTCCCTGTTCACTTTCGCGGGTGGGGGCCTGCCCGCTGGCGTTCTGTTTGTGGTTTCTGATCTGATTCGAAAACCAGACCTTAGCTTTCAGATTAACAACTCCATGAGCTTGAGTCAACGAACTCACCGCCGCGGATCAGCACTTTAGTGCGCATCGGAAACACGAAGGTATTTCGATGAGCGCTATTTAATTTTGCAAACTTGGATTCGTTCATCTTGCAACAAAAAATTGACGCTCAAAGCACCCGGAAAGCATCCATTCCACTATGAGCGATCAAAAGGCAACTTTCGCGGCAGGCTGTTTCTGGGGTGTCGAGGCGGCTTTTGCTAACCTTCCCGGAGTTCGCGCCACCGCCGTTGGTTATGAGGGCGGCTCTTTGGACCGGCCCAGTTACCAGCAAGTCTGTACCGACCGCACCGGACACGCCGAGGTCGTCGAAGTCGACTTCGACCCGGCCGAAATCAGCTACGATCAGCTTCTGGATGCATTCTTCGCCCTCCATGACCCCACAACCCTTAACCGCCAAGGACCGGACTGGGGCACGCAGTACCGTTCGGTGATCTTCTTCCACTCCCCCGAACAGGAGGCGCAAGCCCGTGCCAAAATCCAGCAGCTTGCCGCCGAGGGCCGCTTTGCTCCCAAACCCATCGTGACCGCGGTCGAGCCGGCTCAGACCTTCTGGCCCGCCGAAGACTACCACCAGAAGTACCTAGCCAAGCGCGGCATGGCAAGCTGCCACATCTAGTGGTCAGTAGACAGTAGACAGTAGACAGTGGTCAGTAGACAGTAGACAGTAGACAGTGGTCAGTAGACAGTAGACAGTGGTCAGTAGACAGTAGACAGTGGTCAGTAGACAGTGGTCAGTAGACAGTAGACAGTGGTCAGTGAACAGTAGTCGGTCAGTCCCCCCTCTGCCTTCTAGCCATGAAAGATCAAACTGCAGCGCCGGCCTCCCGGTCCTGGAGCGCCGGCCTCCCGGTCCTGCAGCGCCGGCCTCCCGGCCGGCTGTCGCGTGGACCTCCTGGTCCACGCCTGCTTCGTCCTGGCAATCTACGCCCCTGTTTATACGCTAACCAGCCAATCAACCCGCGCCGTAGGCGCAAAGTTTATTAGCCCCGCGTTTCAACGCGGGGTGCGCGATACCAAAATCCAACCGGAGTCCCGTAGGGACGGCGCGTCTTTATCGAACGCAACAACTTCGCGCATATTGCCAATCCCATTCAACTCTCAATCCGCGCCCACTCCTCCAGCATTCTGGAGTACTCCTCCGAGTGACCGACGGCCGTAAAGCGCTTCACCTCGTTGAGCGCTTCGTTGCGCTCGCCCGCGCCCCACAGCACGCGAAAATAAAGCATCGAAACCCGCTCCGACTTAGGCTCCAACGCTATCGCCACACGCCCATGCTCGATGGCCTCGCGATGCTTCTCCCGGTGCGATAAAATCCACGCCAGATAGCCGTGCGCAATCGCCGTCCGGGGAAACTGCTCGACCAGCGCGCGCAGAATCAACTCCGCAAAGGCCGGATCGTTCTCCGCCTCCGCGTCCACCGCCGCGCGAATCACCTCAGTCACCCGTGGATGTTCGCCCTCAACCCCATCGCTCATCGCCTTCACTCGCCCAAAACCCGCCGAAAGATCGCGTCCACATTGCCCAACTGCCGCATGTAGTCGAAGGTCCGCGCCAGCTTTTCCTCGCCGAGCAGCGCACCAATCTCCGCATCTTTCGCCACTTCATCGCGGAAGACCAGCTCTTCCTTCCACGCCCGCATGGCGTGCTGCTGCACCAGCCGGTACGCGTCCTCGCGCATCATGCCCGCCTCGGCCAAATCCAGCAGCAACTGGCCGCTGAAGATCAATCCGCCGGTCGATTCCAGGTTCTTCTTCATGCGCTCCGGATAAACCAGCAGCCGGTCGATCAGATCGGTAATCTTGGCCAGCAGGTAATCCACCAGAATCGTCGAGTCCGGAAAGATCACCCGCTCGGCCGACGAGTGCGAGATATCCCGCTCATGCCACAGCGCCACATCCTCGAAAGCCACCTGCGCATTGCCGCGCAGCACGCGCGCCAGGCCGCTGATCTGTTCGCTGGTGATGGGATTCTTCTTATGCGGCATCGCCGAAGAGCCTTTTTGCTTCTCGCTGAAGTACTCCTGCGCCTCGCGCACCTCGGTCCGTTGCAAGTGGCGAATCTCAATGGCAATCTTGTCCAGCGTGCTGCCGATAATGGCCAGCGTCGAAATATACGCCGCGTGCCGGTCGCGCTGAATCACCTGCGTCGCCACCGGCGCGGGCTTCAATCCCAGCCGCGCGCAGATGCGCTCCTCATGCTCCGGCTTCAAGTGGCCAAAGGTTCCCACGGCGCCACTCAGTTTGCCCACGCGCAAGTCTTCCGCCGCCGCGTCAAAGCGCGCCAAATTGCGCTGCATCTCGGCAAACCAGTTCAGCAGCTTCAAGCCAAAGGTCGTCGGCTCGGCATGAATGCCGTGCGTCCGCCCGATCGTCGGCGTGTGCTTGAACTCAACCGCCCGCCGCTTCAGCACTTCCAGAAAGCCGGTCAAGCCCGTGCGTATCTGCGCCGAGGCCTCTTTGAGTTGAAGCGCCTGCGCCGTATCCACAATGTCGGTCGAGGTCAACCCGTAGTGCAGCCAGCGCGACTCTGCATCCAGCCCCTGCGCCTTGAGCGTCTCGGCCACGGCGGTCGTAAAGGCGATCACATCATGCTTGACCTCGGCCTCAATCTCCTGGATGCGCTCGACCGTAAAGCTCGCTTTCGTGGCGATGGCTTCGGCAGCATCGGCCGGAATTACGCCATCCTCAGCCAGAACCGTGCTGGCCGCCGACTCCACCTCGAGCCAGCCGCGGTACTTGTTCTCTTCAGTCCAAATGCGGCCCATCGCCGGGCGTGTATAGCGTTCGATCAACGGAAACTCCTTGCCGAGCCGCATTCAGCGACCCAGGTCCAACTCTCCATTGTACGAGGGAAAGCCCTTCAACCGCGAAAACGTGCCGTACCCTGTCATCCTGAGCAGCTCGGTCTCCAGTGTCAAGTTGCGCTTTCGAGCAACCCGCTAACTCGCGATTTCCGCGAAGCGGATGCTGGCTCGCTAATTTGGTACAACCAAATCTTCCTTGAACAACCTTGTTCGGTAAATATCCCCCGGCCGGGTGCCCCTTCCATTCGCGTTCTCTGCGAATGGGTGGGAATCGACGAACCTCACCAGGCTCAGCCACGAGGAATTCCCAACCGATCGAAGAGTTCATCCTCCAGCAGCCCGCGCCCCGGCTTGTACGGTTGGAACCATTCGCCGTCGATCACCAGTTGCGGCACAGCCCGCTTGCCCAAACGGCGCACCACTTCGGCCGCCGCCTCGCGGTCCTTGTCAATGTCGATCTCCGTGAACTCAACGCCGTGGTTCGTGAGGAACCGGCGCGCGGCGCGGCAGTCCCCGCACCAACTGACGCCATACATTTGCACTTTCATTGGGACATTCTACCGCCTCCGCGCTGCTACCATCAGAAGAAATGACCGCCGAAGAGATCAAATCGCTGCTGAAGCTGGAGCCGCTCGCGCTCGAAGGCGGATGCTTTCGTCGAACCTATGCCGCGGCAAGCACTCTCGAACTTCCACGCGGAACGCGTCCTTTAAGCTCCGCGATCTATTACCTTCTGGAGCCGGAAACTTTTTCCGCAATGCACCGGCTGGAATCGGACGAAATCTACCACTTCTATCTCGGCGATCCGGTGGAAATGCTACAGCTATTTCCGGATGGCAGCTCCGCTGTCTTCATTCTAGGGCCGGATTTGCTGGCTGGCCAGCAGGTCCAACTCATCGTCCCCGCCGGCGTCTGGCAAGGTTCGCGGCTCGTTGGCAACGGCAAGGTAGCTCTGCTCGGCTGCACGGTAACTCCCGGCTTCGACTATGCCGATTACCAGAGCGGGAGTTATGCCGAGTTAGCAGCCAAGTGGCCACAAGAAGCCGACCGTGTCAAGGCGTTGACCAGGAGTTATTCAACCGGCTTGTAAAAATCACAATTCAAAAACCCTGTCATTCCGAGCAGTCCAGGTCGCCGCGTCGAGTTATGGTTGGAATAAACTTTCGCTAACTCGCTATTTCCGCACAGCGGAAGCTGTCTTGCTGATATTGTTTGTCAAACTCTTCTCAACGTAATCTTGTTCACAGGAAGAGAAGCGCCTACAATCTGTCATCCTGAGCGAAGCGCAGCGGAGTCGAAGGACCTGCGGTTGCTTTGCCGTAACATAATTTTTCCGGATCAATGAGATCATCGCCGCTCGCGAAAAAAACTGCGCAGCAATTCGGCGGATTCGTCGGCCAAAATGCCTTGCTCCACCTGCATCTGGTGATTAAGCTGCGGATGATTCAGTACGGCAAGTACCGAGCCAGCCGCGCCCGCCTTGGGATCGCTGGCAGCATAAACCAACCGCGCAAGCCGCGCATGAATCATCGCTCCGGCACACATCGCGCATGGCTCCAGAGTTACATAGAGCGTGCAGCCCAGCAGGCGATAGTTGCCGGCAAAAGCCGCCGCCGCCCGCATCGCCACAATCTCCGCGTGCGCCGTCGGGTCTAGCCCGCGCAGCACGCGATTCTGCCCCCGCGCAATCATCTCCCCCTCGCGCACAATCACCGCGCCAATCGGCACCTCGCCCGACTCCGCGGCCATGCGGGCTTCTTCGAGCGCGGCTTGCATGAAATCGAGATCGGTCATGGCTTTAATGTTAGCCCTGCCGGCTGCTGCTGGGTCATGCAGTGCAGCGTGCCCAGGCCCCAAACCAAATCCACGCAATGAATGCCGATGACTTCGTGGTTCGGGAATATCTCGGCCAGCGTGTTCAATGCGATGCGGTCGTTAGGATCATGAAAGGTCGGAACCAACACAAGATCATTGGCAATATAAAAGTTGGCATAACTGGCCGGCAGGCGCTGGCCGCGAAAGATCACAGGCCGCGGCATGGGAAGCTCGACGATCTCGAATTGCTTTCCGTCAAGTGTCCGCGCGGCCTTAAGGCGGGCAAGATTTTTCGCCAGCGGCGCATGGTTCGGGTCGTTCTTGTTGGGTTCTACTGCGGTAACAATCGTCGCCGGACCAACGAAGCGAGTGATATCATCCACATGGCCATGTGTATCATCACCCACGATGCCGCGATCAAGCCAGATCACCTGTTCTATGCCGAGATAGTTGTGAAAGGCTTGCTCGATTTGTGCGCGGCTGACGCCGGGATTGCGCTGCTGCACCTCGCTCAACAAGCACTCTTCTGTAGTGAGCATAACTCCCGCGCCGTTCACATCGATGGAGCCGCCCTCAAGCACTAACCTTTGATGCATGCCATCCGCTAACTCAATGGTAGGCTGCCATTCGGGTAGAGTTAGTAATTCATTTACACGGCCCGGCACCTGATCGTCTAACTTCCAGTCGTCGTATTTGGCCCAGGCGTTGAAGCGCCAATTTGTAACTGCGACCTTGCCTTCGCTGTTGCGCACAAAGATCGGACCCGAGTCGCGCGTCCAACTGCGATTGGTGGGCCATCGGTGCAAACTCACGCGGTCGAGATTGGCTCCGGCGCGCTCCAGAATGCCGTTGACGCGTAACTCAGCCTTGGAATCTTCGACGAGAATATGCATGTTCTCCCGCGCGGCCAGCAGGCGCACAATCTCCGCGTAGAGCCACGGGATAGCCTGAAACTTGCCCGGCCAGTCTTCAGGATTGTGCGGCCACGCGAGCCAGGTAGCCTCGTGGGGCTCCCATTCGGCGGGCATGCGATAACCGAGTTCACGCGGCGTTTTATTCTTCATGGAAAATCTCAGACATTCTTGAAATGGAAAGCAACCTCAGGTCTTTCGCCTCCGCTAAGTCCGGCTCATGAGGACAGAACTATTTGTGATCGCAGGATGAAAACAGCTACTTAGCTTCTCCGTCTGCCGACCACGAATGCACGGGATCGATGAAACGATTCGCGATCGGCGCATAAGCGTCGATCCGCCGGTCGCGCAGAAAAGGCCAGTTGCGCCGCGTCTCTTCGATCAATCCGGGGTCAATCTCGCCGATCAAAATCTCCTCCGCGTCATGCGAGGCCTTGGCGATCACGCGGCCAAATGGATCAGCTAAAAAGCTTCCGCCCCAGAATTCGATTCCCTGCCCTTCCGCTCGATTGCCGAGGATCTCTCCATGCTCAACACCCACGCGATTCACTCCCGCCACATACACGCCGTTGGCGATAGCGTGCGAGCGCTGAATCGTCTGCCAGGCATCGTATTGCGCCGCGCCGAAATCGGCCTTCTCCGCCGGATGCCAGCCAATCGCCGTCGGATAAAAGATCGCCTCCGCGCCTTTGAGAGCGGTGAGCCGCGCCGCTTCCGGATACCACTGATCCCAGCAAACCAGCGTGCCGATGCGGCCAAAGGCAGTGTCCACGGCCTGAAAACCCAAATCGCCGGGCGCAAAGTAATACTTTTCGTAGTAGAGCGGATCGTCGGGAATATGCATCTTGCGATAGACACTAGCGATCTCGCCATCGGCGTTCAGCGTGACCGCGGTGTTGTGATAAAGCCCCGGTGCGCGCCGCTCAAAGAGCGAAGCAATCACCACGACGTGCGCCTCGC
>CAZXVX010000059.1:0-17897 GCA_964644105.1 uncultured Occallatibacter sp. | reverse complement strand
AATCTCTGATGTCGTTATCATTCAAAAATGTGTTACTGGGGAAGTTAAATGACAGTAGAAATGAAAAACTCCGCGCCGGATTTTTCTAACTGGTCCTGCCCGCTGCCGCTGCGCGACTATCCCACCATCGTGATGGGCCACGGCGGCGGCGGCAAGCTGGGCAATGAGTTGGTGGAGCATCTGTTTTTGCCGGCATTCCGCAACCAGGAGTTGGAGAATCTGGGCGATGCGGCGGTGATCGATTTGGGCGGCGGACGCCTCGCCATGAGCACCGACTCCTTCGTCGTGCAGCCGCTCTTCTTTCCCGGCGGATCGATTGGCGAGCTGGCGGTGAACGGGACCGTCAACGATCTGGCCGTCAGCGGCGCGGAGCCGAAGTTCCTCAGCGCCAGCTTCATTCTCGAAGAAGGCTTTCCACTCCAGCAGTTGGCGGCGATCGTCGCGGATATGGCGCGGGCGGCGGCTGTGGCTGGGGTGAAGATCGTTACCGGCGATACCAAGGTCGTCGAGCGCGGCCACGGCGACGGCTGCTACATCAACACGGCGGGCATCGGCCTGCTGCGTCCGGGCATCTCCGTCGGTCCGACCCGCGCGCAGGTTGGCGACGCGATTCTCGTCTCCGGCACCATCGGCGACCACGGCATGGCCATCATGAGCGTGCGGGAGGGCCTCGAGTTCGAGAGCCAAATCCGCTCCGATTGCGCGGCGCTCAACGGCCTCATCGCTGAAGTTTTAACCAAGGCGGGCGGGGCCATGCATACCATGCGCGACCCCACGCGCGGCGGCCTGGCCTCTACGCTCAACGAGATTGCGCTGGCCTCCGGAGTCGGCGTCGAAATCGACGAGCCGAGTCTCCCCGTGCGTCCCGAAGTGCAGTCGGCCTGCGAACTGCTGGGCCTCGACCCGGTCTACGTGGCCAACGAGGGCAAGGTGGTCTTTTTTGTTGCGCCGGAGGCGGCGGAGACAATTCTCCAAACTCTGTGCGCGCATCCGTTGGGCCGCGACGCCGCCCGCATCGGCACGGTCACCGCCGAGCATCCTAGGATGTTGGTGGCGCGCACGGCGATGGGCGCCAATCGAGTGATTCCGCAGCAGATCGGCGAGCAGTTGCCGCGCATCTGCTGATTGTCCTGGTTCGTAGGCATTTCACCCCCGTTCTCAAAATCGGGATCGGGGGTGTCCGAGCAAGCCAGTGTACTTTATAGCCATCCATCTTCCTGGCAAGAAAAGCATTCACTTCGTTTAATCCTGCCATCAGAAGACTCATTCGTGTTGTCTTATATTCTCCAAACTTCATTGGACACTAAAATTAAATTCATATTGCCTTCTGGTTTGCATTAGAATGGCAGCATGAAAAAAGCTGTTATTCTCATGTCCGTGTGCATTTTTGTGCTGATGGTTGCCCTCACCTGGGGTGTGACTGCACTTTTCCATTATTCCAAAGTCAATAGCAATCTGAAGTGGGGACCTGAGTCTCGCACAGTAAAGATTCTGTCCGTTAAGGAAGTTACCTTCAATGCCTTTTATGGAATCAACGGAGATGCTGGCGGAGAGAATGAAAGGAAGGTTGAGAATGATCATTCGGCACATTATTTTTACCGGGCCAAGGCTATGGATATAGCTTCCGGTGCTGATCTGAGTTGGAAACTCAACTGCGATCAGGAGGTTAAATCACCCATGAAGATGACCTATACACCTTATACAAATGCAGCCGCTCCCCGGTTGGAGATTCGCGCTGTGGTTGGTGGTCCCTATAGAAATGAGCAGGAAGCAACTGCCAGCTTTGGAGGCGCGATTCCGTCCGATGATGAACTGAAGACTTTCACTGGCGTGATCGGGGAGGGTTCCGACCAACAAAGCATATATGTTTTACAAACTCAATACATTATAGGAGGACAGGACTTCCGTTCTGCAGATCCAGACGTAGATGCCAACACCGGACGTCGCGCAGTCGACTTCACGCTAACCAGCGAAGCTGGCGACCGCTTCTACAATTACACCAGCAAGAATGTGAATCACGCCATGGCCGTTGTGATGAACGATCAGATCAAGGAAGTGGCCAATATCGAGGGCCCAATACGCGATTCAGGCCGGATCACCGGCAGCTTCACTCTAGATGAAGTTACTGCGCTTTCAGAACTTCTGAGTGGTGAACCATCAGGAAACTATCGTACTGCGAACTTTGGGATATTGACGAATACCGACCTCCCCAACGCTCAAATCCAATGCAAAGTCACCGCAGATCGCGGGTCCGGCTTTTTCCGTAGGTTATTTCAATAAATTGAGGGAAAAATCTTGGAAGCGCAAACCAGCGAGTTATCAATTTCTTCATGCATGACACTGTTGAAAGAGACGAGTTATGAATAAGATTAGCGGGTTAGCTTCCGCTTCGCGGAAATCGCGAGTTAGCGAGTTGGCGGTAGTTCATCCTGGCTATCATTCGACGTGGCGATTCGGGCTGCTCTTAATCTAGCAGCTCGAAGGCCTTTTGAATGCGCGCCGGCAGGGCGGCGGGCTCGTCGGGGAGCTTGGAGCTTAGCTCGATAACGACGGCGGGCGGGGTGGGCAGCACGTTGAGGGCAGCGGTGGTGGCTGGCCAATCGATGGTGCCGTCGCCGGGGAAGAGATGCTCGTCCTTCAGGCCGTGGTTGTCGTGGGCGTGGACTTGCGCGATGCGCTCGCCGAGCGTGGCGATGGCCTCGGAGACGCCGACGGTCATGTGCGCGTGGCCAAGATCAAGGCAGACTCCGATTTGATCCAGGTGGCCGATTGTAAGTATCTCGATCAAATGTTCGGGAGTGGTGGGATCGTTCAGCAGGTTTTCGACCAGCGGGCGCACGCCGAGCGGACGGGCGAATGCACCCAAATGTTCCAGAGCCGTGAGGGCGAACTCGAGCGAGCGCGCGGACCATTCGTCGTCCCGTTCGCCGAGATGCACGACCAGATTGCGGAAGGGAATCAGCTCGGCGGCTTCCAGAGCGCGCTTGATCTCGTCCATGGCGGCAATGCGGCGGGCCTTCTCCGGGTGCAGCAAGTTAACGCCGGGCGCACCCGTGCGGCCCATCTCGCGGTCAGGGAAGAGCGGGGAGTGCATCGACCAGGGCTGTAGCGGGTTGGAGCGGAACCAGGAGGCCAACTCGGCGACGGACTCGCGGCTGGTGTAGTCAAAATGTTGACGCGCGGCGAAGAGTTCGACGGCTTCAGCGCCAGAGCGAGCGGCCAACTCTAGCAGGCCAGGATGCAGCCGCTGATTCATAAACAGATGCGTAGACAGAACGCGAAGCTTGGGCACCAACTCCCCCTTACGCCTAGACGGGCGCTGCTTTTATTTTCGCATTCTTTTGGAGTGGGTACTTGGGAAGCGTAACGGGTTGAGGTTCGTGGTTTCCCTGGTCCGAAAATCGGAGCTGGGGCGACCAGGCTACGATCTGGCTGAACGGGTTTCATTTCAGCAAAATCGAAAAATCTTTCAACAACTTGAAACTCAATCGAAGAAAAACTTCAAAAACTGTTCAATTCTGCACAGACTTTTTTCTTTCACAAAGAGAGCTTGATAATGGAGTAGGGGAAAGAAGTCTTCCAAGGTTTATCGATGAAAGGCGGTGCGGCGCGGGCGCTCGGTGTAAGGCCCAAGAAAATCAACCAGGGACGGAAATTCGGATGGAGAGCGGAGAGAAGGATCGGTTTGATCTAGCGGCCTTTCTGGCACAGGCGGGTCTTGGTCGGAAGATTTTGCGCTTGAAGAAGAAGGAGGTTTTTTTTACTCAAGGAGATGCGGCCGATTGCGTCTTCTATCTCCAGAGCGGCCGAGCCAAGCTAACGGTAATCTCCAAAGAGGGCAAAGAGGCGACGATTGCGCTGCTCCCAGCGGGCAACTTTGTGGGCGAGGAGTCGATGGCCGGAACGCCGGGCTTGCGCATGGCGACGGCGACGGCGATTACTCCCTGCGCGGCGCTGAAGATTGAGCGCTCCGAAATGATTCGCGTGATGCACGAGGAGCACACCTTCAGCGATCTCTTCTTGAAGTTTCTGCTGGAGCGCAGCATGAGAACCCAAGCCGACCTGGTCGATCAGCTCTTCAATTCCAGCGAGAGGCGGCTGGCGCGCATTCTGCTCCTGATGGCGGAGTTTGGCCAGCCCGGCGATCCAGTGTCCCTGATTCCCAAGATCTCACAAGAGACGCTGGCGGAGATGATTGGCACCACGCGCTCGCGGGTAAGCTTTTTCATGAACCGCTTCCGCAAGCTGGGATTCATTGATTACAACGGCGAGATAAAAGTACATAAATCTTTATTGAATGTGGTGCTGCACGACTGAAACCATGGAAGTAATATCGGTAATTCAGTCAGATCAAATCTGATCCAACTCGGCGAATAAATCCGCAAGGACAATATGGATTGGTGATTCGGGGATGGCGAGTTCGCCGCCGCGGACCAGTTCCAGGCCATCGGAAGTTGCGCGATAGCCAACGCGCGCATTGGGATCGATGACCCAAACGTGCTCGATGCCGAAGGCGAGATATTCCGCGGCTTTGGCAGCGGTGCGGCGCAAAGTATCTTCCGGCGATTGGATTTCAATGACCAGAAGCGGCGGGCGGGTGAGGATGCGCTCCCGTGGCGCACCCGAGCGCAGGATGGTGAGGTCGGGCACGCGGAAGTGATTGCGCTGGGTCTGGACGCGCTGCTCGGGAAGCGGGAAGACGCCCCACGCTTGCATATTTCTGAGGAAAATGCCCACCAAAACTGCCTGCAGCCAGGAATGCTCGAACTCGCCCAAGTCGCGCTCCTCGATGACGCCGTCCACATACTCGCAGTCATGCTCATAGACCGTCGAGAGATACTCCTCGACGGAGACAGGCGCTTCGAAGACGGGTTGCGTTGCCATGGAGATAGTATCCTCCAAATTCAGAGCGAAAGCTACAGTTCCATCGACTGCGAGGCCACAAGCGCTTTCGCTTTGGCGATGAACTCCGTGAGCGGCATCGAGCCTTGATCGCCCTTCGAGCGAGTGCGGACGCTGACTGCGGCGGCCTCCTGCTCCTTGTCGCCGAAGACGAGGATGTAGGGCGTCTTCAGGTTGGCAAAGTCACGAATCTTGCCGTTCATCTTTTCGTTGCGGACGTCCACTTCCACGCGCAGACCCGCGGCTTTCAGTTCAGCCTCGACCTTGTGTGCATACTCATGATGGCGCTCGCTGATGGGAACAAGTCCGACCTGCACCGGCGCCAGCCACAGCGGAAAAGCGCCGGCATAGTGCTCGATGAGTACGCCGAAGAAGCGCTCGACCGAGCCAAAAAGCGCGCGGTGCACCATCACCGGCTGATGGCGCTCGCCGTCCTCGCCCACGTACTCCAGCTCAAAGCGCGCGGGAAGATTGAAATCAAATTGCACCGTAGATAACTGCCACAGGCGGCCCAAAACATCGACTAACTTGACATCAATTTTGGGACCGTAGAAGGCAGCCTCGCCGGGGATAACTTTGTACTCGATTCCTTTGCGGCCAAGCGCGTGTTTGAGGCCGTTGATGGCCAGATTCCAGTTATCATCCGAGCCGGCGTAATGCGCGCGGTCGTTGGGATCCCAGGTGGATAACTCGACCTTGAACTCCTTGAAGCCGAAGGTGGTCAGCACGGCCTCGGCAAAATCGATGCAGGCAACGACCTCATCCTCAATCTGCCCGGGCGTGCAGAAGATGTGCGCGTCATCCTGTGTAAAGCCGCGCACACGCAGCAATCCGTGCATGGTTCCAGAGCGCTCGTAACGGTAAACATTGCCTAACTCGGCCAGGCGAACGGGTAAGTCGCGATAACTGCGCGGCGAGTTTTTATAGATGAGAATGTGGCCGGGACAGTTCATCGGCTTGAGGCGGTACTCGGCGTCATCTAATTCCATGGGAGCGTACATATTGCTGGAGTAAAATCCCTCATGGCCGCTCACCTTCCATAACTCGCGGCGCATCACGTGCGGCGTAAAGACCAGCGAGTACCCGCGCCGCAGACACTCGTCGCGCATCCAGTCTTCCATCACCTTGCGCACGATTCCGCCCTTGGGATGCCAGAAGATCAGCCCCGCGCCGGCCAGCTCCTGAATGCTGAAGAGGTCAAGCTGCTTGCCCAGCAAGCGATGGTCGCGCTTGGCCGCCTCTTCCAGGCGGGTAAAGTGGGCATCCATCTCTTTCTGCGAGAAGAAGGCCGTGCCGTAGACGCGCTGCAATTGCGGATTCTTTTCGTCTCCGAGCCAGTAGGCGCCGGCCAGACCGGTCACTTTGATGGCCTTGACGCGGCCGGTCGAGGGCACGTGCGGCCCACGGCAGAAGTCCACAAAGCTGCCATTGCGATAGAAGCTGACCTCGTCACCGGGAACAGTGAACTTGGTCACGAAGTGGGCCTTCATGAAGTCGCCGTCGCGCTCAAACTCCGCCAGCGCCTTTTCGCGCGGCGCAAATTCATGAGCGAAGGGCTCGTTGCGCGCCACCACTTCGGCAATCTTTGCCTGAATCGCCGTCAAATCCTCCGGCGTGAAAGGCTTCTCGCGGTGAAAATCGTAGAAGAAGCCGTTGTCCGTGGCCGGACCGTGGCCCAGTTTGGTCTCAGGAAACAGTTCCAGCACGGCCGTGGCCAGCACGTGCGCCGCCGAGTGGCGCAACACCTTCAGCGCTTCGGGATCTTTTTCGGTGAGCAACTCCAGGCGCACGGAAGCGCTCAGCGGCGTCGTCAGATCCACAATGCGCTCGGCTGTCGAGTCCACCGCCGAGTACATCGCGGCCTCTTCCGGCAGCTCTTCGTTGTGCTCTGCGCCGCAGCAGTTGATCTGATCCGGCTGCGGCACGTGCACCGGCTTCAGCCGCGCCGCCACGCAAACCGCGGCCAGGCGCGGCGAAATCGCGTTGGCAATCTCCAGCGGCGTTGTCCCGGCCGGAACCTCGCGAATGGCTCCGTCGGGCAGATGAACGGCAATGGTCTCTGTGCTCATGTCTTTAGTCCTATCGATCAGATGGGCAGAAAAAATGCCTCGCAACAGTACAGGATAGTTGGCTTGGGCGCTTCAAGTCGAGCGGAGCAGCGCGCTTGGGCTCGGATAAGCAAGGACAGGAGTTCCAGACTGGTGCAAAGATTCACATACGAAACATGCCAATTCTTGAGCAAATAACTGGGAAAATGGTGGCATTTTGGCCCAATAAAGGGCAGTTTTTTCAGTTTGAAGTGACTGGTTCGTGAACACGATGAAATACTATCTTGTTGATATTATGTTTGTTACACAAGTTCAGGCCTCTAAAAAATAGCTTCCGCAGGGTGTGGGGGTGGGGTACGGGCTGTTTTTGCCTCCAGCCGGCTCGAATCAGGAGAGCCGACTGGATTTCAAAAAGGCAGTTTCAGCGTAGCAAATGGTCGGAAATAATCTGCAAACAACCGAGCGGAAACCTCACGTTTGCGCTTTGAGAATGGCGAACTCCCAGGTCTCAAAATCGAATCATCGATCTTGAACTGTAAAGGATGTCCTGATAACAACCTGTAAAGCATGTCATGATACTGAACAATAAAGCCGTAATGAACCGGTTACAGCTTCTTATAACTCATGGAAGACCTTCAGGTTTGATGTGCGGGCTACCTGCCCGGTGGTAAAGTAATTTCACCCTACTTTTTTTGGAGTCTGTCATCTTGCCGGGTCTTCGTTCGTTGCTTGTTGCTGCTCTTGCGCTCTCTTTGGCTGCGCACGGCGCCACGCTGATTGAGAGCGCGCCGGTGCCGCCGGAGATGCGTTCCGCCGCCTTTACGGTGCGCGTAAATG
Source organism: uncultured Occallatibacter sp. (assembly GCA_964644105.1). Classification (GTDB taxonomy): domain Bacteria; phylum Acidobacteriota; class Terriglobia; order Terriglobales; family Acidobacteriaceae; genus Telmatobacter. Next base: position 10,110 of record CAZXVX010000059.1, on the reverse strand, counting down.
GCCATCCGGTGGATGTGGCGCACGCCGCGGCCAGCTATGAATACGTCAGCTTTGATGGCTCGGGTCCGTTCAACATTCAGATCACCGCTGCCGAAGCGGGCTTTTGGGAGCGCGGGGTGGACATCCAGCCCTGGCGGCTGGGCTTGCGTCCCACGCGCGACGGCGCAACGATCCGCTTCCGGCTCAATGGGCCGGCCAAGCTGTCTATCTCCCGCCCCGGCGATTATCTGAACCATGCGGCGATGCTCTTTCTTTTTGCGGGAACGCCGCCGCCGCCAATGCCGCGCACACAAATTCACGCCTACGCGGCGGGGGTCTATCACGGAAGCCTGAATCCTAAAAGCGGCGAGATTTATTATCTGGCGCCCGGCTCTTATTTTTATGGCAGCCTGAATCTCTGGAAGGTGCATGACGTGAAGATTCTGGGCCGGGGAACGATTGTCTATGATGGCCCGCAAGACCCAACCGCCGACGAGGGCTGGATGCAGAAGCCGGACTGGCACTGTATCGGCGCGCTCGAAGCCCGCAACATTGAGATCGACGGGCTGACCTGCATTGTGCGCTCGCGCACCTGGTCGATCCAGATGAAGGACACAAGCGGCTTTGTCTATAACGATTTGCGGGTGATAGGCGGCAATCCGGGCAACGCCAACCAGGACGGCATGGACTGGCTGGGCGGCGGCGACGCGGTGGTGCGCGACGCATTCATCCGCGCCTCGGACGATGTGATCGCCATGCAGGGCAACTGGGACGGCTACAAGGATGAGGATATTCTGCGTCCCGGCCATGATGTTGAAAACATTTTGGTCGAGAACAGCGTGCTTTCGACGAGCATCTCCAACATTGTGCGCGCCGGCTGGCCGCGCAAGACTTATAACTCGAAGAACTTTACTCTGCGTAACTCGGACATTCTGCATGGCGGCATTGGCGCCTGCGGACAGAACTTCGGGCTACTGGGCTTTTGGGGCGCGAACGGCGCGCGCGGATCGCACACCGGCTTCACCTTTGAGAATCTTTTTCTGGATAATTGGTATTCGCTGGCTCAGATCGAGCAGGAGTATCCCGGCCTGCGGGATTTCACCTTCCGCAACATCTGGGAGCTGGATCAGCCGCCGATGGCCGAATCGACGATGGTGGGCGACGTGGCGGGTGTGATCTTTGACAATGTGAAGCTGGGCCAGAGCCGCGCCGCCTCGAGTGCGGAGCTGCCGCTGACGGTTTCAGACGGCGCGCAGCCGCCCAGCTTCCCAGCTCCGCAAGGGCCGGTGGCTTCCTTCACGGTGGACCCGCCGGTCTTTGCGCCCAACGAAGCTGTAACCTTCAGCGCGCAGCCCTCGACCGGCGCTCACTACACGTGGCTCTTTGGCGATGGCGCCGAGGCCACTGGCCGCCAGGTGCGCCATCGCTTTGCAGACGCCGAAGGCACCGAACTGAATGGCGCAGCCTTGGGCGCGGGGCGCTTCCGGGTTTTGCTGCGCGTAACGGATGCGCGCGGCGATCAGGATTGGGCGGCGCAGGGCGTGGTTGCGGTCGGCAAGTGGCGCGAGGCGCTCTCGCCGCTTGCTCCCATTGCGCCGGGCTTGAGTTGGGCCATCTATCCCGGCACCTGGTCCGAACTGCCCGATCTGTCCACGGCGCGCTCGGTCTTTACCGGCGACTCGCCTAACCTGCATGCCGACGCCCAGGGCTTTACCGGATACGCCGCGGTCTGGGACGGCTTCATCGACATTCCCGCCGATGGTGGCTACACCTTCCATCTGCTTGATCGCGACGGTGCGCGCCTGGTGATTGACGGCGTCGAGGTGGCTCGCACTGGTCCGCCCTTCGCGCAGGTCTGCGGCGCTCCGGGCAACGCCATGCGCTACGACCGCGGCTCGTTGGGCCTGCGCGCGGGCAGGCATAGCTTCCATCTGGAGGGCCTGCACTCTGCCAGTCAAGGCGCGCCCCGGCTGCTTTGGGAAGGACCAGCACTGCGGCTGACCGACGTGCCTCCAGCGGCATACAGCCACTTGCGGGTGGATGTTTTGAAGCAGGGAACCGGGAGCCGGGAATAGAATGGCCGCCGGTTGAGTTGCGCGGCTTCGGGAAAGATGCGAACGCAAGGGAACGCGCCTCTGGAGTGGAAGGCATTTCTCTCCACATTGAAGCGCTCCTTGCCGGGCATTCAATCAATTTTTAGCGCCGCCGGTTTCAACTTTGCCGAATGCTGAAGAATCCTATGCAAATAGATTCATGCGTTTGCCGTGATATTTGTGCTCGCGGAGGCCGGCGAGCCAGTGCAGTTTGTATATTGTAAGAAGAGCCATCCGTGAAAAGGGATTGAATCCATGAATCCGCAAACGCAAAAGCTGACATTCTTTGAGAAGACAGGCTACGCCTTCGGCGATGCCGCCTCCAATCTGTTTTGGATGACCTTCATCTACTTCCAAAGCAAGTTTTATACTGACGTCTTCTTCTACACGCCCGATGCCGCTCTGGAAGACAGGCTGCTGAAGAAACTTGCGATTCTGCTTCTGCTCACGCGCATCTTCGACATGGCCTTTGATCTGTTCATGGGTGTGGTGAGCGACCGGACCAGAACGCGCTGGGGCAAATTCCGCCCCTATCTGCTTTGGTTCGCCATCCCCTTTGGCATCATCAGCTTTCTCACCTTCTCTACCCCCGGCTTCAGCCCCAACGGCAAGCTGATCTACGCCTACATCACGCTCTGCCTGATGATGATGGTTTACTCGGCAATCAACATTCCCTACTCGGCGCTGATGGGCGTCATCTCGCCCGATTCGCAGGAGCGCACCAGCGCTTCGTCTTACCGTTTTGCCTTTGCCTTTGGGGCCGGATTGGTGGTTCAGTATTCGACGCTCTATCTGGTGGAATACTTTGGGCGGGTGCGGCAGGGGATGAGCGGCATGACGCTGGCCGCGGCCGAGGCTCATGGCTATCAAATGACGATGGGCCTCTATGCCATCGCAGCGACATCGCTCTTCTTCCTCACCTTTGCGCTGACCAAAGAGCGCATTCAATCGGCCCCGCAGAAATCCTCTCTCAGCCGGGATCTTTCCGATCTGGCAACCAATGTGCCATGGCTGATCCTCTTCTTTACCGGGACGTTGACCGTCTGTTCGGTGGCGATTCGTTCGGGCGCCATTCTTTATTACTTCCAGTACTATGTGGGCAATGAAAAACTGGCGGCTGCCTTTATGGTCGCCGGCACTCTGCTCTCGCTTTTGGGATCAATTGCCATTCAGCATGTTACAAAATTTGCCGGAAGAAAAGCGACTTACATCGGTTTGGCCGTGCTGGGCGCGGTTTTTCTTGCAGTCTCTTACTGGGTTGGGCCGGAGCAGATCGTGCTGATGTTTGCTCTTCAGATTCTTTACAGCGCCGTCACCGGGCCGACATCGCCGGTGCTTTGGGCGATGTTTGCCGACTCGGCTGATTACTCCGAATGGCGCACCGGACGCCGCGCCACGGGTCTCATCTTCTCGGCGGCTGGAATGTCGAACAAACTCGGCTGGGCCATTGGCGGGCCGGTTGGCGTTTGGCTGCTGGCCAGCTTTGGCTACCAGGCCAGCGTCGCGCAGACACCGCACGCGTTGCATGGCATCATGCTGCTGTTTACCGTGATTCCGGCGGTAGGTTTTCTGCTTACCGGCGTGGGCATGATCTTCTATCCGCTCAACGAAGCACGGATGAAAAAGCTGCAGGGCGAGTTACAAGCAAGGCCGGCAGGCGGCGGATCAGATCATTCTGGTTTGGATGCCGCGGTAATAAAAGTAGTAGAGCAGATTAGCCTTTAATCTGTTGATGGTTTGTAACAGGGCATGACTTCAGTCGCGCCGTCCGTAGTTAAAAAACAAAAATTGGGCTTTAGCCACTGCGGTATTTTTTAGGAGACCAAAAACTCAATGCAATACGGCCACTTCGACGACGCAAACAAAGAATACGTAATTACCCGGCCCGACACTCCCAAATCGTGGAGCAACTATCTCGGCTCGACCGAGTACGGCGCCATCATCACCAACAACGCCGGCGGCTACAGCTTTTATAAGTCGGCGGCGCTGGGACGCTTCATGCGCCTGCGCTTCAATGCTGTTCCACTCGATCAGCCAGGGCGCATCATCTATCTTCATGACCATGAGAGCAAGGATTATTGGTCCGCGGCCTGGCAGCCTGTGGGCAAGCCGCTCGATAAGTATAAGTCGGAGTGCCGCCACGGCAGCGCCTACACCATCATCTCCTCCGAATATGACGGCATCCGTTCCGAAACCACTTACTTTGTTCCGCTGGAAAGGAGCTTCGAGTGCTGGCGCGTGAAGCTCACCAACCTGAGCGTGAAGCCGCGCGAGTTGAGCGCATTCACTTATGTGGAGTACGCCGGAAACTGGGATGCATGGAACGATCTTATTAATCTTCAATACACGCAACACACCGTGAAGATGGAGGTTTTGGATAACATCATCGACCACGGAACCAATATAAACATACCCAACATGCCAGATAACTTTGCTGAAAAAGACCAGGGCCGTCATTCCTTTCAGGCGCTGGTCGGCGCGGAGATTGTCGGCTATGATACGGACCGCGCCGCATTTCTCGGTAACTATCGCGGCTATGGCAATCCTATAGTTGTCGAGCGAGGAATGTGCAGTAACTCGCTGGCTGTCGGCGATAATGGTTGCGGATCATTGCAGGCTCGGATGACTCTTGCGCCGGGAGAGACTAAAGAGTTTCTCGTGCTGTTGGGCATAGGTCAGGCCAGCGTGGAAGGAAAAGCCGCCGTGGCGGAGTTTGCTGATCTGGCGAAGGTGGACCAAGAACTTGCCCAGCTGAAGAGTTACTGGCATGGGCGCATCGCCGGGATGGCTGTGGAAACTCCCGATGCCGAATTCGACAGCATGCTGAATATGTGGGGTCCTTTCAATTGCCTGATGACTTATGCCTGGTCGCGCGCGGCGAGCCTGGTCTACGCCGGCGAGCGCGATGGCCTGGGCTTCCGCGATACGGTGCAGGATATGCTGGGCGTGATGCATGCCATTCCGGAGGAGGCCGGCCGCCGGTTGGAGTTAATGATCACCGGCCAGGTTTCCACCGGCGGAGCCATGCCGGTGGTGCGGCAGTTCGCGCATCAGCCGGGGAGCGAAAAAGCTCCCGGCGAGGAAGAGTATCGCTCGGATGATTGCTTGTGGCTTTTCAATGCCGTTCCAAGTTATGTGAAAGAGACCGGCGACTTATCTTTTTATAACAAGATTCTTCCCTATGCCGACCAGGGCGAAGATACGGTTCTCGGCCACTTGAAGCGCGCCATCCAATTTAATCTGGAGCGCAGCGGCGCGCATGGATTGCCTTGCGGCCTCTCTGCCGATTGGAATGATTGCATCCGCCTGGGGCAGAAGGGCGAGACAGTTTTTGTGGCCTTCCAGTTGCGCTTTGCATTGGCCACTTATATTGAAATCTGCCACCTGATGATTGCCGAAGACGAGGCCAGGTGGGCCGCCGCCGAGTTAGACAAGTTAGACCACCACATCAAAGAATACGCATGGGATGGAGAATGGTATCTGCGCGCTTACCGCGAAGACGGCTTTAAATTCGGCTCGAAGGAAAGCAGCGAGGGCAATATCTTTCTCAATCCGCAGTCGTGGGCGGTGATCAGCGGCCACGCCAATCGCCAGCGCGCCGCGCAGACGATGCAATCGGTGCGGGAGCGCCTGGCCACCGAATATGGCCTGATGATTTGCGCGCCGCCATACATCGATACTGATTTCAATGTGATGCGCGCCGCTCTCTTCAATGCCGGCCAAAAGGAGAACGCCGCCATCTTTACTCATACGCAGGGCTGGGCGGTGATTGCGGAGACGCTGCTGGGCCACGGCGATCTGGCTTACGAGTATTACCGTAACTACCTTCCCGCTGCTTATAACTCGCGCGCGGAAGTTAGAGAGATTGAGCCTTATGTTTATTGCCAGTTTACGCACAGCAAATATAGCCCGCGCTTTGGCGCATCGCGCGTGCCATGGCTGAGCGGCTCGGCGACGTGGTCCTATTACGCGGCCACGCAATATATTCTCGGCATCCAGCCGGAGTATAACGGATTGCGCATTGATCCCTGCATTCCTTCGGCATGGCAGCAGTTCAAAGTTACGCGGGTATTTCGCGGCAAGCGGGTAACTGTTGAAGTGAAGAATCCCAACGGCGTGCAAAAGGGCGTGAAGAAACTAACTCTGAATGGCAAGGAAGTTACGGGGAATTTTATTCCGGTGGGGACGCTGCTTGAGGAGAATCTTGTGGAAGTATTGATGGGATAGTTTCAATCACTCTTGAGACAGAGTACGGCGTGGACCGGGAGGTCCACGCTACTGCCGGCCAGGAGGCCGGCGCTACAAGAATCGGCGCACCAAGTCACAAGGGCCACTCCGCGTGAACGGAATGGCCTTTATGACTTGGAGCAATGAACTGAGCGGCCGTGACTAAGCGGCGACCAGCGGCTTGGTGACCAGCGATCCGTTGGCGTAGCCCTTGGCGATATCGGCGATCGAAATGGCCGAGTAGTCGCCGGCGTGACCAGCCTGACCGAACTGGGTCATGCGCAGCGCCACAACCTTCTGCATGGCCGCGCGCGCCGGGGTGAGGTAGTCGCGCGGATCAAACTTCTCCGGGCTCTCGGCGAATACTTTGCGGATTGCGCCGGTGATGGCGAGGCGGTTGTCGGTGTCCACATTGATCTTGCGGACGCCGTTCTTGATGCCGAGCTGAATCTCTTCAACCGGCACGCCCCAGGTTTCCTTCAGCTTGCCGCCGTACTGGTTGATGATGTCCTGCAGGTCCTTGGGAACCGAGCTCGAGCCGTGCATCACCAGGTGGGTGCTGGGCAGGCGCTTGTGAATGGCGATCAGCAGGTCCATCTTGAGCACCGAGCCATCCGGCTTCTTGGTGAACTTGTAGGCGCCGTGGCTGGTGCCGATGGCGATGGCCAGCGAATCGACGCCGGTGCGCTCGGCAAACTCGACCGCCTGATCAGGATCTGTAACGTGATCGAGGCCGCTGCCGCCCGCGCCGTGGCCGTCTTCAATGCCGCCCAGCACGCCGATTTCGCCTTCCACCGAGATGCCGCGCTCATGCGCGTAATCGACCACCTGCTTGGTGACGGCGACATTCTCTTCAAAGGTGGCTGGGGTCTTGCCATCGGGCTTGAGGGAGCCGTCCATCATCACGCTGGTGAAGCCGAGCTTGATGGCGCTTTCGCAGGTCTCAAAACTGTTGCCGTGATCCAGATGCATGGCCAGCGGGATCTGCGGATAGAGCTCGGCGGCGGCCAGCATCAGGTGGTAGAGGTAGTTGTCCTGGGCATACTTGCGGGCGCCGCGGCTGGCCTGGATGATGACCGGCGAGTTGGTCTCTTTGGCCGCTTCCATGATGGCCTGGATCTGTTCCATGTCGTTGACGTTGAACGCGCCGACGCCGTAACCGCCCTTGGCGGCCTCGTCGAGGAGCTGCCGCGTGGTAACTAGAGGCATTGAGTTTCTCCTATGCCGGTGATTCCGGCGAAGTTTGGGTCCAGCCGACGGCGCGCTTGCGGGCGCTTCAGAGCAGACAACGGGCCTCTCGAACGGCAGGAACTGCGATCATCCTTATGGTAACAGGATCGCGCAAGAAAAAAGTGTGCGGGAACGCACAGCCCGCCAATTGCCCCGTTGGGCATTACAGGGAAGCTGGCTTGCTTTTGTTCTCGCCCATGACGTGCAGGCGGAGGAAGTTGGTCGAGCCGGATTTGGTGCGCGTGCCGGCGACGATGGCGATGACCTCGCGTGCTTTGACGTGCCGGTCCTGCGCCAGCAGGCTCTCAGCGCACTCGACCATCGCTTCATTGGAGTTGAGCTTGGGGCACCGGATGGGCGTGGTTCCCCAGAGCAGATTCAGGCGGTTGATGGTGGCGTCATTGGGGCTGAAGGCAAAGATCGGCGCCGAGGGATGGTACTTGGAGAGCTTGCGGGCGGTCGATCCCGACTCAGTGAACAGGGCGATGGCGCGCAGGGAAAGATCGTCGGAGGCGTGCGCGGCGGCTTCGCAGATGGTCTCCGAGATGGAGAGCTTGCTGCGGCGCTGCTTGCGGCGATCGTTGTACTCGTCATCCTTGATGTTGCGCTCGGCGTCAGCCACGATGCGGGCCATCATGTCGACGGCCTCGACCGGGTACTTGCCCACCGCCGATTCGCCGCTGAGCATCACGGCATCGGTTCCGTCGTAGACAGCGTTGGCTACGTCCGAGACCTCGGCGCGCGTGGGGCGCGGATTTTCGATCATCGATTCGAGCATCTGGGTTGCGGTAATCACCGGCTTGCGCATTTCGGCGGCGCGGCGGATGATGTGCTTCTGAATGGCCGGAACCTGCTCCGGGGGCAATTCGACGCCCAGGTCGCCGCGCGCCACCATGATGGCGTCAGCTGCCGCCAGAATGCCCTCCAGATCCTCAATGGCCTGCGGCTTTTCGAGCTTGGCAATCAGCCAGGTTTCTCCGCCGTAGGCCGTAACCCGATTGCGCACCAGGCGCACATCCTCGGCGGTACGCACAAAGGAGACGGCCACGGCGTCCACGCCATTTTTGAGCGCAAACTCCAGGTCTTCGGAGTCCTTTTCGGTGAGCGACGGCACGCGCACCGGAATCCCTGGCAAATTGATGCCTTTGTTCTCGCCCAGCACGCCGCCGTTGACGATCTCGCAGATGACATCTCCACCCTCGACTTCGTGGACGCGCAGTTCGATCAGGCCATCGGAGAGCAGAATGCGCGAGCCTTGCTCGACATTCTCGGCCAGGGTCTTGAAGGTGGTGCCGACCAGGCTGGCGGTACCGCACACCTCGCGCGGCGTAATCACCAGCTTGCCGCCGGCTTTGAGCAGCACGGGCTGATGATCTTTGAGCTTGGAGGTGCGAATCTTGGGGCCTTGCAGATCGCCCAGGATGCAGAGGGGCTTGTGCTCCTCGCGGCTCACCTTGCGGATCATCTGAATCATGGCCAGCTTTTCATCCAGCGTGCCATGGGAAAAGTTCAAGCGGACAACATCCACGCCGGCGCGCACCAGATTGCGGAAGACGGGCATGGTATTCGAGGCCGGGCCGAGGGTGGCTACAATTTTTGCTCGGCGCGGGAAATGTAAATCAGTCGGACTGTGATCTTCAAAAGGCAAGAGCGTTCTCCAGGGAAGGTTGGTTGGGTGAAAAGGACATTTCACCTTTTGCGTAGAGTTTGGGCTTGAAACCCATCGTTGCCGTAAAAACTCGCAGGCGGCGAGGCAGGGTCGCCCATGCATTCCCGGCGGGGCGCCCAGACCTCTATCTATCTATTATGCTGGAATTTCGATCAAAGAGCGGTGAAACTGGTCACAGACACTCTGGCGCGGGCGCGGGCGCTGCTGAATCGGAAGCCTGCTTTTCGCGTTCCCGAAAAAGGACGCCATTCAACTCCGCGCCCAGCAAGGTGCTGAAGCTGGTGATGTAGAGCCAGACCAGGGTGGCGATGCCGGCGCCAAAGGAGCCGTAGAACATGGAGTAGTCGGCGATGCGTGTCACATACCAGCCAAAGGCCAGGGTGGCCGGAAACCAGAGCAGAGTGGCCGCCACCGCTCCCGGCCCCACCCAGAACCATCGCTCCTTGCGCCGCGTGCCGAAGTGATAGAGGGCGCACAGCACGGTGATTCCTGTGATCAGAGCGATTGCCCAGCGGACCATGCGCCAGAAGAAGAGCACCAAATGGCGCAACTGGTGGGTCGAGTTGAGCACCATCCAGGCTTCAATCTGGCGGCCAAAGACCAGCAGCAGGGTGGCCAGGGTGAGCGGAACCAGAACAATGAAGACCAGCGCCAGCGCCCGCTTGCGCTTTTGCCAAAAGCCCCAGTTGTCGCGCCGCTGGCGGTATGCGCGCCGAAAGCCTTCCATCAGCGAAAGCATCACGCCCAGTCCGGCAAAGACCGACAAGCCCGCGGCGGAGAAGATCAACTGCGTGGAATGGAAGCGCCGGGTCTCCATGGCCGATTGCAGCAGAGACATCGAGTCCGCCGGCAGAAATTGCTCATAGGAGGCGCGAATCTCGCCCACCAGCGTTGTCCCCTCCGGCACGCGGG
>CAZXVX010000058.1:0-17973 GCA_964644105.1 uncultured Occallatibacter sp. | reverse complement strand
CTTCGAAGTGCTGAATATATTCAAGCGCCTGCTTGCGTTCTTCGGGGGTGGATGGCCCACGCTGGCCGGTTGAAACAAGGGGCGCGGCGAGCAGCGCGCAGCCCACCAGTGCTACGGAAAAAATACGCAGAATCATGAATGGAATCCTCGCCAATCAAGGTAAAGCATTGCCGCGGCGATTGGCAATCAAATATTGAACAAAGCATGATGAACACTCATGACGCCGATAACGCCCCAGGTCCGTGATCGGACAGATCTTCCGCCGAATGAGCGAACGTGGGCCAGGAGGCCGGCGCTACCCATTCAAAGCGCTAATTGTGTTCGGACTCGAATTTCTGGTACGCCTTGTCGAGTTCGTCCACAGATGAAAGCAGCAACATGAGGTCAAACTGAACCTTGCCGATGCGATCGTTCTCTATATCAATCTGCGCGGGAGATGGATTCCAGTCGTCGGAGCGATAGGCGAGGAAGGCGGTTGCATTGCCCATATCGCTGACATAAACCCGCCCTTCCCTGAGATACTCGTCCTGCAAAAGATAGATGTCAGAGAAGTTTTGCGCATCTATGTAGGGCATCAAGGCAAGAGCGCCTGTGTTCTGCGCGTTCTTCCAAGACATATCATCAAAGAATTGCAGCGCGAAGGATAAAGTCATTTTGCCGTGCCTGGATGGATGCGCCCGCATCTTCGCCAATTCCGTTTGATCCGCTTCCAGTTGCTTTTGCTCATCGAGGAGCTTCTGGCGAATGGAGCCGATTTGCTGCGCGTTATGAGCGATCTCCGAGCGCAATCCGGCTTCTGCCTCGCGGGCCAGATGTTGATGATGCTCGTACTCGACCCAGCCCTCAAGGCCCAGAGCGATCAGCAATCCAATGGTGATGGTAAACAAATGCAGAAAGAATTCTTTGACGCCGTGCAGCTTTCCATGCGGCAAGTGAACGTCGAGCATATAATCCTCCCGCCCAATAGAATACTCCCGCAGATGCGATGACTAATCAAAAAAAAATCGCGCACGGGGAGGGATTTTTTCTATAGAACGCGCTACTTCGAACATAATATAAGTGCGCGAATGAATCTTATCTCTTCGGAGTGCGAGGTGGACGATGGCTGAGCTTCTCAAAGTTGGCGAACCGTTCCGGGTGGCAATGCTGCTCTATCCGGGCATAACGCAACTGGATCTGACCGGGCCTCAAGAGGTCTTCAGCAAGGTGCGCGGCGCGGAGGTGCGCCTGTATTGGAAGAGTCTGGAGCCGGTCACGAGCGCATCCGGCTTGCAGTTGATTCCGACGCACACCTTTGAAGATGAGTCACCGATTGATCTGCTGTGCATTCCCGGCGGTCCTGGGCAAGTGGAGTTGATGGGCGATGAAGAGGTGCTCGGCTTTCTCAGGCGCGCGGCGGTGAGTGCGCGTTATCTCACATCCGTCTGCACGGGCTCTCTGCTGCTTGGCGCGGCGGGATTGCTGAAGGGTTATCGCGCCACCACGCATTGGACCTCGATGGACAATCTGGAGCCGCTGGGCGCGATTGCCGTCGAGGAGCGCGTGGTCTGCGACCGCAATCGCATCACCGGCGCGGGCGTCACGGCCGGCATCGACTTTGCGCTGACCGTCATTGCGCAGCTTTGGGGAGAAGCTTTTGCGCGCGCTGTGCAGTTGGGGCTGGAGTATGATCCGCAACCGCCCTTTGCATCCGGTTCTCCGCGCAACGCATCTCCTGAAGAGCTACAAAGGATTCAGCAGCAGATGCGCCCTTTTTTGGAGCGGCGCATGGAAGCTACGCAGAAAGCTGCCGAAAGATTGAAGGTATAACCGAATGTATCAACGCTGGTAGCGCCGAATGAACTCCGAGGGCTCAAGACCATCCTGCAAGCGCGCGTCGGGCACAGGTTCGCCCGCCTTCAATCCGAGCGGCAAAACCCCTGCCCAAACCGGCAGCGCGTAATCGGCCTCATCGTCTATCGGCGGTCCTGTCCGGAGTTTGGCCGAGGCCTCTTCGATGGTCAGCTCCAGCACCGTGGTCGCCTTCAACTCCTGGCTGGCGGGCACGCGCACTTCGTCCCATCGCCCGGTAATCAAGTGCTCGCTGATCACCCGCAGCGCCTCGTTCTTTTGCGCCGGGTCGTCGATCTTGCGCGCCGTTCCAAAGACCACGGCGGAGCGATAGTTGATGGAATGATGAAAGGCCGAGCGGGCCAGCACCAGCCCATCCACCAGCGCCACGGTAACGCAAACCGGCACGCCAGCCTCCAGCGTGCGCATCATACGGCTGGCCGCCGAGCCGTGCAGATAGAGCTTGTCGCCGGCGCGACCAAAGAGCGTGGGAATCACAAACGGCTGCCCATCGACCACAAAGCCGACGTGCGCCAGAAAGGCCGCGTCCAGAATTGCGTAGACCGCCTCCATCTCATTCGAGCCGCGATTCGGCAGGCGGTGAAGAGTGCTGCGTTCTGTCATGGTGTTGGTCCTCGGTCGTGATAGATTAAGTGCCGTAATCGCATGAATTGGATGGTTGCGCCGCTCTGCAGACCGGCTGAAGCGCGGGAGATCCTTGTCCGCGCAAGTCATTGTTTTAAGATTTTGCGCCGTCCCTATGGGACTCCGAGTGAATTATTGGGCGGCGCTCACCCCGCGTTAAAACGCGGGGCTAATTACCATTGCGCCTACGGCGCGTTTGACTCGCTAGTATTTGGCTACTCTGCGCCTACGATGCGAGATAACTGGCCATGATTTGGCTCTCTGCGCCTACGGCATGGATAACTGTCAGCCGCGCCCTTGGCAGGAGCGGCAGACATAATCGACCACCTTGAAGCCCATCGGATTTTCGACGCGGCTTCCGCAGCGCGTGCAGGTGACGTACTCCATATTGGCGGGCGCGGAGACGGGCGGCGCGGCAACCGTGGACTGCTGAACTGTGGGCGCCACCGGCGTGGGGTCGTTGATGCCTTTGAGGCCTTCCTTGAAGCCCTTCAGCCCCTCGCCCAATCCCTTGCCGAGCTCCGGCAGTTTGCGGCCGCCAAAAACCAATAATGCAACCACCAACACCACCAAAATGTGCGGCCACTCAAATCCGAACATCTCTCTACCCTCCACGCACACGGCATTCACAACCGCGCACGTCCAAAATATATTGTCGCATATACAGGGGTCAGGGATCAGGGGTCAGGGATCAGCCGTTGAAAATTTACTGACCCCTGATCTCTGACCCCTGACCCCTGCTCTAATTCACCTGGGCCGGCCTGCCCAGCCGTTCGGTGACCATCGCGTAGAAGGCGCGCAGATCCTCCTCGTCGCCCTGGGTCAGCCGCCGGTAGACCTTCATCAGCGGAAAGAGCCGGCTGGCGCGCACCTCGATGGCCGGAACCGCCATGGTGCCGCCGGGGTACTGGGTCATCTCCCAAGTGCCGGCGTAGCGGCGGCGCAGCACCTCGCCCAGGTAGCTGCCCCAGAGCCGCACTTCAAACTCCAGCTCCAGCTCAGGACTCTCGCCCACCCGCACCAGAATCTCGTCCAGCGCGTCAATCGACTCCGAGCTGAAGTCCAGCTTTTGCTGGAACTCACTGCGACCCACCTCCGCCGCCGCCAGCGCATACCCCTCCATCATCGATTCCAGGTCCGGGAAGACCGACGCCTCCAGCTTTCTACGCAAGTTCGTTGAATCTCTCATTCATTCAAAAGTATATGTTCTCAGCGTCTTTGATGTGCGCAAAATAGAGTAAACGGGGAGAAAATTAGCTTGACAACCGGGGTTTGTGGCAGACTGAAAGGGAGGTTTCTACCATGAAATCCATCAAGTTTTTCGCGCTAGCCGCACTGCTGGCGCTCGTAGTGGGCAGCGCACAGGCCGCCAACAAGCAGATTTATCCCGACCCATCGCAAGCCAAGGCGGATCTGGCCGCTGCTCTGAAGACCGCCGCCGCTGAGCACAAGCGCGTCATCATTGACTTTGGCGGCGAATGGTGCGGCGACTGCCAGGTGCTGGACATCTATTTCCACGATGCGGTCAACCGCCCGCTGGTGGAGGCGAATTTCGTGCTGGTTCACGTCAACATCGGCCACATGGACGCGAACGTTGACATCGCCGAGCAGTACGGCGTGCCGCTGCACAAAGGCGTGCCCGCGCTGGCGGTGCTGGACGAACACGGCGCGCTGTTTTTCAGCCAGAAGACCGGCGAATTTGAAGATATGCGCCACCTGGAGTCCAGCGCGCTGACCCAGTTCCTGCTGCAATGGAAGCGGTGATGGCGGGCTGCTTGAAGGCGATGGCGAAATGCTGAGGAGAAGACTATGGCTTGGGATTTTCGCTGAAGAGGCGATTCAACCAATCGAGGAAGGGCTGGCAGGCTGGGATCAGATTGTCAAAATGCGTGCCAATAGCTTCGCCGAGATTTTTCTTGTTCGGGTCTTGCCAAGCGATATGCGTTTTGACGATGGCTTTTGGCCGCTCAACTTCCCGGAAGCCTGTCATTTTATCTTTTGTCGCCTGATCAACCACGCCGGATATATATCTTTCTGACTCTGGCGTCATTGCGGCACGTAGCAGATCTTCAAAAATGCCATCGCGCACATTGTCAGGCATGAGCCAGATTCCAAGTATTGGAAGCCTGTCTCTGTCCAATTCAGCGGTCGGTTGGAGAATCAGCCCTTCGGCGGGCAGCACAGCCGGGATAGAATAAAACTTGCCCAGCCTCCCTTGCAAAGATCGAATTCTGGCTTGTATTCCGCCATTCCCGGCTGATGTTTCCTCAGTTCGGTCCGCATCCAAGACTGCACCGAGTGCAGTTTGCGTTTGAAGGCTTGCCTCAATGGCGCCAGAGAGTATATCGAGAACACCATCATCATTATCGCAGTGGCCCAATTCAAAAGTAGGAAAAGCTCCGGTCGCAGTATGAATCAAGTGATTAAAGGCGTGCCAGTCATCTGGACCTTCGACCAGCAAAACCTTCTTTCCCATGCGCTTGAGGTCAGCACTGACGGCCCTGATTTTGAGGTTCATCGCCATCTCTCATCGAACCTCAATGCCATGCCTGATGGCAGCTTCCAAGCCTTGCAGAGAGAACTCGTGAGCGTGAATATCATCGCCCCTGCGCTCAAGCCGATACACATAGTTTTCACTCGAAATTAGCCGGTCTTTTTTTGCATCGACAAAGGCTTGGATACAGTCATTGCTATGAGTGGTGGCAAATACCTGTACCCCAAACTGATTCGCGGCCTCAAAGAGCGCCGTCCATAGCTGCTTCTGCACTTCCCAATGCAGTCCATTTTCAAATTCGTCAATCAGTAAAATACCGCCAGACGCATTCGCCATAGCGAGACCGATATGGAAGAGACGAGTCATGCCGTCGCCCATCGAAGCAAGCGGAATTCTGCCTCGGTCGCCGTTGATCTTGAGATAGGGAACATCAGAGCCAGACTCCGGATCACTTATGTAACGAATATCCAGAACTTCAGGTTCTATAAATCTCAGCCATGCAAGAAGCATTTCATCCTTATCAGCAAGCGAAGCTATGTCCCACAGCTTTTTTGCCTCGCTATTTGTAAAGCCGCGCGCGGGAAGAAATGCGACTGGCGCTGCATCGGGGTGTAACCATCCCTCGGCTTCCAGTATCTCTTTTGGCATAGGAAGCCCACGAAGATGTAAATGAAGAAAGAGAGGACGCCGTAAAGATTTCCGCCCTCGAATCATCACAAATCGTTCTTCGAGAAGGTCACGAGGGTAAGTTCTCCTTCGAGTTGAATCCAGTTTCCCATGCTCTGAATAGAAAGGTTCGTCAAGCAACTCAGGTAAGAACGGCGAACATTGGAATTCTAAATCTGCTTCAGGGGTACCAGCGCTCAAGTAAAGACGAAGGTCCGCCGGACTGTTTTCACGGTGGAAAAAATTCAAGAGAGGCTGGAGATTTGTAGACTTTTCGGCGGAATAATTTCGTTCCTCTCGCGGTTGTATTCCATCCGGCTCCCGGCGCGATGCGACGCGCAAAATATCCCACGGCGAACTGCTCGCGTACAGTTCGACAGCCTCCAACAGGCACGTCTTTCCGGTATTGTTCTTGCCAACGAAAAGATTCAAACTGCCCAGTTTGGGGAGTTCGAGGTCTCGAAAGAGCTTGAAACCGGAGATGTGAAGGGACGGAATCATGATTACAGGCAGTCTAACGCGTTCGGAAGCAGATTCCAAGTCTCTTTTGTCTGTATCTGCTTCTTCAGCTCAGCGGCTTCATCTGCTTGGTGTTCTGGTAGGTGTAGACGATGCGGTGGGCGACGGTGATGGTGGAGAGCGCGGCCAGCACCCAGAGAGCCGGGGCCATGACGCCCCAGTGATTAAACAGCGCGCCCAGAATCACCAGCACAATCCGCTCCGGGCGCTCCATGAAGCCCACCTGGCACTTGCCGATCAGCGCTTCGGCGCGGGCGCGCGTATAGCTGATCATCAGCGAGGTCACCATCACAAAGGCCACCAGGCAAACGTATCTGAAGCGGTTGATGCGCCCGTAGTAAACCAGCAAACCAAAGAAGAGCACCACGTCGGAGTAGCGATCGATCACCGAGTCAAAGTAGGCGCCGAAGACGGTCACCTGGTTATTGCGCCGCGCCACGCGTCCGTCCAGCATGTCGAAGGCCCCGGCGCAGAAGATCACTACGCCCGCCCAGAAGAACATCCAGTCGGCGTTGATCGCGTTGGCGTGTCCAAAGAGCACCGCGGCCACAATGTTGATCGCCAGCCCGATCGAGGTGAGCGCGTTGGGAGAGATGCGGGTCAGCGCAAGGCCGTGAACAATTTTGTTCAAGAGCCATCCGCAGGCGCTGCCGAAGGCGCTGGTCCATGTCCTAGCCATTTCTTACTCTTGCTCCGCAGCGGCCGCGTTTGCTTCCGCCGCGGCGGCTTCATCGTGAATCGTGGTCAACTTCAGAATCTCCAGCTCGCGCTTGCCGTTGGGCGTAATAATCACCGCCGTGTCGCCCACGCGCTTGCCCACAATGCCGCGCCCAATCGGCGAGGTGGTCGAGATCAGGCCTTTGGAGACGTCCGACTCCTCGCTGGTCACCAGGCGATAGACAATCTCTTCGTCCTTGGTGGTGTCGTAGACCACCACAGTTGAACCAAAGCCCGCCTTG
Source organism: uncultured Occallatibacter sp. (assembly GCA_964644105.1). GTDB lineage: Bacteria > Acidobacteriota > Terriglobia > Terriglobales > Acidobacteriaceae > Telmatobacter. Next base: position 10,860 of record CAZXVX010000058.1, on the reverse strand, counting down.
TCCCTGGGTATGTTGGTGAGATTGACCAGCGACAACTCGGCCATGCGCCGCTTGAGCTGGCCCAGACGCGCATCCACAAAGGTCTGGCGTTGCTTGGCCATGTGATACTCGGCGTTCTCCGAGAGGTCGCCCATGGCCACGGCCTTTTTGATCTCGGCTGGGAGCTCGTGCTGAAGCTCGTGCTCCAGAATGGCGATCTCGGCGAGAAGCTGCTTCTTGATGTGATCTGGCATCGATTGTCCGTGGCGGCGGGCGGGTTCATTCCGTCCGCGAAAGATAAACTCTTGACTTCTCATTATACGCGGAGGAAAAGAGAGCGGTCAGGGATCAATGGTGAAGGCGCAGCGGCGACAGTGGGCTCCCCATTCATTCGCGCATTTTTGGGCGCGAATGGATGGGAAGGAAGGACACTCTATTCTGGCCGGATCTACAGCGTGGGCTAACCGCTCTACTTGGTGTCTTGCCCAGAGGGGTAATAGCCCAGCTTGGCAACGACGTCCATGCCGGGACGGTCAACGCGCACATCGATCTTGCGGAATTTGCCGTCGATGGCCGGCTGGTGGCTGTAGTAGCCGAGGGTGTATTGGTTGCGCGCCTCTTCGGCGATCTTGGCGTAGCTCTTCTCGATGCCGTCCACGCCGCGCTCGAACTCCGGCTCGCCGCCCGTGGCCAGAATATACTTGGCCAGCAGGTTGTCGTACATGGTGTAGGGCAGATGGACGTGGCTGATGTAGCCCTCGCCCCAGCGCGCCGAATCGCCCACCAGCGTGCCGTAGACGGCGGTCTTGTTGGTCAGCAGGTACTTGCGCACCTCGTCGAATTTGGCCTTGCTGCCGTACTCCTTGCCGTCGCTGATCACGTACACGATGCGGCGGCGGCCCTTGGGGCGCGTGGAAAGCTCTTTGGCCGCGGCCAGGATGGCGTCGTTGAGGGTGTGAATCTCCTTGGGGATGGAGGTCCATTGGCCGTTGCCGGCCGAGCCGCCGGCTTGCAGGTTGGGATCCACACAGCCGCCGTTCTGCGTCATGCTGCAGGCGGATGAGAGCGGCCCTCCGTTAATCGGCACAAGCTCTTCCGTACCGGTCACCTTGGCCAGGGAGAGCACCGCCGGCAGGCGAGCGCTCTGCGCGCCGGTGAAGGCTGTCCGCTCCTGCGGGCCGTTGTTGTAGGTGAAGACAGCCACTTCGTCAATCGACGTCAGCGCGCCTTGAATGGCATCCAACGACTGATTCACCTTGGCCATTACGTCCGAGGTCAGGCTCTGATCAATGACAAAAGCGACTGAGAGCGGAAAGGAATCGGTGGTGAAAAAGGAGATCGGCTGGCGAGTGTCATTCTCGTAAACTTTGAAGTCGCGATAGGTGAGACCGGCCACCAGCTTGCCCTTCGAGTCCTTCACCGTGACCGGAACCTCGACGAAGTTGGTGACGGCATGGAGGGTAATAAGTTTGTCCATGCCCTCGCCGGCGGCGGGCTGGTCAGGGGCTTCGGTCTGGACATTGTCTTTGGCGGGTGCGACGATTGGCGCGGCAGACTCCTGCTGGCTGGAGGGATTGGAAGACGAGGTGGTAGCCGTCGGCTCATCGCCAGCGCCTTTGCCGGGCGTGATCGGGCCGCCCATATCCGAAAAGGGCTTGGGAGCCTGCGGCGCGGGAGCGTCGGGCACAGAAGATGGTTGCTGTTGGGCCAAAGCCGTCATGCTCAAGCTCGAACCGAGGAGCGCGGCCAGCGCAATTGCCGAAAAACCTAGCTTCACAGGTGTTCTCCAGTTGACAGTAGACAGATCTCAGTCGTCAGTTCTCAGTTCTCAGTTGTCAATGCTACGCCGGGAACTGATCCCTGATCTTTGACCCCTGATCCCTGTTTGCTGAAACACTACCGTAATCGTCAGAGTATCAGACGCGCCAGAGGCCTGCAGGTTGCTTTTGGCCGGAACCGGGGCAATCGTATGAACCTGGAAGTTCAAGGTCAAATTGGTTTGAATGGGCACAACGCCCATTGCACCGGTTCAAAACAATCACTGAATCTGAGTTTCTTTTTTGCATTCAACTGAAAGATTCAGCAAAGCAAAACAAAGCCAATCCAACTTGGCCGGGCTGTGGAAAACTCGGCAGGAACAACCGGTTTTGTCCTGTTCTCGGACAGTCAAATTACCTTCGAATGGGTACGCGTAATCTGGCGCTGTTTATTCTTCCTCGATACTATCGGCACAGGTCGAAAATACTTTAGCTCTTCCAATGAGTTTTTAGGGCCGGGGTAATTCAACCATTCTGAATATCTTTGAAGGAGCCCGCCATGATGACCAACTGTGCAGTCGGTGAAGATTTTGAAATCAGCCCCCGTTTCCGCCGCAGCGTCGAAGAGCGGATCGCCCGCCTGGAGAAAGATGCCGAGTTCGATGAGGCGCAGGTGGCTTTTCTTGAAGACGGCGACCACATCCGCCGGCAGATGCGTCTGGTGGCCATCGAGCGCGCCGAGGCGCTGCGCATGCGGCTCTTTCTGGACCGCGCCAACTCTCGCCAGCCCCGTCCCATGATCAAGCTCTAATCGCGATTGCCTGTATTAAACCTATATTGACCTAGACTTAAATCTACACTGTATTAAATCTACATAGAGTCAAGTGGCAAGAGCCTCGCCTCTTTCTCGCGCGGGCGGGGTTCTTGCCCTATTTCAGCCAACCCGGGTCAATAGACAGCAGAGATTTTTGCTCCTCCGCTGCTGGAACCAACTCGCGAACCGAATCGCTGTGATTTTGAAGGGGCGCGACTTCCGCCCTGACGCTCATCCGCTCACTGAAGACAATTCCGCAAAGGCTTCTCGGCGCGGAAGAAAGTCGTCCAATTCTTCCCGATCCACAGAATCCTCACCCTGCCTTGCTCTCGTCTCCGTCCAGGGCACGCGCAGAGCCATCGGAACGGAAGGAGTCCCGGTCTCCTCTTCAAGGAAGGCGTCGAACAGCGGCGCGTAGAGCGCTTGCCGTCCGGCCAGCTTCTCTTTGCGCTTGCGCTGAAAGCTGAAGCTGAAGCCGGAGTGCGGCTCCAGTTCGGCCAGAAATTCTTTTGTAAAGTAGGGCTGGGCGTCGGCCGCGGCCATCAGGATCAGCAGCCGCCAGCTCGTGCGCATCAGATCCTTCAGCGCCGCCGCGCCGTTTTCCAGCGCCTCCATCTGCTCCGCCACGCGCTCGCTGAAGTGCAGCAGTTGGCGGACCAGCCCATCCAGCGGCCTTCCTTCGCGCACGGCGATGGTAAACAGCGTCAGCGAACCGCGCTCCAGATCCGCGCCCACGTCCTGCAGATCGTCGCCCAGTTGCAGCAGCACGCCCCATTGAAAGCTGAAGGTGGCCTCCCGCGCCGTAAGCTCAGGGCGCGCCAGGCAGGCATCGGCCAGCACGGAAGTGCCGCCCTTGGCGCAACTGATGCGGAGAACCTGCTCGGAGTTGAGCCGGCGGTCTCTGTCGGAATCCGTGCCCCATCCACTGCGCGCAGGCTGCGCCATGGGCGGGATTGATTCTCCATTCCTTTCAGGCCCCATCCACAACTGCGCCAGGCTTTCTTCCTGCGCCTGATGGATCGCCAAGAGGCTCTCAAAGACTTGTGGATAGAACTGGCGCGGATACTCCTCTTCAATCATCCGCACCATCGTCCAGACGGAGGCCTCGCGGCGGTTGCGGGCGGCGAGGCTCTGACCGCGCAACCGCCGGCGGAAGCGCTCGCTGAACTCCCGCTTCTCGATTCCCGAGATTTCAGGCTGATCCAAAAAGTTGTCGCTGTAAGGATAGAGCAGGCTATAGGCCAGGATGGACGGAGTCAGCTTCATTGGCCGCCCCACCAGCGCCTGCATTCCGCAGGCGATCCAGGCATTGCGGGCGGCTTGAATAATCTCCTCCAGGCTCATCTCCGGATCAAAGGCGTGAGTCCACCGCACCAGCTCGGCGCTCACCGGCAGAAAGCGCTTGGTGACCAATGCCCCCTGCTCCGCGCCAAGGCCCAGAGCGCTCGTGGCAAAGCGCAGAAAGAGCGCCGCGATCTGCTCGCGCGCCTGCTTCCGCTTGGCCGGGCTGCGCTCGGCCAGCCGCGCCGCACGGCCAGCCTCTTTCAGCCCCTCGTCGTAGGCCTTCTCACGCGCGCGCTGCTCCTTGGCCGTGAAGCGCGGAAGCTCCGGCAGCGCGGATTGCGCGCAGGCTTTCCACACCTCGAGGGTTAGAGCCACTTGCGCTTCGATCCACGTCCAGCTATAGTCTTCCCTCATGATGCTCTGTGGTACGGATTGCCGCGCCGGTTGGTTCCATGCGCGGCGCTAGTCCGCGGGAGATTTGATTGGTATTGCGGTATTTCATCGTCGATGTCTTTACCGAGACGGCGCTCACCGGCAATCCGCTGGCGGTGGTGATGAACAACCGCGGCCTCTCGCCCGAGCGGATGCAGAAGATTGCCCGCGAGTTCAACCTCTCCGAGACCACATTCATCGAGCGCCGGCCAGCCGAGGTTGAGCAGGCCGAAGGCGTGCGGGTGCGCATCTTTACCGCACAGGAAGAGCTGAACTTCGCCGGTCATCCCACGCTGGGCACGGCCAGCGTGCTCAAGCTGCGCGCGCAGGAAACGGTGCGGGACGGCGTGGTTACGCTGGCGCTGAACGCGGGTGCGGTTCCGGTGCGCTTTGAGGAGGCCGCGGGCAGCCCCGGCGCGCTCTTTGGCGAGATGCAGCAGCGCGATCCGGAGTTTGGCGAGGAGCTGGACCGGCGGCAGGTCGCCCGACTGGCTGGCTTGACCCTCGAGGATCTGGAGCCCGCCTTGGCGCCGCAGATTGTTTCCACAGGCACAGCCTTTGCCATTGTGGCGCTCCGCACGCTGGATGCGCTCAGCAGGCTCAAAGTGAACCAGGCGGAGGCTACGCCTTGGCTGCGGGAGCGAGGCGCGCGCTGGATGTACTTTCTGGCTCCGACCGGTTGCACGGCGCCCCGCTACCGGGCGCGCATGCAGTTTTATGGCGGCGAGGATCCAGCGACCGGCTCGGCGGCAGGCTGCGCCATCAGCTATCTGGTCCAACGGGGCGCTGTCGCTTCAGGCCAGCGCATTCACTTGCGTCAGGGCGTTGAGATCAATCGGCAGAGCGAGCTATTCCTTTCCGCGCGAATCGGCAGTGATGGTGCGCGAATCCATAACAGTCCTGTCCCAATTCAAAACGGAACTGAAGTGAAACAAATTGGAGACGAGGGGGTGGATTTGGCCAGGGTTGTCGATGTGAGGGTCTCCGGCAGCACCATTCTTGTGGCAACTGGACGGCTTTTCCTGCCGTAATTCACATGCTTTACACAGGCCATTCATCTTGCAAGTGACGGCCATTCATCAAGCTAGCTGCCGCTCACCCGTTACTTTTGGATTTTTCCGCCAACTTTCGCCCTAAATTCCCCTCTTTTCATCGGCCACAATTCGCCGTAGGCTTAGGATTCATTGAAGGAATTTAACCGGCCTCGAGCCGGAATTTTTCCCTGGCATTTTTCATCCTTTGATCGGAAGTGAAGGCAGCAGCCTGGTCATGCAAAGCGTTGGCCGCGTATTGAGAGCGCCGCTCCATTTGGGGTGGGCGCAATCTTGGAGCGCGGCTATGCGGCGGCATCCCTTGGAATAGCTGGCTCGCTTCCGCTCCGGCCCCAGATGTAGCATTCCGCCATCCTGCTTGAATCGCGGGAAGAGGCGGTGTGTTGTCGAACGCAGCAAAGATTGCAGTTAGGAGTATTCCCCTCGATATGCGTCCCAAGAAAATCATTCTCTGTGTTGATGACAACGAACAAGAGCTTTCGGTGCTCAAGTTCATGCTGGCCACAAACGGTTACCGGGTCATCTCGGCTGGCAATGGGCAGGAGGCGATCGGCATCTTTGCCGAAACTCCTGTGGATTTGGTTTTGGCGGATTACGTGATGCCGCAGATGAATGGCGGCCAGTTGGTCGAGCGGCTGAAACAGATCGCCTCCCATGTGCCGATGATTCTGCTGGGCGACCCGCAGCGCATGGCCGGCGAAATGCACCTGGCCGACGCTCTGCTCGCCAAAAAGAACTGTTCTCCTCAGGAGCTGCTGGAGCGCATCAAGGTGATGAGCGCCCGCAAGCGCGGTCCCCGCAAGGGCACCGTGCGCATGACGCCGGTGATGGAACTGGCCAGAGCGTCGTAAAGGCAGGGAACAGGGATCAGGGAACAGGGATCAGGGGTCAGGGATCAGGGGTCAGGGGTCAGAGTTGCGCTTTGCATCTTTACTCAGGGTTCTGATCCCTCAATTTCATGCTTCCTGTGGTTGCTTGTACTGGATCATGCTTGACGCACGCAGGAACTGATTGAGCGTCTATTCCCTGATCCCTGATCCCTGTTCCCTGACCCCTGTCTTCAAGCCACTTGACGACCATGCGGGTCAATAGGCATACTCGCCAACTGAACCCCTCTGCGGAATTATTCGCCGCATGGGGGGGAGTTGGTATCTTATGGACCTGATTGTGCTTCGTCTTCTTTTTGTGGCTCTTCTTGCCGGAGTCTGTTATTTCCTTCAACCATTCGGCCTGACAGGTTGGTTGAGCGCTGCCGTGGGGGCTGGATCGGCCTGCGCGTGCATTGTCTTCGAGTTGCGGGTGCGCGCGCTCAGCCTGAAGCGGCTGATCGGCGCCGTCACCGGCAGCATACTGGGCATCTTTGGCGCGGCACTCTTCTGCCTGGTGCTGCGCTTTGCCTTGCCGCCGGGGCCAACCTCGGCGGTCATCCAGATCTTTGACCTGCTGCTGATGACCTACATCGGTCTGCTGGTGGGCGCCAGCAAGGGCGACCTGCTGAATCCGGCGGCGCTGGGCTCGGTCTTTGCCGGCGAGAAGCTGAACCGGCGCAACGTCAAAGTGCTGGACACCAGCGTCATCATCGACGGCCGCATCGCCGACATCGCCGAGGCCGGCTTTATGGACGGCATGATGGTGGTGCCGGAGTTCGTGCTGCGCGAGCTGCAATCGGTGGCCGACTCGACCGACAGCTCCAAGCGCCAGAGAGGCCGCCGCGGACTGGATATGCTGCAACGCATGCAGTCCAACGCCGTTCTTCAGGTGCAGATCGTCTCGGACGACTTTCCCTCGATCCGCGAGGTGGACCTGAAACTGATTGAGCTGGCCAAGAAGTGGGAGGCCAAGGTGGTCACCAACGACTTCAACCTGAACAAGGTGGCCCACCTGCATCACGTCGAGGTGCTGAATATCAACGACCTGGCCAACGCCCTGCGCCCGGTGGTGTTGCCCGGCGAAAAGATGACCGTGATGGTTCTCAAAGAGGGCAAGGAGTTCAACCAGGGCGTGGCTTACCTGGACGACGGAACCATGGTGGTGGTGGATCACGCCCGAAAGCTGATCGGCAAATCCGTCGAGATCACGGTGACCAGCGTCCTGCAGACCGCCAGCGGCAAGATGATCTTCGGCAAGATTGAGGAGAACGGCAAGAGCGGCGAGCCGGTTCCTTCCGCATCGACATCGATGTTGCCGCGATGAACAAACTGATGGATGGCGGGTGACCCACATCTGACTATTCAATAAATGCAGGGTGCCCCAGGTCTCGAATTTGAGACCTGGGAACCATGAACCTAGACCGGCATCTTTTGAATCTCCATAATGTTGGGTATAGGATGACTGGATGACGAAAGGTCTAATTCGTTATCAACAATGCGGCTGCTTTCATTTCGTCACATTCAGTTTTTATCGAAGGCTCCCGTATCTTGGCACGGAATCCGCGCGCAATCTCTTCGAGCGATCTTTGGAGATGATGCGCAAGCGCTATGACTTTGTTGTCTGTGGTTACGTGGTCATGCCGGAACACGTTCATCTGCTGATCAGCGAGCCGAAGAAAGTTCTGCTTTCCAAGGCGATTCAGGCTTTGAAGCTATCCGTATCGGTTCAGAGCCGGGAGCGTCCATTCTGGCAGGCGCGGTACTACGATTTCAATGTTCACAACGGAGAGAAAACCTCGGAGAAGTTGCGCTACATGCATAGGAATCCTGTGAAGCGCGGGTTGGTGGAGAAACCGGAGGACTGGGCCTGGTCGAGCTTTCGACATTACCTGACAGGAATCGAAGGGACCGTGGAGATAGAATCTTTCTGGACCGGAGCGCGGCGGGATGGGTTGGTCGATCCCAGGTCTCAAAATCGAGACCTGGGGCACCCATTGTTGGTAATAGGTTGAGAAGTGGAACACCCGCCTTGGTCGATCCCAGGTCTCAAAATCGAGACCTGGGGCACCCATTGTTCTTGGAAGATTGAAACCTGGACCACCCGCCAACTTTAGAATATGAAGCAGCGATGGAAAGGAAGAAGCCACGATGCATAAAATCGGATTCACAGGATGGACTTTGGCCGCGGTTCTGGCATTCGCGGCTCTGCAGGCGTTGGCGCAACAGGATGAGGGTCCGATCCTGCGTCCCAAGAAGCCGGTAGTCAATCCGGCGAGCGCGACGCTGCTGGTGATCTGCGATCTGGCCTGCAACTGGAAGCTGGATGGCAAGGAGCGCGGGCGCATTGCGGCGGGCGACTCGACCACCACGGGGGTTTCGCTGGGCCAGCACCTACTGGTTGCCGCAACCACGGACGGATTGGACAAGATTGAAAAGGAACTCGACATAGAGGCCGCCAAGCAGAGTTTGGTGCGCATTGAACTGGCGCCGGTGCGCGATGCGCGGCTCAAGGCCAGGCAAGACGCGAGCGCCAAAGATGAGCTGGAGAATAAACCCGCCTTGCCCGACCCCGCGGACGAGTTATGGAATCGTATGAAGGACTCGAAGATTGCCGAGGACTTTGATGACTACTGCGCGCAGTTTGCCAATAGCCCGCATTGCTCCGTGGCCAGAGGGATTGCAGCGCACCTGCGCCGTGAGGCGGCGGCCGCTTCCACCCATGCGGAGCCTGAACCAGCCAACTCCTCATCTACGCCGGGCAGGGAAGAGACGAATCGTATTCTCAAACCACCGCCGGGTGATGCCGCCACGCAGCCGTTGAGGATCGCCGTTATCGCCTTTCAGGTGGCTGTCGGTCAAACCAACGAGGGACAGCGCGCAATTTCTGATTTGCAGAAGAGATACGAACCGAAAAAACAGCAACTGAAGGCTTTGAGCGATGAGATTGATAATCAGAAGAAACAATTGCAGTCACAGGGCGACGGTTTGAGCGATGCGGACCGGGCGTCACTTGCCAGCACGATTGAAGAGAAGGAAAAGCAACTCAAGCGGGAGGCTGAAGAGGCACAGAGTGATTATCAACAAGAAATGCAAAAAGTATATAACACCCTCGCCTCAAAGATTTACGATTCCATGAAGGATTACGCAAGGGATCTCGGCTATACGCAGATACTCGACGTAAGTGGGCAGCAGACACCCGTTTTATTTGCCGAAACCAACACTAATATCACCAAGGGAACCATCGACGCCTATAACCTCAGCTCGGGCAATGCCGCTTCGGCATCCCCACAGAATCCGGCGGCGGCGCGAGTGCCCGCCTCTTTGTCCAGGGTGGCGGTCATTGCCTTTCAATCGGCTGTTGCTCAAACCAACGAGGGAAAGCGCGACTTTTCTGATTTACAGAAAAAGTACGAGCCGAAAAAACAGCAACTGAAGGCCCTGAACGATGAGATCGACAATCTGACCAAGCGGCAGCAGGAGCAGAGCGCGCACTGGAGCGAGAGCGAGCAGCAGTCAATTAAACAAACCCTTGACTACAAGAAAAAGCAGGCGCAACGCTTGCTAGAAGACGCGAAGAACGATTATCAACAAGATATGCAAAAAATGTATAACAGTGTCGCCGCAAAGGTCTATGACGTCATGGTAGGTTATGTGAAAGCGCAAGGCTATACGCTGGTTCTCGATTCTTCCGAGGCTCAAGGAGGGAAGCCATCTGATTTCATTCTCTATTCGGCGGATTCCAACATGGCCACCAAAGAAGCCCTTGTGGCTGCCGGCGCCGACATCACTCAGGAAACGATCCAGGCCTACAATCTCAAGTCAGGTGTTCCGCAGATTCCTTGAGCTTACTTTCAAATCCGCGAACGAGGGTGGCTTCCGAGCCAAAGTGAACGAATCTTTTAGAAGAGGATCGGTTTTTCCAGATTTCCTATTACTTCCGCATTCTGGCGGGTGACCCATATCTAACCATTAGAGTTGGGCCACCTGCATCTCTACTTTGAAACCTGGTCTACCTAATCTTGGCAATCGGCACTCGCCAAAGTATTTTTTGGGTATATGATTCTTTCTGCGGCGAATTTTTGCCGATAGGTTTTGTGATGGAAGTTGGCGGGAGGCGGGTGCGATGAAAGACAAGCACAAGAAGGATCATGCAGCGGCGGAGGGCGAAGGGAAACACTCAGGCGGCAAGAAGAGCGGCGATCTGCCCGCTCCGGTACCGGAGGGCGCAGAGGCCCTGCGCCTGGGCAAAGACTGCAACTACGAGAAGGAATTGAGCCGCTTGCAGATCGAGCTGGTCAAGCTGCAGGAGTGGGTGCGAACCGAGAAGCTGCGCGTGGTGATTCTGTTTGAGGGGCGCGACGCGGCGGGCAAGGGCGGGGCCATCAAGCGCATCTCCGAATCGCTGAATCCGCGCGTCTGCCGCGTGGTGGCGCTGGGCACGCCCACCGAGCGCGAGAAGACGCAATGGTACTTTCAGCGCTATGTGCCGCATCTGCCGGCGGCCGGCGAGATGGTGCTCTTTGACCGCAGTTGGTATAACCGCGCCGGGGTGGAGCGGGTGATGGGCTTTTGCACCGAGACGCAATGCCAGGAGTTCATGCAGAGCTGTCCGGAGTTTGAGCGGATGCTGATCCGCTCAGGGATTCACCTCATCAAATACTGGTTCTCGGTGA
>CAZXVX010000057.1:0-18055 GCA_964644105.1 uncultured Occallatibacter sp. | reverse complement strand
TGAGCCACACTTCGGCGCCGCGCAAGCGGATGTTCGAGGATCTGGAGACGGCAGCTCAGGCGATGCGCGAGCAGGATGAGCGCAAGGAGTCAATCTTTCGGCAGTCGGTCGAGGCGGAAAAAAACAAGGAAGACCTCTTCGAGAAGAAGTTTGCCGAGGCGCTGCGCAAGGCCAAGGACGCGCCGGAGGGCAAGCCCTTCCGCGAGTTCGATCTGGACTGACAGTTTGCTTGATCCGGCGCGGAGGTCAACGCATCCGTCTTGCTTGCGCGAACCGGACGGTGTAGCGTAGAAATGATGTACGAATCCCGTGACCGCGGTCCGGGCAAAAGGAGATTACGATGGCGGTTGTCCCCCTTTCCAAGCCGGTGAACGAGGCTCCAGCCCAACTGGAGCTGGTTAAAGATGAAAGCATGAATTGGGTAGGCTTTGCGGCGGGCGGGAGTCTGGTCACGGCCGGATTGCTTCTGCTGGCCGGCAAGCAAAAGGCCGGCATGGTGGCCGCCGCTACAGGTACGGCGCTCGCATTGCTTGACCAGCAGGATACGCTGCACGAATGGTGGAACGGCCTGCCCACCTACATCGACCAGGTGCAGATTGTTCTAACCAAAGTGCAGGATACGGTGAATGAAGTGGCCGTCAAGCGCGAGGCCTTGCGCCGCGTTCTGGCCAAGTAACCAACTTCATTGCTGCTGTTGCATCTGCTGCAAGTCAATAAAGGGAATCACCGGCGCTGGCGGCTGCTGGGCGCGCTCCACCAGCACGCTCCAGTTTTCCGGAATGGGCAGTGTGCGGTCCAGCGCGGGTGGAGTGGCGCTGGCTTCCACATGCACCGCGACATATAACTCGCTTTCGGTGTTGCCGCGGAAGATGCCGTGCGTCGGCGGCACATCGGCGTAGTCGCGGCCCACTGCGGTGCGGATGTGGCGATGGTGAGCGACCAGGTTATTCGTAGGATCAAAACCCACCCAGCCAAGTCCCGGGATCAGAGCATCCACCCAGGCATGGGTCGCATCCGGCGTCGAACGGTCATTGTCTTCGCGCCCGCGGTAAAGATAGCCGGAGACATAGCGCGCCGGAATCTTCACATGGCGCAGCAGGGCAATCATGGTGTGCGCAAAGTCCTGGCAAACCCCCTTGCCGCTGACGATCGCTTCATCGATCGGCGAATCCACGCGCGTGGAGCGCGGCTCGTAATCGAAGTAATCAAAGAGCCGCTGATTCAGCTCCTGAACTAACATCAATGGATCGTCGCGGCGGGTAACTCCCATCTGTTTCGCCAGCAAAGTCAGCGCGGGAGTTTCGACGGCAAAGGTGGAAGGCAGAAGCATCTCCCAGTAATCGCCCTCTTCGATTAACTTGTCCAGCGCGCCCCAGGCATCGGGCGAAAGAAAGCCCGGCACATTGGCCAATTCCTGCTGCTCAATGACCGACTCGGCGACAATGACCAACTGATTGTGCTCGCCGGGAATATCAAAGTGCTGCACGGTGTTTCCCTGGTGGTCGCGATAACTGAAGACGCGGCAGCGCGGACTTACCGAGAGCGAGTAATTCAAGCAGTGCTGACTGGAGTCCGAGCGCGGGTGCATACGCGTCTCCATGATGCTCTCGCTGATGGGATGCGAGTAGCGGAAGCGCGTCAAATGGCGGATTGAATAAAAGTTCATGCTCGCTCTCCTAACTCGCCAAAGCCGATTGAATCGAGTAATTCACATAGTAGCGGTAAATCAGTTCGTGGATCCGCAGGCATTGTTCGCGAATGTTATGCAGGAACGCCGATGTATCGCCATGCAATATCTCGTCGATGGTGGTAAAGTCCAGCATGGCGTGCAGCCGGCCTATGCCCGAGATAAGCTCCGCCGGAGTTCGCCGGCCGCCGGAGCTTTGGATGGAATCAATCGCCTCGCGCATGCTGTCCACGCAGTGACGAATAGCATGAGGAAAGTCGCGATTGAGCAATAGAAACTCCAGAATCCGCGCGGCAGAAACATCCGCCGTATAGACCTGGCAATACGCCTCGAAAGATGTGCAGCAGCGCAGCAGGCCGACTAATTCGATGTATTGATAACCCTCATGTTCACGCTCCTGCGGATGAAACAAATCAGGCTGATAAACCTCGAGCAGCGTGGCCGTGGCGTAGGCGCGCTCGATATAGCGGCCAAGCCGGATAAACTGCCATCCCTGGCCATGAATCATGGTCGAGTTGGTAACTCCCTTGAAAAGATGAATGCCGTCGATGATAGAAGACAGCATGTCATTGATGCTGGATGTGAATTGCGCCTCGGCCTGCGGCGAGTGAATCTGATGGTAAAGCCGGTTAAGCCGCTGCCATTGCTCGCTGGAAATTTCCTCGCGCACCTGGCGGGCATTTTCACGCGCGCCATTCACGCAGAATGTGATCGCCGCGTGGTTGAGCGAATCAAAGACAAGCTTATGAGCCATCAATTCAACGCTGCCGTTCCACTCCATGCCCGCCGGCTTGCCCAGCGAAGCCACCAGCCGCCGCCAGCGCTCTGACTCACTCGCGCCGCCCGTATCCAGCATCAGGCCCATCGTCACATCGAGCTGGCGCACGGTGTTTTCCGCGCGCTCCAGATAGCGGCTCATCCAATATAAACTGTCGGCAACGCGAGATAACATGGTATTACCCTCAGAGTTAAATAGTGAATAAGTGAGTCAGTGAAAATCGCGCGATCCATGGTTCACTTCTTCACTTAGCCTGTTTATTCCAAAACCCAGGTATCCTTGCTGCCGCCGCCCTGCGACGAGTTCACCACCAGCGAACCTTTCTGTAAAGCCACACGCGTCAAACCGCCAGGCACAATATTAATCTTGTCCCCATAGAGAATATACGGCCGCAGATCCACATGGCGCGGCTCCAGATGATCTTCCACAAGGCACGGCGCGCGCGAAAAATCCAGCGTAGGCTGCGCGATATAATTGCGCGGATTGGCCTCAATGGCTCGCGCAAACTCCTCGCGCTGCTGCGCTGTCGAGTGCGGGCCGATCAACATTCCGTAGCCTCCGCTCTCGCCCACCGCCTTCACCACTAACTTGTCCAAGTTAGCCAGCACGTGCTGCCGCTCCCCTGGTTCGCCCAAAAGATAAGTCTCCACGTTATTCAGGATTGGATCTTCATCCAGATAATACTTGATCATTTTTGGCACATAGGCATAGACCGCCTTGTCGTCGGCCAGGCCGGTTCCAAAGGCATTGGTCACAGTTACATTGCCGGCGCGGTAAGCATTGAAGAGCCCCGCGCAGCCAAGCGATGAATCGGCGCGGAAGACCAACGGATCGCTGAAGTCGTCATCCACGCGTCGATAAATAACATCCACGCGCTTGAGGCCGTCGGTGGTGCGCATATAAACAATGTTATCGTGAGTTACAAGGTCGCGGCCCTCGACCAGGTCAATGCCCATCTGGCGCGCGAGATAGGTATGCTCAAAGTATGCCGAGTTAAAGACTCCAGGCGTCAGCAGCACGATATTCGGTTCCGGCCGCCCTTCCGGCGCCAGCGAGCGCAGCGTCGCCAGCAGCAGTTGCGGATAGTGCTCGATCGGCCGCACGCCATAACTTGAGAATAACTGCGGAAAGGTCCGCTTCATCACGCGCCGGTTGGTGAGCATATAACTCACGCCGGAGGGCACGCGCAAGTTATCTTCCAGCACCACAAACTCGCCGGTATTCAAGCGCAGCAGATCAGAGCCCACCACCGCGACATAGACATTGCGCGGCACCTGCAAGCCCTGCATCTGCCGCCGGTAGTGCTTGCAACTATAGACCAGCTCGCGCGGAACCACGCGGTCGCGAAGAATTTTGGCGTCGGAGTACACGTCGCGCAGAAAGAGATTCAGCGCGGTAATGCGTTGCGTCAGTCCGCGCTCGATGCGTTCCCACTCAGCCGAGGTAATCAGGCGCGGCAGCAGGTCGTAGGGGAAGATGCGCTCGGTGCCCTCATCGCGGCCATAGACGGTAAAGGTGATGCCCTGCGTGAGAAACGAAAGGTCCGCCGACTGCTTGCGGCGCTGCAACTCCTCCGGCGGCAGGCCGGCCAGCGTCTCGGCCAACGCCCGGTACTGAGGGCGCACCTCGCCTTCGGCCGAGCGCATCTCGTCAAAGGCCTGATCGAGCGGGTACTCTCCGAAGAGCGTATCGAGCAGCAGTGGATGGGCAGCGCTCATGAGGGCTTGCAGCTTTCCTTGGCGAAGATTCAGGGCAGCCGGGCACTCCGGCTCATGAGCCGGCGCCGCCAGAACCCTGTTCTCTATCTTTACCAGACGCGACATAAAGGATTTATGAGGAATGAGGATTCCTCGGAAATCAGATATTTACCGGCACTTTTGTACATGGATATGCGACAGATGCAAACCAGCAGATCCATGCCACAGACGCCCAGAAGGTCAGCGTTACATTTTCATTTTCCGCAGCTCTCAGAACCGTTAGACGGCCTGAAAACTTCAATTCATCGTACACTAGATTTCATGTACAAAATTGTCGATGCCCGCACCGTCGGCCTGAACATCAAGCAGTTGGTGATTGAGGCGCCGCGCATTGCGCGCAAGCAGAAGCCGGGGCAGTTCATCATCCTGCGGCTGCATGAAAAGGGCGAGCGCATTCCGCTCACTATCAAAGCCTCTGATCCGGCAGCGGGCACGGTGACCATCGTTGTCCAGGCCATCGGCAAAACCACTTCCCTTTTGAACAGTTTGGAGACGGGCGACTCGATTCTCGACATGGTTGGGCCTCTGGGCAAGCCATCGGAGATTGAGAACTTTGGGACGGTGGTGGTGCTGGCCGGCAGCGTGGGCACGGCGATGGCGCTGCCCACGGCGCACGCGCTGAAGGCCGCCGGCAATCACGTCGTCTTTATCGAAGGCGCGCGGAATACCGAGATGGTGGTCTTCGAGGACGAGGTCCGACAGGCGAGCAGCGAGACTTATCTGATGACCGACGACGGCAGCTACGGCGAGCAGGGCCTGGTGACCAAGAAGCTGGAAGAGCTGATCGACGGTGGACGGCAGATCGACTTTGTGCTGGCCGTGGGGCCGGTGCCGATGATGCGCGCCGTGGCGCGAATGACCACGCCGCTGGGCATTAAGACGATGGTCAGTCTGAACTCGATCATGGTGGACGGCACGGGAATGTGCGGCGGCTGCCGGGTTCTGCTGGGGACGGCGAGCAAGTTCGCCTGCGTGGACGGGCCGGAGTTTGACGCCTCGCTGGTCAATTTTGAAGTGCTGATGCAACGCAACACGATGTACCGCGAGAAGGAGTGCGCCTCGCTGAAGGAGTTTGAAGAGAACAAGGAAGCAGAATTGGCGGAGTTGCGCGCGGAGCTGGCCGCCGGGGAGAAGCATTATGTCTGAGAAAAACCCGATGCCTCTCGCCGAAGGAAAATTTTTACCCATCAAGGAACGCATGAAGATTGCGCGCACGCATATGCCGGAGCAGGCGGCAGCCGAGCGCGCCCGCAACTTCAAAGAGGTCAACCTTGGCCTGCAAGTGTTGGATGCGGTGACGGAGGCGTCGCGCTGCATTGAATGCGCCAAGCCCGGCTGTGTGGTGGATTGCCCGGTGGGCGTGAAGATCAAAGAGGTTGTGGCGCTGATCCATGCGGGTGAGTATCTGGCGGCGGCAGCTAAACTGCGCGAGGACAACTCGCTGCCGGCCATCACCGGCCGCGTTTGCCCGCAGGAGAGTCAGTGCGAGGGCGGCTGCATTTTGGGCAAAAAGGGCGCGCCGGTGGCCATCGGCAACCTGGAGCGCTTTGTGGCTGACTTTGAGCGCGAGAGCGGGCAGCTCGGATTGCCGTCGATTGCACCTGCAACAGGCAAGAGCGTGGCGATTGTGGGCAGCGGTCCGGCAGGGCTTTCGGCGGCTGGAGATTTGATTCAGAAGGGCCATCGGGTGCGCGTCTTCGAGGCGCTGCACGAGCTGGGCGGCGTGCTGGTCTACGGCATACCGGAGTTCCGGCTGCCCAAGTCGATTGTGCGCGGCGAGGTGGACAATCTGCGCCGCATGGGCGTGGAGTTCGAAACCAATGTGGTGGTCGGCAGGAGCGTCACGCTGGATGAACTGATGCAGGAGGAAGGCTACGATGCGGTCTTTGTGGCCACTGGCGCGGGCCTGCCGGTCTTCCTGAATGTTCCAGGAGAGCACTTCAACGGTGTCTACTCGGCCAATGAATTCCTGACGCGCGTAAACTTGATGCGCGCCTACGACTCCGGGTTCGACGAGCCGGTTTACGATTGCCGCGAAAAGGACGTGATTGTGGTGGGCGGCGGCAACACGGCCATGGACGCGGTGCGGACGGCGCGGCGGCTGGGCGCGCGGCGGGCAACGCTCGTCTATCGGCGCAGTGAGGCCGAGATGCCGGCGCGCGCCGAAGAGGTGAAGCACGCTCGCGAAGAAGGCGTCGAGTTCCAGATGCTGACCAATCCGATTGAATTCCTGGGCGATGAGAAGGGCTGGCTGACCGGCGCGAAATGTGTGCGCATGGAACTGAGTGAGCCGGACGAGAGCGGACGGCGCAGGCCGGTTGCGGTCGCAGGTTCAGAGTTTGAGCTGCCCGCGAGCGTGGTGATCATCGGCGTTGGCACCACGGCCAATCCGCTGATCCAAAGCACCACGCCGGACCTGGCCACCAACAAGAGGAATTACATTGTGGCCGATGAGCAGTCGATGCGCACTTCGAAGCGCGGCGTCTTTGCCGGCGGCGACATTGTTACCGGCGGCGCAACGGTGATTCTGGCGATGGGCGCGGGGCGAAAAGCCGCGGCGTCGATTCATGATTACTTGACGAGTGGAAGATGGGAAATTGATTGAGAATAAAAATCGGCGGGTTAAAGTTTGTGGTCTCTCATCCTTCCACGATGAAAATTTGGAAGGAAAGGGCGCCCAGCTTTGCGGGCTGGCGATGTGTCTGAACAACTTCAGAGAACCTCTGAATACGTTGATGTTTTGAAAGGGCGCGTCTTTAGCTGCGCCGCATGTGGTTTTAATTAAATGCGGGCTTTAGCCCAAGAGGGAATGTTTGCTGCAAAGAAATTAATCAGAAGTTCCTTAGAGGTTCCTTAGGTGCTTCAACCGCAGAAAACTCTTTGTGGAATAAACTATTCTTTTTTTATCAAGAATACATCTCTTTCGTACTACTATAGTTTTGATAGACCGGTTGGCGCACATTCGATCGGCCGCTCTGCTTTCCCATTCCGAGCCACTGACTGATCCATTTGCACTCTCTTTTCCCCGCTGTGCATCCCACTGAAATGAGGTCATCCATGATGCAGATCAATCTGAGTGAAGTGGGCGCTGTCAGCTCTGTCGACGCCCAAGGCGCAATGTCGATTCG
This sequence comes from uncultured Occallatibacter sp., assembly GCA_964644105.1. Lineage (GTDB taxonomy): Bacteria > Acidobacteriota > Terriglobia > Terriglobales > Acidobacteriaceae > Telmatobacter. The sequence goes on along the minus strand of CAZXVX010000057.1, from coordinate 10,705 downwards.
TTTTGGTTTATATCTTCCCGGAGTTACCGCCGCCGGCGGCTTTGAGGTGGATGCGCTTGTCATTCATCAGGCGGACCGTTTCACGCCCGGAATCAATCCGGTGGTTGTAACTCTCGCCTGGCAACTGTCGCCAGTCAGCGGGCTTGACCTATGGACGGCATCCACCGAACTTACGCCTGACCCTAACAGTCATTACGGACAGGATGGGATCTATCTATATCGCTACCAGTTATGGTGGACTCCGGCGGGTGGTCAGAAGACACTCGTTTCGCGCTGGTTCACCGACCCCTTTGCCGCGCAGACCGATGTTGGAATGTTAGCGGCCGTGCCTTGCACGCGCGTTCCTGCTCCGCCCTTTGCATGGACCGATGCCGCATGGAAGACTCCGCAGCTTGATGATCTGGTGGTTTATGAGCTGCATGTGGATCAGTTCAACAATAGCTTCCAGGGTATTGCCGACCGGCTCACATATCTGAAGAGCCTGGGTGTGAATTGCCTTGAGTTAATGCCGGTTACCAGCACAAAGCTGGATTTCGACTGGGATTACGGTCCGATTCAGTACTTCGCGCCTAACTCCGAATATGGCGGTCCAGTGGGCCTGAAGCAGTTAGTCGACGCAGCCCACGCGAATGGCTTTGCGGTGATTCTCGACCTAGTCTATCAGCACGTCGATCCAAGCTTCCCTTACTGTCAGGTTTATCAGGATATTCTCAGCGCCGGAATCTCCGGCTTGAGCAGCCCGATGATTGGTGCCAATGGGCCCTTTGGGCCGGTGGTGGATTTTTCGCAGGTTTTTGCGCAGCAGTTCTTCCAGATTGCGAATCAGCAGTGGCTCGATGAGTATCACGTCGATGGCTTCCGCTATGACGAAGTAACTGATCTTTATCAGTCGCCAACCGACACCGGCTATGCGCTGCTTAGCTATGAAACGTATCTTTATTCCCGCTCGATTGCCCGCTTTGGATGCGCTCCTGGAAGTTATAGCCGGATTATTCAGTGCGCCGAGGCGCTCTCCATTGCGCCAACGGTCTTAAGGTCCACTTATACCACCGCGGCCTGGCAGGATGCACTGCTGAATAGCGCGGAGAATGCCATCGGCGGCGCGCTGGACGCGGGCACTTTGACCGGGCTTGCGCATAACTTGGATCCATACTTCGGCGGAGTCTATCCGGCGACAAAGACAGTTGTCGATTCGGCGGGAAATCCTGTTGAAATGCCGGTGGCGCCCTTTCAATACATTAACTCACACGACCATAGTCATTTGATTTGTTTTACCGGAACCAGCGGCGGCGGCCCTTTACCCTGGGGAAATCGCGATAACTTCTATATGCTTCAACCCTTCGCCATCGCTCTTTATACGGCGCAGGGCGTGCCGATGCTGTGGGAGGGCGAGGAGTTTGCGGATAACTATCTGCTTGCGCAGAGCGGCGCCGCGCGCATTAATCTGCGCCGCGATGTTAACTGGGAGTATTTTTATGACGACCAAGGCGTGCCGCTCATCCGTCTTTATCGCATTCTTGGTCAACTCCGTTCCTCTAGCCCTGCGCTGCGCAGCCGCGAATCCTACTTCTTCTTTCAGCAATCGTTGCAAGGCAATAACATTCTGGCTTATCAGCGCCACGCTCCCGCAACGGCCACCACTGCTGAGCAATATGCAATCGTGCTGCTTAATTTCAGTGGAGATACCGGTAACATTATTATTCCATTTCCGAAGGCGGGCAACTGGGCTGAGAAGATCAACCAAGCTATCACGCTGAATGTGCCGGCGGATGGCAGTTCACTCACGGTGACCGTGCCTTCGTGGTACGGGTATGTTTTTCTGCTGTAATAGTTTCATCGGAAAAGCTGCCGAAGTGCGTGTGGGCGCATCGGCGCAAGCAGTTATGGTCAGCGCAACGGCAGTCAAGTTATCCATCGACCCGGAGCATACCAAGGCAGACGCATAGGTTGAATCGGAAGCCGCGGTGAGATCAGGGGCTGTTCATCGCGGGAGTTATTATAACTTAAGCATAACTCGCCGTTAAGCCAGCTGCCAATTCATCGTTCCTGTAACTATGCTTTGTAATGGTTGCTGGAATTTCAAACAGCCGCGCGCAAGCACGCCCGCTCTCCGCCGGGAGACCGTGCTGCAAATATGCGTCGCTGAAGACAAGAAAAGGCTCCAGCGCGGGAGCCTTTTCTCATACACAAAATATCCTTGAACTTGCCACTAGCCAAACACTCCAGCACCGATTGGAATGAATGGCGGGGACGACGAGGCTCGAACTCGCGACCTCCGCCGTGACAGGGCGGCGCTCTAACCAACTGAGCTACGTCCCCTTGACAACGAGGATGCCCGCAGAAGGGTTCGACGACCCAACGTGCGGCAACCACTCCTTTGAGTGTATCAGAAGAGAGGGGTTTGAGTGGAGTGCCGCGGGGAGGATTTTTCCGGCGGGCTTACGGCTTCTCCTGGATCTTCATCACCAGGCAGGTGATGGTGTGTCCGGGGGCGACAAGCATCTGGTGGGGCAGGCCGGCGGGGACGTGGGCCACCTCGCCCGCCTTCAACGGCTGACCTGCGCCGCCTTGGACCGATGAGCCGCGCGTCTCTCCGGGAGCGATGTTGGCCGCGTCCGCGATGACGCCGCCGGTGACCAGCGTCGCCTGGCCGTCGAGGACGTGAAAGAGATCCGCGAAGTTCTCATGCAGCTCGGCCTGGCCGTCGCCGGTGCGGACAAGCAGCATGGCCGCGTGGCGCGGAAAGGCCTGCAAGGTGATGCTGGCCGCGCCGTCGCCGCTTTCAGCCTGCCGGCGCAACTCCATTGCCTGCTTCAGCAGCGCAGCGGGAGACCAGTGATCGATGCGTATTTCTTGTGCAGTCGAGTTCATTTCTCTTTCAGTTTAAGGCCCTCTGCCGGAGAACGCATAGACGATCCTGAGCAGCCCTATCACTCCAACCTTTCCGGCGGCAGCGCTTTGGCCTCTCCGCCTCTTCCGGGCAACTCTGCCTTGACGGCGACCGCGATCTCGACAAGTACAAGAGTTCAGGGTGCAACTTGCGCTTCCGGTTCCTGGTCAGCTATAGAGGGCTGAGATTCACTCCGCGCAAATACGAAGAGCGTCCCCACTGCGCGGACGCCCTTGGTATTTAACGGCTCATTCAACTCAGCTCAGAACTCCAGCCGCAACGACATCTGCACCTGGCGCGGGCTGCCAATGGTGTGCAATGTAATACCCAGGCCTGCCGGGCAGTTGTAGAAGGAGACGTTGGTCTGCTGTCCTTCGGCATTGCAACCAGTGGGCGCGGGGGTTGTTCCCTCGACGGGATAGCCGTTGTAATCCATGTTCTGCGAGACCTGGTCGCCGGTGACATCAAAGCTGGTGGTGTTGGTCAAATTGAAGACATCCAGGCTGTAGCGGAGCTTGATGGATTCGGTAAAGGGAGTGACCTTGACCAGCGAAACATCGGCGCGCTTCTGCGAGGCCTGGCGGAAGATGTTGCGCTGGCCGCTGGAGACAAAGTTGGTTTCATAGGGGTCGTTCGATGGAATAGCGCCGCCGAGATCGCCGGGATTGAGCAGCGGGAGCGTGAAGCAGGAGGCATTGAGAAAGGGCTGTCCGCCGGAGCCGGTAAATGCGCCGGAGGCTCCGGTGACCGCGCTCTTGGGGGTGCAGCCTGAAGCCAGCGGGACGATAGGGTTATTGATGCCGTCCGAGACGCTATAGAAGACGCTGCCCACCGCGCCGGTGAAGTCAATCACGCTGAAGGGCTGTCCGCTTTGCAGCACGGTGGCGCCGCTCAAACTCCAGCCGTCGACAAAGTCGCCCTTCAGGGAACGCTCGGGGGCAAACTTGGGCACTTCGTAGGTGTAGGTAAAGTTGAGCACATGCTTGCGGTCGAAGTCGGCCAGTCCGTAGCCGGAGCGCAGGTTGGTGGGGTTGTCGCCGTTGTAAAAGAGGCCCAGTCCGCTCTGCTCGTCGGTGGTGTGCGAGAAGGTGTAGGATGCGCCGGCCTGGAAGCCGTGGCTGAGCCGCTTGTCCACGTGAAGCTGTGCCGCGTTGTACTCGGAGACACCAGCCGCGCGGTAGTCAATCGACTCACCCGAATAGCCGATGTAGGGCACGCGCAGGTCGACGTTACCGCCTTCGTAGTTGGCCAGGTACGGGCTTCCGTCGGGCAGGTTGATGGGGTTGTAATTGCTGTCCTCGATGGTGTAGCCGTAGGAGTAGTTCTGGCCGCGGATGGGGTTGGTGGGCGTGGCGATCTGCGCTTGGTTGAAGGGCGTTGGAATCACCTGGTGGCGGCCCAAATTGCCCACGTAGGCCACCTCGATGGCCAGCGTGTTGGTGGGCTGCCACTGCGCGCCGAGGGTATAAGCAATGGCGTATGGCAGCGTGTTCTTGCGGTCATAAACGCCCATGCTGAATGGCTCCGCGTCATAGTTCAGAATGTCATAGGCATTGGGCAAATATTGGGTGATATCGGAGGCTTTGCCGGTGGGCGGCGCGCCGAGCGTTGCGCCCCAGGGCATGGAGAGGTTGGCATCCGTCGGAGCGCAAGTGGGGATGTAGCCGTTGTAGTAGCTCAGATCGGCGGTGTTGCAGGTCTGCGAATTGACGAAGGGCGGCGCCTGGGCCACGCCAAAGGGTCCGCCTTCGACCAGGCCGGCGGCGTAGCCGGGAGAGAAGTAGGTAAACAGCTCGCCGCGGTCGTAATAAATGCCCGATCCGCCGCGGATCACCACCTTGCTCTTGAAGCGTTCCGGCGACCAGGCAAAGCCCACGCGCGGCGCAAGACCCCATTGCCGCCCGGTGAGGGTGGTGTCCGTAGAACTCTGCGCGATGACGTAGCCGTTGTTGGCGATGCTTCCATTGGGATTGTTCGGATCGCCGGCCGTGCCCGCGTCGAAGAGGCTGGGATCGAAGTTGTAAAGACGGCCATACTTCTCGCTGAAGGCGCCGTTATGGTCAAAGCGCAGGCCGGCGGTCAGGCTGAGGTTGGGCCTGATCTGAAACTTGTCCTGGAAGTAAAGGCCGGTCTCGTTGGCGCGATAGTAGCGGTTGCCGTTGCCTTGCAGGAAGGTGGTCACATTGAAGTCGTCGTTGGTGGTGACCAGTCCTTGCACAAACTGGCCAAAGTCAGCAGAAGAGGTGGTTCCAGCCACGCCGGGGCGCTCGTCGCGTGGATTCAGTTGGGTGTGCGACCAGCTTCCGCCGATAGCCAGGGTGTGCTTGCCGAGGGTCCAGATCGCGTTGGCGGAAGGCATCCAGCGATTTTGAAAGACGCCGGTCAGCGAGCCTTGATTCGATCCGGGGCCGATGTTGAGAGTTTGCAGGCCGGTGGGTGTATTGGCGCCCAGAATATCCACGATGGTGACGCCGGCGTAGTAAGGCGAGCCAAGATTGTTGACCCCCACGCTTGAAGCCGAGAAAGGCTGTTCGTTGGTGGAGTAAATCTTCTCGCGGGCAAAGCCCAGCGTCTCGGTGACGCTGAGATTCGGCCGAAGGATATTGACGTTGTTGATGGAAAAGACCTGCGCGCCCGCGTCCAGGTGCTGCGCCCAACCGGGAACGTTGGAGTAGGCGTAGGGCGCGGTCGTGGGGTCGTGCTGATAGTAATACTTCAGCGCCAGAGTGTCTTTGGGGCTGGCGTTCCAATCCAGGTCGGCGACCGCCTGGTCGCCAAGAAAGTAGGCCGTGCCAGGCAGCGAGACGTTATAAGGGTGGCTGACGGTGGAGATGCCGGTGGGGTTCGGGATCAGCCACTTGCCCGGTTCGCCGGGAAGCGCGGGCTCGTTCATCAGGTTGTAGGCCACGCTGCTGCCGGGATTCTCCACATCATTATTCACATCGGCTCCGGTCAGGCTGGTTCCCCAACCGGCATTGGCCACCGCGGCCAGGCCGGCGGCGCTGCGGTCGTCCGACAGTCCCACCGGAACCGAAAAGCGCGAGTAGCCGATCTCCTGATCCGAGACGTGCAAGTGCTGATAGCCAAGGTAGCCGAAGAGCTTGTCTTTGATGATCGCGCCGCCCACCGTGCCGCCCAGAATCTCGCGATGCAACTCAGGGACTTTTTGATTGGCTGGAATGTCGTCATCGTCATTGAAGAAGAAGGGCGCGGCGTTGATCCAACTGGTTCCGCGATGAATGTAGCTGCTGCCGTGAATGCTGTTGCTGCCCGACTTGGTGCTCAGGTCCAGATGCGCGCCGGCCGTCGAGCCTTGCTGCGCGTCATACATGCTGGCGTTCACACGCACCTCTTCGATGGTCTCCGGAGCCGGGCTGGGAATCGAGTTGCCCACCGACAGATAGATCGACGCGCTGCTCTGAATGATGCCGCCGGCCGTCGAGTTGCCGCTGCCCGTGTTGTCCACCACGCGGAAGCTGGCCACCTGGCTGGTGCTCTTGCCGTTGAAAAAATTTGAGGCGTCCACACCGTTCAGCAGGAATGTGTTGGAGGTATCGCGCTGTCCGTTGGCCCAGATCGGCGCGTTGCCCAGGCCGGAGTTGACGCCTGTGCCGCCCCCCAGCTCGGCGCTCACGCCGGTTGATTGGATGGCCAGCCCGGTAAAGCTGCCCGTGGCCAGCGGCGCCAGATCGATCTGCTGCTCGTCCATCACGTAACCATTCGTGGTGTCCACGGCGTTCAGCAGCGGCGTGGCCTGCACCTCGATGGTGTCGCTTGCCTTGCCGATCTTGAGCTGCGCGGCAACGGTTGCCGTGCGGTCGGCCTGCACAGTGATGTGCGGCGTCTTCTGCACCTCAAAGCCCGCGGCGGTAAAGGTCAGGGTGTAGGTGCCGATGGGCAGATTCACAAAGGCATAAACGCCTGTCCCGTTGGTCTTCACCGAGCGCGAAAGCGCGGTCTGCTCGCCCACCGCCGTCACCTGCACGTTGGGAATTGCGCCGCCGGTCGGGTCGGTCACCTCGCCGGTGATGCCGCCAAGGGTCTGCTGCGCGCCAAGCGATGGGCACAGCGCAACGGCCGCCAAAACCACCGGTAGCCAGGGAATCAGTGAAGTGAGCTTGCGCAGAGACGGGTTCAACAAATTCAAGAGAATGGCCTCGGAAGATGAAACTCCCCGCCGCTTCTGAAAAGTGATCTAAAAAAACACCCGGCTGAAGATCGAATCTGGACTTTCTGCCTGTAAAAAGAAAAGCAGAACCGATTACGAGTCTATCTGGTTCGTTTGAGAGTTCAGCCAAACTGCGGGGGTACTTCCAGAGTACCGCAAAATTGGATATTTTTCCCCTAAAGATGGGAATTAGAATCTCGTCCAGCGGTTGAAATGGTGCAAAATGCGGTACGAAATTAGTTGACAGTCATCAGCCGACAGCCGCTTCCTAGCGCCGGTCTGCTTCGCACCGCCGGTCTTTCTGTAGCGCCGGTCTCCAGACCGGCTGTCGCGCGGACGTCCTCGTCCGCGCCCGTCCCGCATCAATCCCGCTTCCCCCGCCAAGCCGCATCGGCCAGAACCACCGAGGTTTCAATCTGCCGCTCCGGCACATTCCAATAGCGGCGCAGCAGCCGATCCTTCTGGTGCGGCGTAACCACCGCGAATCCATTCTTCTCATAGAAGCGAATCGCCCAATGCGCGTCAGCCCAGGTGCCGATCAGCACCGGAGAGCGCGCCGCCTTGAGCAGATGTTCCAGCAGCCGTCCGCCGACTCCGCTGCGTTGGCGGCGGCTGAGAACATATGCGTGGCGGATCAGCGTCACATCCCGAGCCTCCAATCCGGCTGCCCCCGGTTTCGAGTTTGAGACCGGGCAAATCTCCTGCAAGCCCATCACGCCGGTCAGTTCGCCGTCCTCCTCCCAGCCCCAGAAGACGACCCCGTCCGCGATCTCATGCCGCAGCTTCTCGGCGGACATATACGGCTCCGTCCAGCGATCAGCGGGGATGATGCCCTTGTAAACCTGCGCGGACTCATTGATGACAGCCCATATCGTTTGAAAATCAGAATCATGACAAAGTCGGATCATACGCAGTTGGACGGGCGATACGATAACTCGGTAGCCGAGCGAAGGCAAATCATGAAGATAGACAAATATCACCCAGCGAAAAAGCCAGGAATACACACCCCATCGGGAAAGCCGGAAATACTAAGAACTTATCCGTAAATTGTAGCGCCGACCTCCCGCGATTTGTAGCGCCGGTCTCCAGACCGGCTGTAATGTGGACCTCCTGGTCCACGTTGACTCTCAAACCATACAGAAATACGTAAGGGAACATCTAAATAAGTTGATGTTTTGAAAGGGCACGACTTTACAGCCTGCGGAAAAACTCACGAGCCTGTCTGTTTTGTATCAGGGCACGACTTCAGTCGTGCCGCAAATAGCCCAAAATAAATGCGGGCTTTAGCCCCTGAGGGAAGGTTTCTTTGAAAATGAAACTTAATCAGAGGTTCATTAGAGCCACCGCTCAATTCAAACAGGCTTGAAACCAGAAAGAGAATATCCCCAATTTACGGATAAGCTCTAAGCCCAGCAGGAAAGCCAGGATTACACACCCCATCGGAAAAGCCAGAAATACATTACCCAACTGCAAAGCCAGAAATACACACCCCAGCGGGGTGTGGCGAAAATATCCCAGGGCGGAGCGTAGCGGAGCCCTGGGATAGGTCGCCCATGAAAGGATTGCGCCCCGGAGGGACGCTGTGAAAGCCAAAAATTCCCGGCAAACGGAGTCAAAGGCCCTGCGGTTGCTTTCCGCTTGTTTTTTGCAAATGGTTTCCGTACCCAACCCAATCCGCGTTCTTTGCGAAATGGGAGGCCACGAACCCCAAACCTCCGCTCTCAGAGTTATACTTCCACCCATGCGCGCAATTTCGCTTCTCCCATTGATAGCCGCCTCCGCACTAGCCTTCGCCCAATCCAACCCGCCCGCCGCGCCGCCAATCTGGCAGATGCAGGACTCCGGTACAACCGCCGGCCTGCGCGGGATTGACTCGGTGGACGGCACAGTAGCCTGGGCCAGCGGAACCGGCGGAACTGTGCTAAAGACCCTCGACGGCGGCGCGCACTGGACGCAATGCGCCACGCCCGACGCAGCCAAAGACGGCGCAACCCTCGACTTTCGCGGCGTGCAAGCCTGGAATGCAATGAGGGCGGTCGTACTGGCAAGCGGACCGGGAGATAAGAGCCGGTTGTATAAAACTACGGATGGATGTGGGACATGGAATTTGATTCTTCGCAATTCTGAGAAGGATGGGTTTTGGGATTCTATTTACTTTGATCTAACGGCTGGCGGAACAGGTAGGCGAAGTACCGGATTTATTCTCGGTGATCCAGTAAGTGGTCATTTTTTATTGCTTGAAAGCCGCGATTTTGGACTGGAATGGGTAAAGCAGCGAGGGATAGGGCTGGAGGCGGACCAAGCCAATCAAGGAGCATTCGCGGCCAGTAATTCATCATTCTTCGATCCAGGATGGGCTCCCGTTTTTGGGTCTGGAGGTACGGCAGGCGCTTTTGTTTACAGAAGAGTGAAGTCTTCCGTGTGCGTCGATGAGTGCGATCCTGGAAATATGAACTTGGATGGGAAGGACGATAGGTGGGAAAGGGTCCCAGTTCCATTAGGGAAAAATTCCCAATCATCAGGTGTTTTTGCAATCCGGCAGAAAGTGCGTATCGCCTACAATCCACCGTTTGAAGTATTGCCACTTATCGCTGTTGGTGGCGATTACACCAAGCCCAATGAAAGCACGGGCACAGCCGCCTGGTCCGCCGATGGCGGTGAACACTGGACCGCCAGCATCACCCCGCCCCATGGCTACCGCTCCGCCGTGCAATGGTCGGAGACGCTGAAACTCTGGATCACCGTCGGCACGAACGGCTCAGACATCAGCCGCGACGATGGCAAGACCTGGCAGCCGCTGGACGACGGCAACTGGAATGCTCTCTCGCTGCCCTTCGTCGTCGGACCCAACGGCCGCATCGCGCGCCTCAATCCGGCGGCGCTACCGGCCAGTAAATGATGTGGATGGATTGAAGGGTACGGGCTTTAGCCCGTACATCTTAAGCTGTAAAAAACCGGCTTTAGCCGCCGAGGGGGGTTCAATTCTTCAATGCTCATTCCCTCTGGGGCTAAAGCCCACCCATTTTTGCTGTGCTTCATGTACGGGCTGAAGCCCGTACCCTTCATCAAAAGGAGATTAGCGGCACGGCTGAAGCCGTGTTTTTTCAAAACCTATTCTGACCTTAATTCTGCCCAATTCCGCGAAAAAAACCTCTCCATTGAACAAGAGCTTTTCTGTCGCGCCCTGATGATGCTCCCGTGGTTGAAATGAAATTCATCTCCCCATCTTTTCCGCCATTACGAAAGACACTCAGCCCGCGCAGCCTCCCCGCCCCCGCACGATAAAATAGCCTCAACCGGATGCCGACACCCTCTCCAGCAACCGCGCCCCAAACCGCCCGCTCCGCACAAGCCGCGCAGCCGCGCCCGTTTATCGTTCAAATTGAAGATCTGGAAAAGACTTACACCACCGCGCGCGGCGCTCTGACGCTCTTCCGCGGCTTGGATCTGGAGGTCCAACAGGGCGAGAGCCTGGCCATTGTCGGCCAATCGGGCGCGGGCAAAAGCACTCTGCTTCACATCCTAGGCGCGCTGGATGCGCCGACCGCCGGAACCGTCCTGTGCGCCTCGACCAACGTAAGCCGGCTTTCGACGCGCGAGGCGGCGGCCTTCCGCAATCGCGAGATCGGCTACGTCTGGCAGTTTCA
>CAZXVX010000056.1:0-18102 GCA_964644105.1 uncultured Occallatibacter sp. | reverse complement strand
AATCCGGTGCCGCTGATCTATGTCGCCGAAGAGGCCAAAAACTTCCGCCTCCGCCCCGACGGCAGCCTGCGCGACATCGCTCCAACCATGCTCCACCTGCTCAACCTCGGCCTGCCCAAGGAGATGAGCGGTGGTGACCTGCGCCTGCCGCTGGCGAAGTGACTGTAGCGCCGGCCTCCCGGCCGGCTGTAGCGTGGACCTCCCGGTCCACGCTATTTTTTGTAGGCGCGAAGATTGTGTGAGCGTTGAATCAGCGGCAGGAGAAGGGCGATGAAGGAGACTACTGTGCCGGGTGCCCCAGGTCTCGACTCTGAGACCTGGGAGACGATCAACCTTAACGTCTTGCTCATCTCGCGCCGTAGGCGCAGAGTTAGCTAGCCCCGCGCTTCAACGCGGGGTGAGTGCAACCAACAATTTACCGGAGTCCCGGAGGGACGGCGCACCATATTCGTCCCGGAAACCAACCGCATCGCCAACAAGTACGGCTACGAAAGCATCGGCCGCTCCCGCCTGACCAACGATGCGCTGATCGCGGTGAGCGCCGCCCGCTGCGGCATCGAAGTCATCACCGCCAACGCCCGCGACTTCGCCCGCCTCGCCGAGTTTTGCCCGCTGCAATGGCGCGTAGGGTGAGAAGATCAACTGCGACCAATTAGCCGACTACACCCTGCGCAAAGCCATGACCTAAGCCGAAGCCGAGAGCTGCCTCAGCCCCAACCTCAACTACGATCCCGTGTAACAGTATATGAACATAATTCCATATCTGGAAAATTAGATTTTGGCTATACCCAGTCTCAGGTCTGGAGAACTAAACTATCATTTACCAGGATTATTCCCAGGCAGATCCTTTACTACAGGTCCAATTGGATGTTTACGGATTAGATCTATTGCTGGAGCAATTGAGAATCCTCGCACGATACCAGTATTTAAGGCGACATATGTACCACTTTCTACATATTCAAAGTAGGTTCCGTTGTTTCTCTTTTGTATTTTCCATGGCTGTGCCTTCGCAGCAGATCCTGCATCTTCTGGCTTCGCAATATCATGCTCGTTCAAAGTCGATACTACCTCTGGGATAAAGCCTGATACAACACCAACTAGGTTTAGTACATACCCAGATTGATCGAAGTCACGGTACACTATTGGGCCGCCAGAGAAACCCGGATTGTTGTATCCATCCAGAAGGATCATAATTGCCTTTTTCGTTTGGTCTAACACAACGTCGGCGGAAATAGTACCCCTTTTTATAATCGCAATCGGATAAGGACCGTTTATTCCTAACCCAGAAGATTGGATCCCATAAGGAAAGCCAAGAAAATATGCGTCCTGTCCAAAACGAAATTTCCCTTTCTCGAATGGAAGATCGAAGTTCACTGTTAATTGGTGCGGCGGTATAAGAACAGCAATGTCGATCGGGTCATCGCAGCGTAAGATGTCAACCAAAAGAGATGACCAATCGCCGTTCATAAAGACATCGATTTTATCTTTATCTTTAAGGCCTTGAACAATATGTTTCGCCGTTATCACGTACTCACGTCCGTCAACGTCAATAGTAAAGGCGGTCGCGGTATTCTCATGATCGGTTCCGGCATTGACACGCACGTTCAGAACGCGTTCAAGAACGTTCGAAGTTACTTGCGCATCCAAATTCAGAGGAACAAAGAGGGCCAATAATGTAGCTAAAAGTTGAATTCTTGTTTGCATCGCTCATACCTCTATTGATAAGAATGATGATACTCTAATTTCTTGCAGATTTTTACTATAAAATTAGAGTATCGGCGGGTGGCCCCGATCCTTCGCTTTAGAGACCGGGATGGAGGAGCTGAACTGCCGGTGGAGAGTTCATCTCCGACCATCTTAAAATGATTGGGTGCCCCAGCTCCCGCTTTTCGGACCTGGGAATCCACGAACCTCAAGCGAGCGGATAGCGAGCAGTTGGCCGCACCGCAGGTGCTTCCCTTTCCTGTTGACGAGACTACGGCGTAGCCGTATGATTTTCTCATGCAGTACGTTTGGGATCCGGCGAAAGATCTCCTTAACAAGCGCAAGCACGGCTTATCACTGGAGGATGGGATTGCAGCTCTTGAAGACCCTGGCCGGGATTTCTGGGTGGATGATCGTTTCGATTATGGTGAAGAACGAATCATCACCATGGGACGCGGGTAGCAGTCGCTGCTGGTCGTCGTTTCAACGGAAGTCATTTCCAAGACGCCGGATGATGAAATCATCCGCATCATCTCGGTGAGAGAGGCAAACAAACGTGAATACCACTGGTTTTATTTCGATTGAGCATAATCCCGGCGATCCGCCCATCGAGACGGATACCGACTGGGCTGCTGTCGAAGCGCTTACAGATGAGCAGATTGAAGCCGCGGTCCGTGATGATCCTGACGCGGCGCCGATCTGTTTTTTCGATCAGCCTGGTTTCATTCACATTCCCAACGTGAAGAAGCTCCGCGAGCGCCTCGGCCTGACGCAGGAGGCCTTTGCTGCCGTCTACCGCATCCCTGTCGGAACCTTGCGCGATTGGGAGCAAGCCCGCAAGCGCCCCGATGCTCCGGCGCGCGCCTTTCTCACGGTCATCGCCCGCAACCCGGAAGCTGTCGCCAACCTGTTGAAGGAAGCTGCATAAGTCGGCAGGTGCCCCAGCTCCCGCTTTTGGGACCGGGGAATCCACTCGCCTCCACCAGCGCGTTTCCCTGTTCCCTAAATTACTCCAGAAACTCCCGCACAAAAGGATCCTTGCACTTGACCAGCTCCAGCAGCGAGCCGTCGAAGATCAGGCGGCCTTCCGCGAGCATCAGGAAGGTGGTGCCGGGATCGGTCTCGCCTTTCGGCAGCGGAACCATGCGCCCCATTTGCTGGTCGAAGCGATGGTTGCAGAGCAGGAGAGCATCCTGTATGCGGTGCGTAACCAGTAGCGAGGGCGTCCGGAGCACGTCGCGCTCTTTGACGATCAGCTCAATGATGGTGGTTGAGGTGATCGGGTCCAGGCCGCCGGTGGGCGAGTCATAAAGCAGCAGATCAGGTTGGCGGATAAAGGCGCGGGCTATGGCCACGCGGCGCCGCATTCCGCCCGACAGGCTGGACGGAAAGAGATCGAAGGTCTCCTCCAGCTCCACAAAGCGCAGCGCGGCGCGAACCCGCTGGTCGATCTCGTTGTCGGCAACGCGCTCCTGGATTAGTTGGTAAGCAACATTGTCGCGCACGGTGAGCGAGTCAAACAGAGCGCCCTCCTGAAAGACCATGCCCACGCGGGTGCGCAGCGCGAAGAGCTTTTCTTCGGGCATATGAGAGATCTCATTGCCAAAGAGCGAAATGCTGCCCTCGTCCGGCCGGAGCAGGCCGTTGACCATCTTGAGCAGCACGCTTTTGCCCACGCCGGCCGGTCCCAGCAGCACCCGTGTCTCACCCGGCGCAACGGTAAAGCTGACATCATCCAGCACCATCGGGCCGTCAAACCCAATCGAGACATTGCGAAAGGCAACGACGGGCGTGGCGGTCGCCGTTGCGGCGTCGGATTGTGTGGCAGCCAGGGCTTCGTTCATAAGGGAAAGAGGGTGAGCAGCACTTGCGTGAGCAGGAAATCCACAAAGATGATGAGCACCGAGGCCCAAACCACGGCCTGAATCGTCGAGCGGCCTACGCCCTGTGTGCCTCCGCTGGTGCGCATGCCATAAAAGCAGCCGATGGAGCTGAGGATATAGCCAAAGAAGAGCGGCTTGACCAATCCCTGAATGATGTCGGCATAGACCAGATGCTCCCAGGCTTTGCTGAAGTACAGGGTGCCATTCTGATTATTCATGAAGACGGTCACCAGGCCGCCGCCGGCGATGCCGCAGGCGTCGGCCACGATGGTGAGAAAGAAGAGCATGACGATGCTGGCGGCGATGCGCGGCGTGACCAGCTTGCGCATCGGGTCCACGCCCAGCGCGCGCATGGCGTCAATCTGCTCGGTCACCACCATCGAGCCCAATTCGCTGGCCATCGAGCTGGCGTTGCGCCCGCTGACCATAACCCCGGTGAGGATGGGGCCGAGCTCGCGGATCATGGTCAGCGCCACAAACTGGCCAGTGATCGCCGTGGCTCCGAAGGCCGAGAGCGTGGCCGCCGATTGCAGCGCCAGCACGCCGCCGGTGGCCAGGCCCGTGAGCACCACAATCGATATGGAGCCAACGCCGATAATGTCGGCTTGAATCAGAAAATCCGGCCAATAGATCGGCGGGCGGAAGAGGTTCATGAAGGCGCGATAAGCGAACAGGGAGTAATCCTGCACTGTCATGACCAGATTCAGCGCGGGTTTTTCAATTTTGTCGATCGCCATAGCCTCTGCCGTTCCGCTGTTGAAGCGAGCTCCACTCTCTTGGACAGAATAGCGCATCGCAGGGAGCAGGGAATAGGGAATACGGAATCCGTTTTCCTTTGGGAGCGGGCGATCACGATAAACTTTGAGAAGAAAGAGAGCGCCGGGTTGACAACAGAGAGAGCGGAGAGGCTGGACAGATTCTTCAGCGGCTTTATAGAGGGTGCTCATCCGCTCCTGCTGCTGGACTACGACGGTACGCTGGCGGCATTTCGCGTGGATCGCTTTGCGGCCCGTCCCTGGGCGGGCGTGCGCCAACTGCTCAAACGGATTCAGATCGAGGGCAGGACGCGCATGGCGGTGATCACCGGGAGGCCCGCAGCAGAGATTGCGCCGATGCTTCAGCTTGATCCGCCGCTCGAAGTCTGGGGGCTGCACGGCGCGGAGCGGCTTTATCCTGACGGTCGGCGTGATCTGCAAGAAGCGCCCGCTGCAACACGGGTCAAGCTGGAAGAGCTGCGCGTGCTCTTGCGGCGCGACCCTCTGGGCGGCCTCTTTGAAGACAAGGCCAACGGCGTGGTCTTGCACTGGCGCGGGCGCTCTCGCCCGCAGGCCGCGCAGATCGAGCAGCGAACGCGGGCGCTCTTTGAGCCGCTGGCCCGGATGGAGGGTTTGGCGTTGCTCGACTTTGACGGCGGCATCGAACTGCGCGTTGGACGCAACAAAGGCGGCGCGGTCCGAGAGATTGTCGCTGAGGCGAAGGCTGGCGCGCCGGTCGCCTATCTGGGGGACGACCTAAGCGACGAGGCGGCCTTTGAGGCGGTCAACTGCCTAGGTCCGCGGGGGTTGAGCATACTGGTGCGACGCGCGCAGCGGAAGACGGCGGCGCAGTTGTGGCTGCATGCGCCAGCCGGCGTGAAAGAGTTTCTGGAGAGTTGGATTGAAGCGATGAGTAGCGCCGGTCTTCCGGGATTTGTAGCGCCGGTCTCCCAGGATTTGTAGCGCCGGTCTCCAGACCGGCTGTGGCGTGGACGTCCTCGTCCACGTTGAGTCTCAAACAACACAGAAATACGTTAGGGAGCCTCTGAATAAGTTGCTGTTTTGAAAGGGCACGACTTCAGTCGTGCCGCAAGTAGCTCCAAATAAATGCGGGCTTTAGCCCCCGAGGGAATCTTTGCTGCAAAGAAAGAAATGAATCAGAGGTCCCCTCAAGCAACAGCGCAAACAACCCCAGCTAGCCCGCGCCGTAGGCGCAATGCATGCCAGCCTAGCCCGCGCCGTAGGCGCAGTGGTGATTAGCCCACCGTTTCAACGGTGGGAAAGGAACAGAAAGAAGGTCGCCGGAGTCCCGTAGGGACGGCGCCTCTGCTACTTCCACTGCCTCCCGCCAAAGCCCAGGGATCTTCTGGTAATAATAAAAACGAAGCAAGAACGCCTGGAGGAAGCATGAAACATTGGAAGTTCATCCTGATTTCGTTAGTGGTCACGGTCTCCATCTGTGTTGCGTATCTTTATTCCGTCTGGCGTCAGCGCCAGGATCCGGGCGAGATCGGGCGCATCAATACCGCCCAAACGCTGAGCCTGGACGAACTGGCCGTAGTGCGCTCCTTCTTTCCTATGCATTTTGAAGACACGCTCCGCCTGGTTGGAACAACCGTCTGGATGCAGGACGGCTACGTGATTCCTTACTATCCCTACACCGGCGGGCGCGTGCAATTTGCCCAGCGCGTGGGCTTGATTCCCTCAATCCAGCGGCTCGAGATCAAAAAGATCATCAAGCAGGCCGCTCCAGTTACGGAGGACAACGGCATCAGTCATGGCAGCCGCCAGGTCTTCGCGGTCTTTGCCATGCCAGGCTCACCGGCGCTCTACGCCACGCCCATCGGCGCCATCGACGCCACGCAGGAGGGTTACTTCACCGATATGCTCTTCTTCTACGACGACCCGCATACCATCTACGACCACTGGCCCAAAGACGTCTGGGCGGCCGTCGATGCGCATCAGGTGAAGCCGGGAATGAGCGAGCTTGAGACACGCATGGCCATCGGCCACAAAAGCCACTCAGAGAGCGAAACAAAGGGCAATCGCACGGTGAGCTACGATCAAGCCGGCAAGCACTGGACCGTCACATTTGTGAAGAATCAGGCCACTGAAATCAAATGCGAGTAGATATCCTCCGGCAATGCCGGAGGATATCAAGTTTGTGGCCCTTCAGAGGGGCTAGATTGCGATTCTTGAAAATGAAAGTACACAGCCCATGCCAGTTGAATGCCCGCGCCGTAGGCGCAATGTATTCCAGCTGAATGCCCGCGCCGTAGGCGCAATGTATTCCAGTTGAATACCCGCGCCGTAGGCGCAATGGTTGTTAGCCCAGCGCTTCAGCGCTGGGAAGATGCCGATCAACGCCTCTCGGAGTCCCGTTAGGGACGGCGCTCACTCTCTCTCTCGCAAGCGATTCTGTGGGAAGAATGCAAAAAATACAATCCGGGAGCGACTCCCGCAAATGTCAAACTTCTACAGCCAACCCGGCAAAGCCGGGGGTTCACCTTTGATCAATCGGCTTCAGCTATTTTGACGAACCAGGCGTTGCCATTGCCTCTAATTATGCTTGCCCTTCCACTCCGCATACGGCCCTTGGAAGTCTTCGATGCCCTCTTCTTTGAAGATCCAAAGCCGCGTCGCCACTTCGTCAATCAAGTCGTGGTCGTGGGTGACCAGCAGCACCGTGCCTTCATAGCGCTGCAGAGCGATGTTCAGCGCGTTGATGGCTTCCAGATCCAGATGGTTGGTCGGCTCATCAAAGATCAGTATGTTGGGCTTGGTCAGGATCAGCTTGCAGAAGGCCAGCCGCGCCTGTTCGCCGCCGCTCAGCGCCTTGGTCTGCTTCTCGCCCTCTTCGCCGCTGAAAAGCATCTGGCCCAAAATGCCGCGAATGTCTTCCACGTGCGCGTCCGGCTTCCAGCGATGCAGCCACTCGGCCACGGTGGTGCCATGCTCGATGGTCGAGCCAACGTCCTGCGGAAAGTAGCCGATCTGCGCTTCATGACCCCAGAAGACCGTACCGTTGTCGAGGTCAAATTCCTTGTCCGCCAGCCCCGGATAGTTGTTCAGCAGGCTCTTCAGCAGCGTGGTCTTGCCCGCGCCGTTGCGGCCCATCAGGCAGATATGCTCGCCCCGCAGCACGTTGGCCGTAAAGCCATCAATCACCGTTTGCTCGCCATAGGTTTTGGTAATGTGTTTGAACTCCAGCACATGCTTGCCGCTGGGGCGCACCTGATCAAAGCGGATGTAGGGGCGGGCTATATTGGAGCGGGCCAGGTCGTTGGTTTGCAGCCGCTCAACCTCTTTGCGGCGGCTGGTCACCTGCGACGAGCGCGTGCCGGCGGCGAAGCGGGCAATAAAGTCATTCAGTTGGGCGATCTTCTTGTCGCGCTGCGCGTTCTGCGCTTCCAGTGTGGAGCGGATTTGCGTCTTGGCCATCACCATATCGTCGTAGCCGCCGGTGTAGGTAATGATGGTCTGGTAGTCGATGTCGGCGGTGTGCGTGGTCACCGAGTTCAGAAAGTGGCGATCGTGCGAGATGCAGATCAACGTGCCATCGTAGTTCTGCAAAAAATCCTGCAACCAGTGGATCGATTCCAGATCAAGGTAGTTGGTCGGCTCGTCCAGCAGCAGCGCTTCAGGATGCCCGAAGAGCGCCTGCGCCAGCAGAACGCGCATCTTCTGGCCGCCCTGGATCTCGCCCATCTTGCGCTCGTGAACATCTTCAGGGATGTCCAGCCCGTCCAGCAGAATGGCGGCGTCGGCCTCGGCCGTGTAGCCGTCCTCGTCGCCGATTGTGCCTTCCAGTTCGCCCAGACGCATACCGTCGGCGTCGGACAGTTCGGGCTTTTCGTAGATGCGGTCGCGCTCTTCGAGGGCCGCCCACAGCGGCTTGTTGCCCATGATGACGGTGTCAATGACGCGATAGGCGTCAAAGGCAAACTGATCCTGGCGCAGCACGCCGAGCTTGCGCGGGCGCACAACCGTGCCCTTCTGCGCATCCAACTCGCCGGTGAGAACCTTCATAAATGTGGACTTGCCGGAGCCGTTCGGTCCGGTCAATCCGTAGCGGCGGCCGGGGATAAAGGCGACACTGACATCCTCGAATAGCACCTTCGAGCCGTAGCGCATGGAGACATTGCTGACACTGATCATGGTTTTTCTTGGTTCCTAACGGGGGCGCGGCGCGTTTCAGCCACGCGAGCGAAGATTTCAGGGCTATTTTGTCTGCTCTTCCAGTTTCTCACAAACGCGGCTTTTGGGCATTTTTCCGGTTTGTGCGGAGGTCAAGCATTCGGTCAAGACAACAAGTACCATTTATTTGTTCGTGTACCATATAATATTTATGCACCAGATATAAACATGGTACATAATGGTTCTATGAGAACACGGACTAATCTTCACATCGACAACGACGCCCTGGCATTTGCCTCATCGTATGCCAATGCCAAGGGGCTCTCGCTGGGCATTGCCGTCAGTGAACTGATACGCCGCGCCGAGCGGACGACGGATCAGGAAATCCCTTCGTCCCGGCTGGTCATGAACCGGCATGGCTATCTGGAGATCGCGGCCACAGGCGACCAAATCACGCCGGAGATGGTCAAGCAAGCCTCGGAGGATGCCCTTGTCTAAGAAGGTCTATCTGCTGGACGTGAATGTCCTCTATGCGCTGATGGCCCGGAATCATATTCACCATCCGACTGTTGAGGCGTGGTTCTATGCCGCCGCCGATCTCCGCTGGGCTATTTGCCCTTTCACGGAAGCCGGATTCCTGCGCAATGCGACCGCGCCACGCGCCGGACAAATCGAGATGGCCGAGGCCACGGCCATTCTGAAAAACCTCGCACAGCATCCGGGCTATCGTTATCTGCCCATCGCCGAGGACTGGCACACGCTGTGCGGCCCGTTCTTCAAGCGATTGTTTGGCACCAAACAAGTCACGGATGCCTACCTGCTGGGCTTGGCCGTGCGCAACGGAATGGTTCTGGTCACCCAGGACAAAGGCATCGTGTATCTGGCCGGCAGCGAATTCAGCAAGCACGTCCTGCTTTTGGAGGCTTCATAGACTGAGAGCATTTCCGGAGGGTGGCCTCGGTCCCGGTGACTTTTTCTAATCAACAACGTTGTCGTCCACAGGTGGCGGGTGGCAACTGTTCCGCTGACTTTTTAAACCACTACGAGGGTGCCCCCGGTCGCTCGCATTTGGGGACCG
Source organism: uncultured Occallatibacter sp. (assembly GCA_964644105.1). Lineage (GTDB taxonomy): Bacteria > Acidobacteriota > Terriglobia > Terriglobales > Acidobacteriaceae > Telmatobacter. Next base: position 8,545 of record CAZXVX010000056.1, on the reverse strand, counting down.
GGGATGGAAGATTCCCATTTCACTGCCGCCGGATTCACATTGGTATGTTCCTTGGTTAGCAGGAACTCTGAAAGAGGCCGGTGCCTGCCCGAGTGGAGCCGTACCGGAACTTCGGCTCCTCCTCCCCGGCACCCTCAACTTGATTAAAGGATAGTTGAGATCAAGGCCACTCGCCCTATTGCATTCTCCGAGTAGGAGTGGAAAAATGATTACGTCTCATATTCGGCTTTGTGAATTTGTTGCCATAAGAGAACTCGGTCTGAGACACTCCGAAGCAGGGTGTGCCTGATGTCTGTTTTTAAATGTCCAACAATCCGGCCCTTGCTTGCACTCATCGGGTGTCTACTTATGGTATTTGTCACCGGATGCGCAGCAGTTGCCATCGAAGCGACTGAAGCGGGCGCATTGGAGGGTGCCGGAGCGGAAGCAGCGTTGGCTCCGGCAATAGATGAAGCTGCCGTAGGTGCCCGCGTCGCAGAAAGTGACGAGTTTCTTAGCAGACTAGCGAAAACCGACGCTCCTGTGCTTCGATCAACCGAGGATGGCGGTGTATCCCTAAGTTCAATCAACGTGAATCAAAAAATCAGTATTGATTGGTCGAATCGACTAATTAGCGATACAAGAGGAAAAACAATTGCCTCGATTGAAGGAAACATGATCTTCGCAAAGGGGCCGTTGGGACTTCGAATCCCAGTCGCTGAGATTTTAGATACAAAGACGCTCTTGCCAGCTCCGTTATATAGTGATGCGACAGTCACTTCAAGGGTTGTGAGGTTTCTGAATAAAGGAGAAACAGTACGGATCGTGGCAGTATCGAATGGATGGTATCAACTTAGTGCTGAAGATGGAATGAACGGATGGGTATTCGCTCCACTTCTTTTATCCCACGTGAATCGGAAGGACGGCAATAATGAGCGCAAGGTTGCTTATCTGACTCGTCCGGCAGAACGGGAACGCATTGATTCAACCTTGCTTGATGCTTTGCGCATTCGCGCTGACATCCAGCATATCTTCACTTCAAGGCAGATACCATGAGAGATAATGGCGGCCAGGTTTTCCTGAATCTAATTATTTCTGCCGTTTTGATTGCGCTTTGCGTGATTACTTATAATTTTCATATTTCCGAAAAGAAGATACTTGACGCGGACGGAGAACGCATCGCCGCGCTTGAGTCCATGAACAACGATATTAAGGAACTTGATCAAAACCTCGGGAGTCTCCAAAAATTGCTTGCTCCCGAAGGAAAACCACCTGTAGAACAACACAACGAGCCAGTCAATGCTCCAGCTGCACAAGAAACATCCAGTCAAACTGCGAGCCAAAATCCACCTTTATCCAATGCGCCTTCGAGCAATATATCTTCCGTTAACTTAGCGCAACCAAGCACTGTCGAATCTGGAAATTCTCTTCCCGATCATAGGCCATCACAACAGGTTGTGATGAATGGACCGGTGCGCATCGAATTGTCTAAATGTCGTGCAAATGGTGTTTCAGCGACCTGCACTTTCATTATGCAAGATAAAGGAAAAGACTGCTATTTCAATTTCTATACAGATTCCAGCCATGTATATGACAATCGGGGTTATGAGGCAAAGGCTGTTGATGCTGTTATCGCAAACAATCGAATGGCAAATACTCTCGGATTCGGGCGAATGGTTTATGCGAGAATGATAACCAATGTTTCCGCTAACGCTATATTCAGATTCGAAAATATTGCGCCGGATGCAACATCAATCGCTCTTATCGAATTACAAATGGACATTAACCATCAGCAAAAGTTTGAAATCCAGTTTAGAAATGTCCCGTTGATTCGTTGATCGTTTTGTATCTAAGTGGATGACACCAAGTTTCAAATCCTTCGGCGGGTGGCGCACTCTGAGCTTTTCAAATTCTAAACTTTCCAACAAAGATGGGTGGCGGGTGGCCACGATCTCGGGAAAAACAAATTCAATTCTTCCATCCATGATGGGTGCCACCATTCTCGATTCTGAGACCGGGGAGGACAACAAATCTCAACCCGCCATCTTTCTCGCTCGCGAACTTGCAAAAAATCTTGCCCCGTTGTTGCAAACTATCAAATTATTCCTCGCGCAGCACTTCCAGCGGGCGCAGGCCGAGGATGCGGTAACTGGCAATCCAGCCTGTAACCGTAGCCAAAATCGCCGTGCCAAGCAGCGCAATCAGTGTGGCGCTCCACTCGATGTGGAAGGTGACCTCAAGCCGGCGCAGCAGCACGCGCGTCAGCAGATTGGCGAAGACCACGCCGACCGAACCCGCGAGCAGGCCGAGAACGCTGAATTCCACGCTGAAGGTGCGCACGATCCTCATGCGCGTGGCGCCCAGAGTCTTCAGTACGACGGCCTCTCTCATGCGGCGGAAGCGCGTGCTGGCGATGCTGGAGGCCAGAATCATCAGTCCGGCAAAGATGGAAAAGCCGGCCAGGAAGCGGACGACGAAGGTGATCTGATCGACGACGCTCTCAATGCGCTCCAGCATATCGGCGATGTTGATGACCGAGACGGTGGGGTAAGCCGTGAAGAGCGCGCGCTCCAGATTGGCGACTTGCCTGGGATCAACGTGCGCGCCGCCGTACCAGGTTGCGGGCTGGTCTTTGAGCAGCGCGGAGGGCAGAAGAAATTCAACGCGCGCGCCAAGATGCTGGCCGTCGGAGCGAAAGATGGCGGAGACTTTCAGCGGATGGACGACGCCGCCAATCTCTACTTCGACCGTCGAGCCAACGCCAAGATGCAGCCGCTCCGCTACGCCTTGACCGATAGCGAACTCCTTCGAGCTCGAATCTGTCCACCACTTCCCTTGCGTGATCTTGTCTCCCGCGGGTGGCGCATCGGCCCAACTCAAGCTGGCATTCTCCAGCATACGGCGCGGAAAGTGCTGCTCTTTGATCTGGTCAAGAGTTTGGCCATTGAGCTTGATGAATCGCCCCTGCACGATGGGCATCAGTTCCAAGCTCTGGGTGACTCCGGGCTGGCGCGCAAAGAAGTCTTTGACGCCGGCGGTTTCGTCGGTGGTCACATCGATCAGAAAGACGTTGGGCAGGTTGGGCGCGGCGGTGGTGCGCAGATCGCGGAGCAGGGCCGACTGCATCAGATAGACGGCCAGGATCAGCATCACTCCGGTTCCCAGCGCGGCCATCACGGCGGCGGATTGATTGCCAGGGCGATAGAGATTGGCCAGGCCGTGGCGCAAAAACGACGGCAGGCGCAAGCGGACGCGGTTGAGCAGCATGCGCAGAACCCAGAGCGTGAGGGCAGCCATGATCAGCAGGACAATCAACGCAATGGTGAAGAGCACGGCAAACCATGTGCCGACTTTGGCGGAGTCCGAGAGCGCCCAGGCAATTGCGCCGAGTAGCGCGACCACCAGTGCGGCGATGCCCAGTTGCAATCGGCGCGCCCACCATTTTTGCAGCCAGCCAAGAAAGCCGGTTGGCCCTTGCTCCACCAGGCGCCGCAGCACCAGCACAGGACGCACGGCGCGCACATCCAACAGCGGCGGCAGGCAGAAGAGCAGCGTGGTCAGCAGGCCGGTTCCCAGGCCGGCGGCGACCGAGCGCCAGGGAAACTCAAGTTGTGCATGAACCGGCAACAGCTTGCCGAAGACGGCAGGCAGCGCGGCCATTACGCCCACGCCTGCGGCCACGCCCACGAGACCTCCGGCGAGGCCGAGGCCAAGCGTTTGCAGCAGAAAGATGCGCAGCAGATCGCTCGAACTGGCGCCGACAGCCTTGAGAATGGCCAGCATATCCATGCGCTGCTCAAGATGGGCGTGCATGGCCATGGCCACGCCGATTGCGCCGAGGACCATGGCCACCAGGCAGATCAGACTCAGGATCGCAGTGGCGTTGTCCAGACCCTGACTCAGCGCCGGATTGCCCTCGCGGTAGTCCATCACCTGCGCATCGGGCAGCGCAGCCTCGACCAGCTTGCGTAGAGCCACGGGGTCGGCCTTGGGTGGCAGCTTCATCAGCAGGCGCTGGCTGGAGCGGCTGCCGGGAGCGATCAGGCCGGTGGAGGCGAGCGCTGCTTGCGAGATCATCACCCGCGGCCCCATGGCGGCCATCGAGTTCATGCGATCCGGCTCCTGCTTGAGGATCGCCGTGATGCGATAATTCTTTCCGCCGAGCCGCAGCGTCTGGCCTACGCGCGCATTCAGCCGGATGAGAAACTCCTCGGCTACGACCACTGAGTCGCCCGCCAAAGCCTCAGGCAGGCTCATCGCCGGTTCCAGATCGGCAGTGCCGTAGAAGGGATAGTCAGCGGGATCGACAGCTTTGAGCGATACCAGCAGCGGAACCGGATCGGGCGGCACCGAGGCCATGGAGACAGTCTCGGTAATCCAAGTTGTTCGCAGGCCGTTTTGCTGCGCAACTGCGGCGATCTTGGCTGTTTCCGCCGCGGTTGGCAGACGATAGATGCGAGCGCTCAAGTCGGCGGCCATCAGCGAACGCGCCTCGGTTCCCAGGGTCCGCTTGAAGCTGTCGCTGAAGCCGCGCACGCCCACCAGCGCCGCCACGCCCACCGCCACCGAGAGCACCACAAAGGCAAACTTGCCCGGCGCGGAGCGCAGATCGCGCCAGCCAATGGCTCCTGCCCGCTTCCAACTGAGTGCGCGCTTAGCCATGGTTCTCCTGGTCTGAAGCCGCCGAGGCCCATGTGTCTTCGACAATCAGCCCGTCGCGCAGCACAATTTTACGGTCGGCGCGGCTGGCCACTTCGGGGTCATGCGTAACCAGAACGAGCGTAGTTCCGGCGCGCTTGTTGCGTTCCAGCAGCAGATCCAGCACCAGCTTGCCGTTGGCCGAGTCCAGATTGCCGGTCGGCTCGTCGGCCATCACGATCGGCGGCTCAACAACAAAGGCGCGAGCCAGCGCCACGCGCTGCTGCTCGCCGCCGGAGAGTTGCACCGGGTAGTGATCGACGCGTTCGGCGAGGCCAACCTCGTCCAGCAGCCGCCGCGCCTGCGCAATGCCGCTGCCTTCCTTGTTCAGCTCATAAGGCAGCAGGACGTTTTCCAGAGCGGTGAGCGTGGCAATCAACTGATACGACTGAAAGACAAAGCCGATCTTAGCGCCGCGCACCGTCGCCAGCTCCGTCTCGGCCAGGTTGTGGATCGGCACGCCGTCGAGCCAAATCTCGCCGGAGCTGGGCGTGTCCAGGCCGGCCAGCAGGCCGAGCAGCGTGCTTTTGCCGCTTCCGCTGGCGCCAACGATGGCGACGAATTGCCCGGCGGGAATCGTCAGCGTGATCCCTTTCAGAATCTCCACGCGGCGCGCGCCGTTCTGTATCCACTTCTTTGCATCCCGAACTTCAATCAAGCGGTCGGCCTCCCTGACAACTCCCAATCTCTGTCATCCTGAGCGAGCGCAGCGAGTCGAAGGACCCGCGTTTCGCTACACTGTATCTGTGTACGTATTGCGCAGCCTGATTGTTTCGTTGGGAGTGTTTCTGTCGGCCGCCCTTGCCTTGACCGCGCAGCCGCCAGCCGCCGTTCGTCCGCTCGTGGTCTGCTACGGCGACAGCATCACCGCGGGCTATGGTTTGCAGAGCGGCGAATCCTATCCGGATGCGCTCGCACGCGATCTCGATGCGCGCGGCTATCGCTACAAAGTGGTCAACCAGGGAACCAGCGGCGCAACGACCAAGGACGCCGCCGCCGGAGTGCGCGCGATTCTGCTGCTGCACCCAGCCATCGTCATCGTCGAATTCGGCGGCAACGACGGCCTGCGCGGACTGCCGCTTGCCGAGACGCGGCGCAATCTGGACGCCGTGCTGACGGCCTTCGACCAGGCGCATATCAAGGCAGTGCTAGCCGGAATCACGCTGCCGCCCAACTACGGACCGGATTACATTGCCAGCTTCGAGCGGCTCTTCCGCGAGTTGGCGGCCAAGCACCACGCGGTTTTTGTGCCGATGATTTACAAGGATTTGATCGGCAAGCCGGATACGATTCAAGCCGACGGCATTCATCCGACGGCCAAAGGCTCGCAGCTGATTGCGCGTACGCTGCTAACGGCGCTTACGCCGTTGCTGCGCAAAAGCGGAAGATAGAGACCTGTTCCTGCACGTCCGTTCTGATCGAGGCAGGCGTTGCGGCTTTGAGGCTGTTGCCTTGAAGGCTGATGGCGGAGTTTCCGGATTGGCAGCCACATTCGATTTATATGTGAAAACCTCTTGAGTTGGCCGATTTCCGGTTAATTTAAGCCTGAAACCAAGCCGAAAATGGGCGAAAAACAGGGTTTGAGTTTACTGATTCGTCAACAGGTTAGGAATGTAAGCTATTGTTTAAGAACTATTTATAGATATACTGGGTGTCGAAAAGAGGCGCCCACAGGGTGGGGGGGTGGGGTACGGGCTGTTTTTTGCCTCCCGCGCCCGGAATTCGATCCTGTTGCGCAGTCTACCAAGCGGAGGGGGAATGATCTGCAAAGAGCGACGAATGAATTTCAATTAAAGACTCTGATATCCATGACTGCGGGATTCCGGGTGATACGATCCATTTGACCTATGTAACCGCTCCCTTCCGAAAGATTGTTTCATGGTATGCGCTTTGCTGCTGGGATTAGAAAAACTACTAGAATTGAACTTTCTGATGTCCGTGAATCTTGACTTGGTGTTCCCAATAGTTCACCATGCCGGAGAGATTTGCAGAAAACCTGATTAGGAATATACGAGACAGTATATAGTTGTGCAATATTACGAACCACTTTTCCACTTCGATTTAACGTAATATTGATCCTTATTCAATCTGAATTCGATTCAATTTCTATTCAGATTGAATTTTGAGGTGAGTTTGATGGCAAGATATAACGTTGCGCACATCCACGAACAGGGAATCGATTTGATCATCATCCCACTAAAATCTTCATTCGGAATGCAAGGCGAGGCCATCCAACTTCAAACTATCAACGAACTTCAAATCCGTGCTAATAATGCTTGGCTGAAAGGAACTGTAATTCCGGTTTGGAATTCAGTTGCGCGAATAGCATTTATCGCACCTCATAATCGGCATTCCTTCTTTGTTAATATCATTCTATTTTTCGTTGCAGCGAATATTAACAGATATATTTCTTGGTAGTTTATGCCCTCAATCAATTATTCCAAAGAACTTTTTTGAACAAAATCGTAATCATAAATCTGCACGACGAGGTGAAAAATGAGAGAAACAGAACAGCCAATCTATGGCCTCTTTAAATTTGGCAAAAGGGAGCACTTAGAATCGCTTCGCAATGATGGATTATTATTTATGAGACCGCTGGATGAGTTCACCAAATATGAATCAGATATGGCAAGAAGCGACGAGTTTGAAGGAACATCAGAAATCATCCAGCTCCATCGCCTTAAACGTCTTGTATTCGATGGTGGAGGCGCTGGTCTGCACGCCATCGACCCCGCAAATATAAGAGGACAAATTCGTTTAGCAAATGGTGAAACTGCATGGTGCAATGTATATTGTATGTTTGCCGCAATAAACCTAGTGGACGGAAAATCCGTAAGCCAGCAAAATTTTCAATTTGGGGATTCATTTATAGATGTTACGAAGATTGAAGAGTTTTTAGACCGTGCTGTTGAGGCCGCAAGAAACGCTGGTCTTAATCATTTCCAATCTAAGCTGGTTGAATACTTTGATCCTGAAGAATATTCTGGAGAGGTGGGACGATTCCGCAAGCGATCAGCCTTCGCTTACCAAAGCGAGTTCAGAATTGCAGTTGAGCCAGGTTCCGTCATACCAATACTGCTTTCTCTCGGTAGCCTCCTTGACTGTACCTCTGAAGTGTTACCAATCTCTAAAGTTAATGAGTACCTCGACCTTAAGGTGAGAGCTACCGAGCTATTAGGTGGGTCGTTTTACTAATCTTATGTTCGGGTTCGAGACCGTCTTCGAGATAGCGGATATATTCATCAAGAAACCTCTGAACAAAACCTGATTTCTTGATAAAACATTCCTCAAGGACTAATGCCCAGCTCATTTTGAGCCATTTGCGGCACGACTAAACAGGCTACGGAAAAAGGGTCTAAGTACGAGTGAAATCCACGGAAAACATCCCGCAGGGGCTAAAGCCCAACCTTTATTATCAGCGTCTTGCGGCACGACTGAAGTCGTGCCCTGATACAAAGCAGAGACAACCACAGGTCCTTCGACTGCGTTGGGCGCAGAAAACGCGCCCAACTCCGCTCAGGATGACAGTTCATTTATCAGGTTGACAGTTCATTTATCAGGAAGACAGTTCATTTATCAGGATGACAGTTCATCTATCAGAATGACGGATCATTTATCAGAATGACGGATCATTTATCAGAATGACGGATCATTTATCAGAATGACGGATCATTCAGTAGTCGAGCTTTTGAGACAAGACGCTCGTTCTTTTGCGCCTTGCCCCTCCCATCGGCGAAAATGGAGGAGACGATGGCAGAATCCACACGCAGCTTTGAGTCTTCTTTTATTGACGTCCCCGGCGCGGTTGCCGAGATCCGCGCGGGGCGCATGGTGGTTGTGGTCGATGACGAGGACCGCGAGAATGAGG
>CAZXVX010000055.1:0-18327 GCA_964644105.1 uncultured Occallatibacter sp. | reverse complement strand
ACGAGATTCAGGAGGTCTACCGCTTGCAGGGCGTGGCCATCAGCGACAAGCACATTGAAGTGATTGTGCGCCAGATGCTGCGCTGGGTGCGGATCGACGAAGTGGGCGATACGAATTTCCTCTTGGAGCAGCAGGTGGATCGCTTCCGCTTCCGCGAGGAGAACGATCGCGTGCTCAACAACGGAGGCCGTCCGGCAATTGGACGTCCGCTGCTGTTGGGCATCACCAAGGCCTCGCTCTCCACCGACAGCTTCATCTCGGCGGCCAGCTTCCAGGAGACGACGCGCGTACTCACCGAGGCCAGCATCAACGGGGCCATCGACAATCTGCGCGGCTTGAAGGAGAACGTGATCGTCGGGCGCTTGATTCCCGCCGGCACGGGCCTGGAGTACTACCGCAACGTCAAGCTCTCGCCAGAGCTGGAAGAGGCGGCAGCGCGCGTGCAGCAAGAGGTGACGGCGGAGATGGAAGCCGCCGAACGCGAACTGGAACTGATGCGCCAGGAGGGCGAAGCCGAAGAGATGGCCTCCGAATAACCACCTGCGGTGGGGCTAGCGGCTCGCTCTTCGCTCGCTGAAGTGTAGTGAGTGAAGATTGTTGAAATAGTTGTCTATATGAAGGGAAACCCGGAAGTTACGGGTTTCCCTTCATTATTTTTGCCCTGTTCCCGTGATTAAAACATGGGTGGCGCCGATAAGCAGATTATCGTGACAGGCAGGCTGTCGCCCTATGATTTGGATTTCCCAATGAAGCGGCTCATCATCTCCATCGCCGTTCTTCTCGGAACCGCGGCGGCGGCAAGGGCGGAGCCTGCCCCGCTGAACACGCTGCACGCCATTCATACCCTCACCAACGCCGAGGCGTCACAGAGGATCTCTGTCAATTTTGAGGCGACCGTAACCTACTTTCCAGGCTATGAATCTCTTCTTTTTGTGCAGGATGGCGATGAAGCCGTCTTTGTACTAGATAGCAGCACGCAAAAACTGATTCCCGGCGATCACGTCCGAATTGAAGGAACGACACAGGCCAGCTTTCATCCCATTGTGATCTCCAATCACGTAACAGTGCTCCACCATGGAGCCATTCCCAAGCCTGTTGCGGCCAGTTTCGCGGATCTGATTCAGGGCAAGGATGATTGTATGCTGGTCAGCCTTCATGCCGTGGTGCGCACGGCCGAACTGGGCTGGAGCACAGCATCGCGCGTCACGTATTTGCAGATGCTGATGGATGGCGGCTATATCGATGCGATGGTAGACAGCGATAATGCAAGCGCGCTCAGCGGCCTGCTCGACGCCGAGGTGGAAATCACCGGAATCACCGGGGGGAAATTCGATGCGAAAATGCAGCAGGCCGGTATTCTGCTCCACGTTCCTGCACTGGCAAATGTGAAAGTTCTTCAGCGCGCCAAGGCCAATCCATGGTCCGTTCCCATCACCCCGATGGACGAGATTTTGGCTGGCTATCGCGTGCTTGATCTCACGCCGCGAATCCGCGTTCATGGGGTTCTCACCTACTATCAGCCCGGAACGGCCGTTGTCTTGCAGCAGGGTGGCAAAAGCTTGTGGATTGAAACTCCGGCTCGCGGCCCACTGCGTATAGGCGATGTAGCGGACGCCATCGGCTTTCCCGATGCTCACAATGGATTTCTGTCACTGACTCACGGCGAGATCCAGGATAGCCAGCAGCAGTCTCCCATTCCGCCCGTCTCCTCAACCTGGCAGGAGCTAGCCCTGTGGAGTTCAAACAAGGCCGCCGGACACCTTTACGATCTGGTTTCCATCGAGGGCCAGGTGGTGACGGAAGTCCGCGGAGCGACGCAGGATGAATACGTTCTCTCTGCGGATGGTCAATTGTTCTCAGCGATTTACCGTCATCCGGATGAGGCCAGCCGTCTGCCTCTTCCGGCGATGAAATATATTCCGATCAGCTCCAGAATTCGCGTCACCGGCATTTGTCTCCTTCAGGGCACGAATCCCTTTAACGTCACCATGGAGGTGCCGTTCAACATTTTGATACGCGACTTTGACGACATTACGGTCGTCGCCAAACCCTCCCTGGTCAACACGCGCAACCTGATTTTGGCGATCATTGCGCTGCTTCTGGCGGTGATTGCGGTGGGCGGGTGGGGCTGGGTTCTGATGAAAAAAGTTCATCGGCAAACGGTGGTCATTGCGGTCCGTACTGAAGCCGAGGCGGCAATGGAGCGGCGGCGCAGCAGCATCCTGATCGACATCAACGGCTCCCGTCCGCTGACCGATATCATGGAGCAGATTGTGGAGATGGTCTCCTTTGGACTCAAGGGCGCACCCTGCTGGTGCATCTTTACCGATGGCGCAACCTTTGGAGTTCGCCCCAGCAATGAGTGCGCCCTTCGCATCCTCCAGATGAGGATCGCCGGACGATCCGGCGCTACCCTGGGAACGTTATTTGCCGGACTAGATCCATTGCTTGCGGCAGTGGAGAGTAACTCCGAGGCGCTCTCGTCCGGCGTTCGACTGGCTGCGCTGGCCATCGAAACCCGCCGCCTCTACTCCGATCTCCGCCGCCGCTCTGAGTATGATCTGCTTACCGATATTCCCAACCGCTTTGCGCTGGAAAAACGCCTGAACACGATGATTGAAGAGGCACGGAAGCACGCGAGTTCCTTTGGCCTGATTTACATTGACCTGGACAAATTCAAGCCGATCAATGATCGCTACGGTCATCACATTGGAGATCTTTACCTGCAAGAGGTGGCGTTGCGCATGATGCGCCAGTTGCGCGGCGGCGATATGCTGGCCCGGCTGGGCGGCGACGAATTTGCCGCGCTGGTTTCGGTGGTGAGTCACCGCAAGGATGTGGAAGAAGCCGCCCACCGTCTGGAGCGCTGCTTCGACGAGCCGTTCGATGTGGAAGAGTATTCGCTGGAAGGCGCGGCCAGCTTTGGCATTGCGCTCTACCCGGAGGATGGCGCAACCAAAGACAGCTTGTTGAGCGCGGCGGATGCCGCCATGTACACGGCAAAGAACCAGAAAAAACAGTTGGAAATCTCTGTAGGGTAAGAGAGCGCGCTGATGCGCGGGCTTATCGCGGAATCAGATTTGTATCCCCGGAGCCGGAACACTCAAGTGGTCGCTACCAATAGGGAGCGGCAACCATCCACTGAACCCCACAGGGCACAGCGATTCTGATTCCACTCTGACCACCCTTGCGACAACGGCGCGGATTGAGGGCTGCCGTGAGAGAGCCGCTTCATTCAATCAAGCTTCAAGCGCAGCGCGAGGGACGCTTAGGAATGCGTGAGCTGCCGCAGGGAGGACTCGATCTGACGTTTGGCGTTCTTGGCGGCATACATGGCTGCGTCGGCGGCGTTGAGGATCTCGTCTTTGCTTGTGCCGTCCTGTGGATAGAGGGCGATGCCCACGCTGGCTGAGCCGTTCAGCACGATGCCATCGAGGTTGAAGGGCTCGTCGAAGCATCGCTCCAGGCGCAGAGCGATCTCCGACAACTCGGCGCGATCGCGCACCGCGGCAACCAGTACGGCGAATTCGTCTCCGCCCAGCCGGGCCAGCGTGTCCTTGAAGCGAATCTGGCGGTTCATGCGCAAAGCCACATTTTTCAGGTACAAGTCGCCGATGTGGTGTCCGTAAAGATCATTGATCTGCTTGAATTTGTCCAGGTCAATGTAAATCAGGCCAAAGAGAGAAGCCTGGAGGCGGGAGTCCTCAATCAGAAGATTCAACCGGTTTTCCAGCGAGAAGCGGTTGAGAATGTCAGTGAGCAAATCGAACTCGGAGCGGCGGCGCAGGTCTTTGTAGAGGCGATGCGTCTCGATCGCCAGCGCTGCCAGGCGCGCGCCGGAAGAGAGAGACTCCTGCTCATTCTCACTCACTGGCGCGAAGGGATCAAACCCGGCGGCGAGCGCGCCGAGGGAGGTTCGCTCATGAGAGATGATGGAACAGCGCACGACACGCAACCCCAGAGCCTCTTGCGCGCAATCCCACAAACTGTCCTGATCATAGAGTTCGATCCAGCAAGGCGCGCCTTTCAAACCGAAGGAGACCATCTCGGTGATCTTCTGGAGGGTTTGGGAGAGCGGTTGTGATTTATTGATCTCTTCCAGAATGGCGGAGCGCCGCATTTCCAACTGCGCGGACCTTCTTTCCAGGGCGGCCTCGGCTTCAGCCCGCCTGGCCAGCGCGGCGGTCTGGATGCGCACCTTGCGGCGCAGCGTCCAACCCCAGGCGCTCACCACAAAGACGACGCCAAGTGCCAGAGTGAGAGCCAGCAGCAGATTGCGCGTGTTAATAAGCGAAGGCCTGGCGATCAGCGTGATGTCGTCAAAATCACGGATCAGGATGTCAAAAGATGTTTCACCGCTGAACGGGTTGGAATTTTCGGTGATGCAAATGCCGGTGGCGCGGACTCTGGAGCCGACTGGAACCTGTTTCATCACAGTGGGCGACTGCTCATAGATCGGATGCGTAAAGATGGCGGTGAACATTTGTCCATCGGCCATCAGGTGGTATTCGTCCTGCGTGCCGCCGTGAATGGCCGTCACCACCTCACCTTCCACCGAAACCAGATCCATGACATGAAAGCTCTGCGCAAGTTCCTTCCGGGTTGCCGGAATCGGAGCAACGGGCGCCTGCCGATGGCTGTCCCGGATTTCGCCGCGGGTCAGGGCCAGGAAGCCGTTGTGCGCCTCCGGAAAGCCGGTTGCATCCACCACATCGCCAACCACCAAGGGATCAAAGGTTGTGGTGGCAATCCACAGGCTCTTGGCGCCATCCTGCAAAACCACCGCCGTGCCGGGGTGGTAGTAAGTGATGCTTCCATGAACCCGGACTCGCTGTGTGCGATCGACCACATGGTAGCCGGAGATGACCTGATCCATGGGGGTGAGCGGGAGAGTCCAGGGGTTGTTGGGAGCGCGCCGCAAAACCTTCACATATCTCTGCGACGAGCTGTAGATCCTTACCCCATGCATCTGCATTTTGCCATCGAAATCTCCGGCTGCAACCCCGGTAACCTCCACTTCGGCATCGAGCAGCGCCTCAGCCGTCGCGGACGGGAAATCATCGAGCAAAACGAGCATATACCCGCCATCGGTTTGCAATTGAACTGTGCCGTGGGTTCCCATCCAATCCGAACGCGTGTCGGCGGAGCGAACAATGCCGTGCACGGTAACCAGCATGCAATCATGCTGAACACGGATCAATTCGTCGAAGTTTGCCGGCAGGGGATTGGGCAGATCGCCATGCCGAAGTACCGTGACGCTATCGGCAATTACATCTGGGCGAAAGCTGGCCACCGTCTTGCCTTGCACTTGAATGCGATCGCCGAGAGAGAGCTTTAATGCCGGTTCAATGCCCACGAAAATTGCCGCATCGCCATCCTGCACAAACATCGTGCGCACCTCCGGACGCAGGTAGGTGATCGTGGCTTCGAAGACCACAGGCAGTCCTTTGGCCGCCTCGGCGTTGCTGAGCGCGACGATGGATGAAAGCGTGGACAGAGGAGCGGGCGTCGCTGCAACCGCAGGCAAAGCCAATCCCATGGCTACGGCGAGGATGGAGATCAATCTCTTCATTGGGCGCGGCAATCCTAGAGCCATACGCACTACGGCTCCCAAAGAGCTCATCGGCAGAAAGCGCGAAAAGGTTCACTGAAAACGGAGGTTTTCATTCCTTTGCAGACGGGGGTGAAGATGAAAAGAAAAGACTCCTCGCGGGAGGTCAAGCCCGCGCTTATTTTTGAACCACTTGCGGCACGACGGACGCCGAGCGCATTTCAAAACCAGGCATGCATCACAGGCTGACCACCCGCAATCATTCTTAACCTCGCCGGGCAAATGGAGCGCGCCCGTTGTGACGGCAATTGACGGGTGCGGTCCAATTCACCGAGAATGAAGGCGAGCCTAACCCATTTCGCTCGTTCTGCGTCTTTACCATTGAATCTCTATCGGCGCAAAGCCATTGAGAGCCGTTTCAGAGAGCGGTGTGCTCGCGGTTATCTGAAGCAACTCTCCTTAAATCATGGTTCCAAGCGGAGTAATCCATGTCTGAAATTGAAGGCCAAGCAGGTGGCCGGCAGACCGGCGCCTACCCCCAAATGCCAGCCACACACCGATCCAGTACAAGATGGATTCTTTGGGGCGGCTTGCTGCTGATTCTGATTGCCGCCGGCTATTTTTATTTTCATCGCGGCAATGCCGGAGGCGCCGCTCAAACGGCGACGAGCGGTAACGGAGCGGGCGGCAAAGGAGGCGGGCGAGGGCGCATGACCGGACCCGTGAATGCCACCGTGGCTACAGCCACAAAAGGAAGTATTGGCATTTATCTCGATTCGATCGGCACCGTCACTCCGTATTTCACGGCATCGATTACCGCGCAGGCCAGCGGAGTGCTGACCGCCGTGCATTACAACGAAGGGCAGTTTGTGCAGAAGGGAGATGCTCTGATCGACATCGATCCGCGCCCCTATCAGGCGCAACTGCTGCAGGCTCAGGGCGCGCTGGAGCGGGACACCAATCTGCTGGCGCAGGCCAAGATGGATCTGGAACGCTATCGCACGGCGTGGGCGCAGAACGGCATCAACAAGCAACTGCTGGACGACCAGGAAAAGATCGTGTTGCAGGATCAGGGCACGGTAAAGAACGATCAAGGCACCGTTGATTATGACCAGGTCCAACTGAGCTACTGCCACATTACCGCGCCGATTGCGGGGCGCGTTGGCCTGCGGCTGGTGGATCCCGGCAACGTGGTGCAGGCTGCGGCGGGCACCGTGCTTGTGGTCATCACCCAGGAGCAGCCCATGACCGTGATCTTTATCCTGCCGGAAGACAGCCTGGGGCGGGTGCAGGAGCATATGCGCAAGCAGCACACGCTGCCGGTTGAGGCCTGGGATCGCAACCAGACCGCCAAGCTGGCCATGGGCAAGTTGCAGAGCATCGACAACCAGATTGACACCACTACGGGCACGGTGAAGCTGCGCGCCCTGTTCGAGAACAAAAATGGCGCGCTTTACCCGAACCAGTTCGTCAATACCAGGCTTCTGGTGAACACGCTCAACGGCGTGACGCTGATTCCGAGCGGCGCGGTTCAGCACAATGGACAGGTTTCGTTTGTGTATGCAGTTGCCAACGGCGTGGCCAGCGTGCGCAACGTCAAGCCGGGGGCGAGCGACGGCGGCTTGATCGCGGTCGAAGGCCTCAATCCAGGCGAGGTTGTGGCCACCAGCAGCTTTGAAAAATTGCAGGCGGGCAGTCAGGTTGTTCCTGCCAAGCCAAGCCGTTCAATCAGCGTAGCGGAGGGCCATGCCCAGTGAGTCCATCCGGGCCTTTCATTCAACGTCCCGTTGCGACTGCACTGTTGATGGCCGCAATCCTGTTGGTGGGTATTGTTGCCTATACCCAGTTGCCGGTCTCCGCGCTGCCGCAGGTTGATTATCCCACCATTCAGGTGGTGACCTTCTATCCCGGCTCCAATCCCGACGTGATGGCCACTACGGTGACTGCTCCTTTGGAGCGGCAGTTCGGCCAGCTTCAGGGCCTGAGCCAGATGACCTCGATCAGCTCCGGCGGCTCTTCGGTGATCGTGCTTCAGTTCGCCCTTACGCTGAATATCGATATCGCCGAAGAAGAGGTGCAGTCGGCGATCAACGCATCGCAGAGCTATCTGCCCTCGAATCTTCCCTCACCGCCTGTCTATAGCAAAACGAATCCCGCCGATGCTCCGGTTCTTACACTGGCCATCACATCAAAGTCGATGCCGCTTTCGCAGGTGGAAGATCTGGTGGATACGCGGCTTGCGCCCAAGCTTTCGCAGTTGGCCGGGGTGGGGCTGGTCAGCATCAGCGGCGGACAAAAGCCCGCGGTGCGCATTCAGGCCAATCCCACGGCGCTCGCCTCGTACGGACTGAATCTGGAAGATCTGCGCACGGCGCTCACTCAGACCAGTGTCAATCAGGCTCTGGGCAACTTTGACGGCTCGCACCAGGATTATCAGATCAATGCCAACGATCAGTTATCGACCAGCGACGATTATCGCAAGGTGATTGTTGCCTATCGCAACGGCGCGCCGATCATGCTGACCAGTGTGGCCAAGGTGATTGACGGCATCGAGAACAACAACCAGGCGGCGTGGATGAACGAGACTCCGGCCGTCATCCTCAACATTCAACGGCAGCCCGGCGCCAACACCATCAAGGTGGTCAAGGCTATCAAGGCCATTCTTCCGCAGCTCGAAGTGAATCTGCCGGCCTCGATCCAGGTTACGCCGCTCACCGATCTGACCACATCGATCAACGCCTCGGTCTCCGACGTAGAGTTTGAACTGATGCTCACCGTGGCGCTGGTGGTGATGATTATCTTTGTCTTTCTGCGCAATGTGTACGCCACTATCATTCCCAGCATTGCGGTTCCTGTTTCGCTGGTGGGCACATTCGGTGTCATGTATGGGCTGGGCTATAGCCTGGACAATCTTTCCTTGATGGCGCTGACCATCTCGACCGGCTTTGTGGTCGATGACGCGATTGTGATGATCGAGAATATCTCCCGCTACATCGAGGCTGGAGAGACGCCCATGCAGGCGGCGCTGAAGGGCGCAGAGCAGATCGGCTTCACGATTATTTCGCTAACCGTTTCGCTGATCGCGGTGCTGATTCCGCTGCTGTTTATGGGCGATGTAGTAGGCCGTCTCTTCCGCGAGTTTGCCGTCACGCTGGCCGTCACCATTGTGATTTCGGCGGTGGTCTCGCTGACTCTGACGCCGATGATGTGCTCGCGCATTCTGAAGCACAAACCGGAGGCGCAGCAGGGACGATTCTATCAGGCGTCGGAGCGCGCATTCGAGGGGATGATTGCGTTTTACGGGCGCACGCTCAAGTTTGTTCTGCGCTTCCAGACCATCACGCTGCTGGTTGCGGTAGCCACGCTGATTCTTACCGTCGTACTTTACATCTTCATTCCCAAGGGCTTTTTCCCCACCCAGGATACGGGCGTCATTCAAGGCATCTCGCAGGCGCCGGAAACCATCTCCTTCCCGGCCATGGCGCAGAAGCAGAAGCAACTGGCCAACGTCATTCTGCAAGATCCGGCGGTGGAGAGCTTATCGTCGTTTATCGGCGCGGATGGAACCAATACCACGTTGAACAGCGGGCGCATGTCGATCAACCTGAAGCCGATTGAAGAGCGCAAAATAAGCGCCTCGGATGTGATACGCAGGCTGCAGAAGAACCTGAAGCAGGTGGACGGCATTGAACTTTTCATGGACCCGGTGCAGGACATTACAGTGGACGACCGCGTGAGCCGCACCCAGTACCAGTACACGCTGGAGGATCCTGATTCAAACGAACTGAATTTGTGGACCGGCCGGCTGGTGGACACGATGAAGCAGTTGCCGCAACTGGCCGATGTGGCCACCGATCAGCAGACGGGCGGACTGGCCGTCTCACTGATCGTTGACCGGGCGACCGCATCCCGGCTGGGCATTGCGCCATCCA
Organism: uncultured Occallatibacter sp.; assembly: GCA_964644105.1. Taxonomy (GTDB): domain Bacteria; phylum Acidobacteriota; class Terriglobia; order Terriglobales; family Acidobacteriaceae; genus Telmatobacter. The sequence goes on along the minus strand of CAZXVX010000055.1, from coordinate 8,844 downwards.
CCATCGACAGTACGCTTTACGACGCTTATGGTCAGCGCCAGATTAACACCATGTACACGCAGTTGAATCAATACCACGTGGTGCTGGAAACCGATCCCGAATTCCAGAAAAATCCAGCGCGGCTGCAGGATCTTTACATTCAATCCAATACATCCTCGGGAGGGTCGGGACCATCGGCCTCGTCGACCTATGCCTCGTCGGGCTCATCGTCGGCCGGCTCGAATGCCACCACGAGCTCGGTGGCCTACACGCCATCCGCGGCGGTGCTGGCGGCGCCCACCAATGCGCTCGCCTCCGGCATCGGGGCCAGCAGCAGCGCAGCCAGCGCGGCCAGCTCCAGCAAAGCGGCCAGCACCACGCCTTCCAACGCAGTGCCGCTCGGCGCATTCACCCGGATCGAGCAAATCCAGGAAGCGCTTTCGATCAATCATCAAGGGCAGTTTCCGGCAGTGACCATCTCTTTCAATCTGGCGCCCAATGCGGCGCTGGGCGGCGCCATCACGGCCATCGAGAAGGCGCAAAAGAGCCTGGATATGCCGGCCAGCGTGCAGCATGGCTTTCAGGGCACGGCGGCCTCTTTTCAAGGTTCGCTGGCCAATGAAGGGTTGCTGATTCTGGCCGCGCTGGCGGCGGTGTACATCGTGCTCGGCGTGCTCTATGAGAGCTTCATTCATCCCATCACGATTCTCTCCACGCTGCCCTCGGCGGGAGTGGGCGCGCTGCTGGCGCTGATTCTCTTCAGGCAGGATCTGAGCGTGGTGGCCATCATCGGCATTATTCTGCTGATCGGCATTGTGAAGAAAAACGGCATCATGATGGTGGACTTTGCGCTGGAGGGCGAGCGGGAGCGAGGCCTGAATTCAACCGATGCAATTTACGAGGCATGTTTGCTTCGCTTCCGTCCCATCATGATGACCACCATGGCGGCTCTTTTGGCCGGCATCCCGCTGGCATTGGGAACGGGCATGGGATCGGAGCTGCGCCGTCCTCTGGGCATTTCCATGGTGGGCGGATTGCTGCTGAGCCAGGTGTTGACGCTCTACACCACGCCGGTCATCTACATCTTTTTTGATCGCCTCGGCCAGCGCTTCGGCCACAAATCAAAGCCGGCCGGCGGCGAGGCAGAACCCGCGGAGGCATTGTGAATCTCTCCGCTCCTTTTATCCGGCGACCGGTGGCGACTACCCTGCTGACGGTGGGCGTTCTGCTGGCCGGAGCCATTGCATTCAATGTGCTTCCGGTTTCACCGTTGCCGCAGGTGGATTTTCCCACCATCTCGGTCTCCAGCAGCCTGCCCGGCGGCAGCCCCGAGATCATGGCCTCTTCAGTGGCGACGCCGCTCGAGCGCCAGTTCAGCCACATCGCCGGGGTGTCGGAGATGACATCGTCGAGTTCGCTGGGCAGCACCTCGATCACCTTGCAATTCGATTTAAGCCGCGACATTGACGGCGCGGCGCGCGATGTGGAGGCGGCGATCAACGCCTCGCGCACGTATCTTCCCGCCAACCTGCCGGCCAATCCGACCTATCGCAAAGTGAATCCCGCCGATTCGCCGATCATGATTCTGGGCTTGACCTCCGATAAATACGACAAGCCTACCCTTTATGACGATGCCTCGTCTGTGATTGCGCAGAAGCTCTCCCAAATCCAGGGCGTGGGCCAGGTTTCGGTCGGCGGCGGCGCCGGTCCATCGGTGCGCGTGGAAGTAAATCCCACGCTGCTCAACAGCTTCGGATTGACGATTCAGAGTATCCAGTCCGTGCTGAGCCAGGAGAATGCGCACGAGGCGACCGGCCAGCTCTCGAATGGAATCGCGACCGCGGATATTGTGGTCAACGATCAGATGCGGCTGGCGGATCAATACAAGCCTCTCATCATCGGCACGCACAACGGCAGCGCGGTCAAGCTGTCGGATGTGGCAGAGGTATCGAATGCCGCGCAGAACATTCGCGCGGCCGGCTACCTGAACGGCGCGCCTTCGATCTCCATCATCATCTTTCGCCAGCCCGGCGCGAATATCATCGACACCGTCGATCGCGTCAAGGCGGAACTGCCGTCGATTCAGGCATCCATCCCGCAAGGCATCAAGACCACCATTGTTCTGGACCGCACGACAACCATCCGCGCCTCGGTCAAAGATGTGGAACGGACGCTGATGCTTTCGGTCGTACTGGTGATTCTGGTCGTCTTTATCTTTTTGCGCAGCGGGCGCGCCACACTCATTCCATTCGTCGCGGTTCCTGTCTCGCTGGTCGGCACCTTTGCCGTCATGTATCTGCTTGGTTTCAGCATCGACAATCTCTCGCTGATGGCGCTGACCATCTCGACCGGCTTCGTTGTCGATGACGCCATTGTGGTGATGGAAAATATCTCGCGCCATCGCGAGGCGGGCATGAAGCCGTTTCAAGCCGCTCTGCTCGGCGCCAAAGAGATTGGCTTTACCGTCTTCTCGATCAGCGTTTCGTTGATCGCCGTATTCATTCCGATCCTGATGATGAGCGGCATTATCGGCAGGCTCTTCCGCGAGTTCGCCATTACACTCTCAACGGCCATCGCGGTGTCGATGGCGGTCTCGCTGACCACGACGCCGATGATGTGCGCCTATCTGCTCAAAGATGAGCGGGAGATCAAGCATGGGCGCCTCTTTCGCCTCAGCGAGAAGGGATTTTCGTCGCTGCTCGGCGGTTACAGGCGCTCTCTGGCGTGGGTTCTGCAACATCCAGGCTCCATGCTGACCCTTCTGCTGCTGGTGATTGGGTTGAATTTTTACCTGATCTATACACTTCCGACGGGCTTGTTTCCACAGCAAGACACAGGATCGCTCGTCGGCGGTGTTCAAGGTCCGCAGGACGCATCGTTTCAGGTGATGGACAAATCGGTCCTGCAACTGGAGAATGTCATCAAGGCCGACCCTGCCGTTGCGAATGTGATTGCCTACACCGGCGGCAACGGCGCATCGAACGGCGGCTTCATCTACATTGCGCTCAAGCCCCTGGACGAACGGAAGGTGACCGCGCCGGAGATTATCAATCGGCTGCGCCCCAAGCTGAACAGTCTTCCGGTGGCTTCGGCCTTTCTGCAGGCATCGCAGGATCTGCGCATCGGAGGGCGTTCAAGCAACGCGCTTTATCAGTACACGATCCAGTCGGACAATGTGCAGGATCTGGCGCACTGGGGACCGATTCTGCTGGCGGAGATGAAGAAACTTCCCGGCTTTCAGGATGTCAATACCGATGCGCAAAACAACGGGCTGCAGGAACAGATTGCCTATGACCGCGCCACCGCCGCGCGGCTTGGCATTACGCCGGCGTCTTTGGACAGCTCGCTCTACAGCGCCTTCGGACAGTCGGAAGTCTCGATCATCTATACGCAGTTGAACCAATATTACGTGGTTCTGGAGGTTGCGCCGTCTTATTGGCAGAGCCCCGAAGGCTTGAAGAGTATCTACATCAATACCAAAGGCAAGGGCATCGTTCCGCTCTCCACGGTGAGTACGGCGAACGCCGGCACAACGCCGCTGACGGTGAATCATACCAGCTCATTTCCTTCGGTCACCGTGTCGTTCAATCTTGCCGCCAACATGTCGATGAGCGACGCCGTGCGGCTGGTCTCGCAATTGCAGCAGCGCCTGAATATGCCCTCCACGGTGCGCGGCTTCTTTTCCGGAACGGCGGGCGCTTATCAAACCGCGCTGGGCAGCGAAGTTATTCTTGCCATCACCGCCCTGCTCGCGGTGTACATCGTTCTGGGCATCCTTTACGAGAGCCTGGTGCATCCGCTGACCATCATCTCGACGGTCTTTTCGGCCAGCGCCGGCGCCATGCTGGCGTTGATGATCTTCAAAGTGGACCTCAATATCATCTCGATTATCGGCATCATCCTGCTGATCGGCATTGTGAAAAAGAACGCGATCATGATGATCGACTTTGCTTTGGTGGCCGAACGCGAGCAGGGCAAGTCCACCTACGACGCCATCTTTGAAGCCTGCATGCTGCGCTTCCGGCCGATCCTGATGACCACCATGGCCGCCTTGTTTGGCGCGCTTCCGCTGGCCTTCGGCACAGGAACCGGCTCCGAGCTTCGGAAGCCGCTGGGCATCACCATCGTGGGCGGATTGATTGTGAGCCAGATGCTGACGCTCTACACCACGCCGGTTGTCTATCTTCTCTTTGATCGCATCCGCCTTCACTTTCGCAGCCAGCAACCGGCGGCTCTGAACCCTGAAAGCTCTGAGGCCTCCTAGCACATGGAGTATTCGTTATGAAAAAGTCAATGGCGCCAATCCGGAGATCTACCGCAGCAGTGAACACATGCCAAGGCGTTCTGCTTTGCCTGATTCTAGCTGGATGCAACATCGGGCCGAAGTATTCGCCGCCCGCGATGACCGCGCCCGCGGCCTACAAAGAATCGCCCGCGCAGTTCAAAGAATCGAAGGCGGAGGGATGGACGGAGGCGCAGCCCGAGGATGCGGCGCTGCGCGGCAAGTGGTGGGAGATCTACAATGAGCCGGAGCTGAATGCGCTCGAAGAACAGCTGAATGTCGATAATCAGAATATTCGCGAGTCATTTGAGAACTTCATGGAAGCGCGCGCGCTGGTGCGCGAAACGCGCGCGCAGCTTTTTCCCACGGTGAGCGTTGGGCCCTCCTATGCCCGCTCGCAGAGTTCCGCCAATGTTGGCTCAAGCAACGCGGCAAGCGGCCAGCAGTCGCAGGTGTTTTCGCTTCCCGGCGAAGTTTCCTGGGAGCCGGATCTGTGGGGCAAGGTGCGCAAGGCCGTGCATGTCAGCCAGTACGCAGCCCAGTTGAGCGCCGCCGATCTTGAAAATGAACGGCTGACCGAACAGGCCAGCCTCGCTGAATACTTTTTCGAGATTCGCGGCCAGGATGCTGTGCAAAAGATTCTCAACGAGGCCGTCGAGTCCGATCAAAAAGCTCTTGCCTCTGAACAGGCTCGCTACGATACCGGCGTCGACGATCAGATCACGCTGGCCGCCGCCAGGACCACGCTGGCCAATGCGCAATCGGCAGCCATCAATACCGGCATTGCGCGCGCCCAATACGAGCACGCCATCGCCGTGCTTATCGGCAAGCCGGCTTCATCCTTTTCGATTCCCGTGCAGGCCAAAACCTGCGCGCCTCCGCCCATACCGGTTGGGTTGCCCTCGCAACTGCTCGAGCGGCGTCCGGATGTGGCCGCCGCGGAGCGCGCGATGGCCGCGGCCAATGCTCAGATCGGAATTGCGTATGCGGCCTATTATCCGTCTCTGGCGCTCTCCGCCACCGGCGGCATGGAAAGCTCGGCGATCGGCAAGCTGCTCGACGGTCCCAGCCGCTTTTGGTCCGTCGGTCCAACCCTGTCAGAGACCGTGTATGATGGCGGCCTGCGTCGCGCAACGGTCAATCAGTACATTGCCACCTACAACGCGGATCTTGCCGCCTATCGCCAGACGGTGCTGACGGCCTTCGAGCAGGTGGAAGATTCGCTGGCCGAGGTGCGCATCTTGTCGCAGCAGATCCTTCGCCAGCAGGAGGCCGTTGACTCGGCGCAATCCGGGCTCAAACTGGAGCGGGTGCGTTACGAAACCGGACTCGATCCTTACATCGATGTGGCCAGCGCGCAGACCCTTCTGCTCTCCAACCAGCAGTCTCTGACCAACTTGCAAATCCAGCAGATGACGGCATCGGTTGAACTGATTCAAGCTCTGGGAGGCGGATGGGACCGCTCGCAATTGCTGACTCCCGCGCAGGTCACGCAGAAGCCATCCAAGGCAGAGACCTCGCTTCAGTAGGAATGATCCGGAAGGCGGTAGATAGCCCCAAGGTGGTTGCGCGTAGTTCAGTCCCGTTGAGACGAACTGGCGCGAAACGCTTTTAAGCTGTTGTGGATTGGATTCTATTGGACGGTATAAAACTTGTTGATTGGTGGACCTGATCGGGATCGAACCGATGACCTCTTCCATGCCATGGAAGCGCGCTCCCAAACTGCGCCACAGGCCCACATTGGTGGGAACCGACTTTTCTATTGTCTATGCTCCGGCTGATTTCGTCAAACGCGACAAAGCGGAGATCGCCCAAAAATCTCTCCATGGTGCGATCTCCGCCTGTTGCTTTATTTTTTGACCCAAATCTCAACGCGCCGGTTCCGCGCCTGCCCCTCATCGCTTCCGTCCGAGGCAACCGCCAGCTCTGAGCCGTATCCGCGCACAATTGCCGGCTTCATGCCCCGCTGAATGAATTGATCCTCGATGGCCTGGGCGCGGCTCAGCGAGAGCGCCTGATTGGCGGCTTGCGCGCCGTTGCTGTCAGAGAAGCCGAAGAGCATGATCTTGTCACCGGTAATCCTCAGGTCGGCAATCAGCGAGACAACCCGGTCCAGATCGACTTTGGCCTTGTTATCGAGTTCCGTTTGCCCCGACTCGAAGCGAAAATCGAGCGAGAGACGATTGGCGTCCTTGGTGAGCGACTTGTAATCCCCTGGCGCGCCCGTCGGAACGGTTTGCGCCACCTGCGCCACATTTTGCGTCACAAATCCGGCGGCGCCGACCACATCCTGACCCTTCTTCGAGAGAGCAAACTCGATAAACTGGCGAGTGAATTTGTTGCTTGGATTGGCGGGAGTATAAAGGTAGAGCCGCCGCGAAAGCAGATAATCTTCTGTGCCCACGGTAAGCCGGGTGGGCAGCAGGGCCAGAGTTCCCTTCTCCGAAACAGCCACCGGCTTGGCGCTTTGAATATACGGGAGGCCGATGAAGCCGATGGCGTTGGGATCAGCGGCCACAGCATCCGAGAGCGCTTTGCTGTCTTCCATCCTGAGCGCCGCCGAAGCCAGCGGCTTGCCCCCGAGCACCAGGCTCTTGAAGGTATCGTAGGTGCCGGATTTATCGTCGCGGGCATAGATTTTGATCGGTCCGCTGAATGAACCCACCTGCGACCAGTCGCTGATCTCTCCGGTAAAGATGCGCATGATCTTGTCTTTATCCAACTGGTCGGCGGGGTTGGCGGCATTGACGATTACCGCGATTCCGTCCAGCCCTAAAATATGTTCGTTCGCGACAGAAGACATATCTCCCAGTGAGGTCAGCTTGGCTGCCTCCTCCGGCTTGATCTTGCGCGATGCCATGCCGATATCGCAACTGCTGTCGGCCAGCGCCGTGAAGGCCGTCGCCGAGCCATGCGCGGCTATGGTAATGGACGAGGCGGTCTTGTCACCGGGCAGAATGCCCTCCACGATCTTCTCTTGCGGATTTGCGCCGGGAACGATCCGAACATCCATCGCGCCCTGATCCTTGAGGAATGCCTCGGCCAAGGCCGGCCCCAGCGTATCTCCGATGGTGTTCGATCCGGCCAAACGCAGAATCGCCTTGGGCACGCCCTTTCCCACGGCGGCGTTCGCGCTGTGCAATCTGCCCCAGGCGGCATATCCGGCAATGCCCACGACCAAGAGCACCACCGCCGCAAGAGCTACATACCGCGCCGTCGGCGACTTTCGGCCGGTGACAGCGGCAGGCTCCCGCACAAGAATCTTCTCACTCAAAACCTCGGCCGGCGGATTCTGGCTGGGCGCGGCAACGGAGCCCTGAGGAGAAAGATCATTCTCATCCATCAAGGCATCTCCGCATTCGGGGCAATTGAAAGGCGTGCCCAGTGGAATTGGAATGTGCTGCTTGCGTTGGGCCTCTTTGCACCTCTTGAAGTTAGAGCATCTTCCCCATCGGACGGTCATCTTGGCCCACCTTTCCTGTAACTCAACTTATAGTTCCACCATGTTATGAGTTATCACCTGACATAGCTTGTCCCATAACTCATAAACAGGGACGCCGGCACCGCTCCTCGCCTGGAATCAGATGCTGAAGAGCAACATCAGGAGACCACATCTTCTTGAGTGAAGGTTACTCGGCGATGGTGCCAAAGGTCATTAACGGAGAATGAATATCTATCTTGGATATTATAAGTCCAAATATAACTCAATATTGAATCCAAGTTTTCCTGTGTAATAAAAATCACCGCAATCCTGTGTGCAGGTAGGCAATCAGCGCAGCCATCTGCTCCTCGGTAAAGCGCCCGTTGAAGCTGGGCATCATGCCCCTCCCCGTCAGCACATTCTGCCGCACCGCCGCATCCGTGGCCGGGGCGCCGCTGGGCAGCGTCTTGCGGTCAAAGAGATCGCCGAGCCCTGGCGGAACCTTCTTGAGCGCCAAATCATTATCCTCGTGGCAATGGGCGCAGCGCACCTGATAGAGATGCTTGCCCTCAGCTTCCTGCGGGGTCAGCGGCGGCGCGGTGTGGCAACCAACCATGCCCGCCGCCATCCCAATCATCCAGACCCCTGCCTTCAAGATCGTCCTGGCCACCTTCCACTCACGCCTTCTGCGCAAACTGCCCGCTCACGTAATCCCAATTGAGCGCCTGGAAGTACGCCTTCACATACTCCGCGCGCCGGTTCTGATACTTCAAATAATACGCATGCTCCCACACGTCCACCGTCAGCACAGGCTTGTGTCCCGCGGTCAGCGGGCTGTCCTGATTGGGAGTGGTTTCGATGGCGACCGTCCCGTCCGGCAGCTTCACCAGCCAGGCCCATCCGCTGCCAAAGACGCTGAGCGCCGCCGCGGTCAGCTTCTCTTCAAAGCCACTGAGCGAGCCAAACTTCGCATCGATAGCCTTGGCCAGCTCGCCGGTGGGCGCGGTGCCGCCTTTGCCCAGCGTCGGCCACCAGAAGGAGTGGTTGGCGTGGCCTCCGCCTTGGTTGCGCACCGCGGCGCGAGCCGCCTCCGGCCAGGAGTTCAGATTCGCCACCAGCTCCTCCACGCTCTTGCCGGCCAGCTCCGGATGCGCGGCCACGG
>CAZXVX010000054.1:0-18434 GCA_964644105.1 uncultured Occallatibacter sp. | reverse complement strand
GCAATCCTTACGTTGCGGATTTGAATATGCTGCCGGAGATTCGCAGCCGGATGCGGCTCGTGATCTGCGATGCGACAACCGCGATGTATGAGGGTGGGCCTGCCTTCAAGCCGGAGTTCAGTTGGAGTTGCAATGCGCTGCTGGTCTCAACGGATCCGGTGGCGCTGGATTACACGGGCTGGCAGATGATCGAGCGCAAGCGCGCCGAGAGGGGATTGAAGACGCTTGAAGCCGAGCAGCGCGCGCCGGAGTATATTCTCACTGCCGCTGATGATGATCATCGGTTGGGGAAATGCGATCCAAAGAGGATTTCGATTATTGATGTGTAGGAATCTTCAACGGATTTCGTCGCTTTGGGGAGAGAATCTCTAGAAACGGATTGCTGTTGGAGCGGGATTGGAACGATTCACTGGAGGGAATGTCGAAAGAATTGGATATAAATTTAGCAAGTTAGCGAGTTAGCGGCGGTATTGGCAATCAGCAGCTCCTTCGGCGAGAGATTTGCGGAAAGGACTCAGATGTTATGTGAATTGAATTCGGGAATTGGCATGAAAGGACTGCTGGATCGCAGATCGTTTCTGCGCTGTGCGCTGGCCTCCGGCGCGGCGTTGGGGATAGGAGGAGAGATGAAACCTGCGGTTGCAATGCCGTCCAGCGCGTCTTCCGCGAGCGCCGACGATGCACGTTTCATTGTGGAAGCAAAGTTCTATCAGAAGCTTCAGAACAGCAAGATCAAATGCAAGCTCTGTCCGCGCGAATGTACGGTGGGCGACAAAGAACGCGGCTACTGCGGAGTGCGTGAGAATCGCGGCGGTACTTATTACTCGATGGTTCATTCGCGGGTTTGCGCGGCGCACGTTGATCCCATCGAGAAGAAGCCGCTCTTTCATTACCTGCCGGGGACGGTGGCTTTTTCGCTGGCCACGGCGGGCTGCAACGTCAACTGCAAATTCTGCCAGAACTGGGACATTTCGCAATCGCGCCCGGAAGAGATTCCTGCGCAGTACGCGCCGCCGCAACGCGTCACTGAACTCGCCAAGCAATACAGTTGTCCGACGATTGCCTACACCTACAGTGAGCCGGTGGTGTGGGCCGAGTACCTGATGGACTGCGCCGATGCGGGCCATGCGGCCGGCGTGCGCAGCATTGTGGTTTCCAATGGTTATATGCAGGAAGAGGCGCTGAAGGCGGCTTACGGCAAGATGGATGCCGTCAAGATCGATCTGAAGTCCTTTACCGAGTCGTACTACAAGCAAGTTGTTACCGGGCAGTTGAAGCCAGTGCTCGATACGTTGGTCACGCTGCGCAAGATGGGCAAGTGGACGGAGATCGTCTTTCTTGTCTTGCCGACGCTCAACGACAGCGATGCGGAGTTTCGTGGCTTGGCCCAGTGGATCAAGGCGAATCTGGGCGCGGATGTTCCGCTGCACTTTACGCAGTATCATCCCGAATACCTGCTGAAGAATCTGCCTGTCACGCCGGTCTCTACGCTGGAACGCGCCAAGGCGATTGCCGACGCGGAGGGGCTGCATTTCGTGTACATTGGCAATGTGCCTGGGCACCCGGCGCAGAACACCTATTGCCCCAAGTGCCGCAAGATGATTGTGGAGCGCGTGGGTTTTGTGGCCAGCGAGATGCTGATTAAAAACGGCAAGTGCCCATTCTGCCAGCAGCCTGTTCCCGGCGTCTGGCACGTGTGAGCGGAGGAGGTTACATTGATGAATTTTTTGATGAATCCGCATACCTATTGGCTTGCCGCGCCGATGCTGGCGCTGTTGGTCTTTACTCCGCTGGCGCACGATCGCGCCGCCAGCGAGCAGAAGGTGCGGCAAGCGGCTGTTGCAGGCAGCTTTTATCCCGCCGATCCGAAGGAACTTTCGGCCAGCTTGGACGAATATCTGGCGCGCGCCGCCGAGCCGCGCATCAGCGATCCGATCCTTGCGGCGGTTGCTCCGCACGCGGGCTATCCTTACTCCGGCCCGGTCGCCGCCTATACCTACGCGCAGTTGAGGGGGCGCGGCTACAAGCGCGTAGTGCTGATTGCGCCGACGCACTATGTAGCCTTCGATTACACCAGCATTTATGACGGCGACGCCTATGCCACGCCGCTAGGCAATGTACCGGTGGACAAGGCCTTTGCGCGCGAGTTGCAAAAGATGAGCGCGACGATGAAACTCTCCGTCGAAGGGCACGACCCAACCTCGGCAGGCGGTGAGCACTCCGTCGAGGTGCAACTGCCGTGGCTGCAAAAAGTGTTAGGCAGTTTTGAAGTTGTGCCCATCGTGATGGGCGATCAGAGTTACGAGAGCAGCCGCGCGCTGGGCGTGGCGCTGGCCAAGTTAATCAAATCCAGCGCCAAGCCGGAAGAGACGCTGGTGCTGGCCAGCTCCGATCTCTCGCACTATCATGTCTACGATGACGCGGTCACGATCGATCATAAGACGCTCAGCGCGTTGCAATCGTGGGACTACTTCAGTATGTCGCGCAACTTCCAATCGCGCGTCTGGGAGGCCTGCGGCGGCGCGCCGATTGTGGCCGCGATGATCTACGCCGAGCGCATGGGCGCCAACCAGGCGCGGGTGCTCAAGTACGCGAACTCGGGTGATGTAACCGGCGACCGCTCGCGCGTGGTTGGCTACAGCGCGGATGTATTTTTAAAGGCCGGAGCTGCCAAGGCAACCGAGACACCCTTCTCGCTGAGCGACGCAGAGAAGAGAGAGTTGCTGGCGTTGGCGCGCAAGTCGGTCGAGCACGTGGTGCAACAAGGAGAGGCCTACGATCCGCCAGCCAGCACAAGCTCTGCTCTGAATCAGGAGCGCGGCGCTTTTACCACACTCCACAAGAATGGCGAACTGCGCGGCTGCATTGGGTACACCTCGGCCATCAAGCCGCTGTACATCACGGTGCGCGACACCGCCACGCTGGCCGCCATGCGCGACCCGCGCTTTCAGCAGGTCACTGCCGCCGAACTGCCGAGCCTGGAGTATGAGATCTCTGTGCTTTCGCCGCTCAGGCGGGTGACGGGTATTCAACAAATCCGAATTGGCGAGCATGGCCTGCTGATGAAAAACGGCGACAGCGAAGGATTGCTACTGCCGCAAGTTCCGACGGAACAAAAATGGGACCGACAGACCTTTCTGGAACAGACCTGCCGCAAGGCTGGAATGAACGCCAATTGCTGGACAGAGGACAATACAGACATCTTCAGCTTCACGGCGGTGGTTTTCAATGAACATTCAGTGAGCGAGAAAGATCACTGAAGCGACGTGAGCTTCGTTTGGGATAAAGCGACCTATCGCTCAGCGCCGATGTTCTTGGCGCGTGCCACGGCCTTCTCGCGGTACATCTCGGCATCGGCGCGGTCGATCAGTTCCTTCATCGTCTCGCCCGGTTGTCTTTCCGCCACGCCGATTGAGGCATGAACGCGCAGTTTTACCGGCGCGGCGTTTCCCTGCAAAGTATAATTCACGCAGACCCACTCCCGCATCCGGTCAATCTGCGCACGAGCCTCCTGCAGGCGGCAGTGCAAAAGAAGAATGAACTCGTCGCCGCCCCAACGCCCAGTGGTGTCCGTCACACGGCAGACCGAGCGCATCTTGGCCGCGAATTGCTTGAGCAGTTCATCGCCCACCAAGTGGCCATATTCGTCGTTCACCTGCTTGAACTTGTCCAGATCGAGTATAGCGACGCTGAATGGAGCCTGCCCCTGCAAAGCTTGTTCGATCTGTCCCTCCACCCAGGGACGGCTGCGCACCCCGGTCAGCGGATCTCGCGAGGCCATCGTCTCGGCTTCTTCCAGGCGCGTCTGATAGTGCGTGACCTCGGCTTTCAGTTGATCAATTGCGGCCTTGCCTTCCGCACTCATCCGGTCAATTGAAACCTTCAACTCGGCTGCGCTCTTTTTGATTGACTCCCGGATCTCGGTCAGGTCCTCGAGGTTTGCGATACCCTTCAGCCGCACCGTGACCGCATTGATCTGCTGCGCACAGCGCTGATCGCGCTCGCCGACGGACTCGGCCGTTCGCGCCATTACCAGCAGGATATCCTTAACTTCGTTGGTCTTCTGGCGGTAATGCGAGGCCGCGCGGTGGCCCCATTTCTGCAAATGATCCCGCACTTCGCTCTCTGACTGCACAACCCGCTCGCTTGTGACCTCTGCGCACAGTCTTGCTCCCAGCTTCTCCAACCCCAGCTTTAGCTCGTCGCCTAGAGCCGGGCAGGCATTTTGTCCGCAGTTGCCCATCTCCACCAGTGCGGAGCGATAGGCCGACAAAGCGATCGGAAGAATCTCCTGTTGCACTTGCGCGGCACCGTCTCCGGAGGTTGTCGGCGTTTGCTCATCCGGCTCTGCCTGTGTCTGTTCTAGGTATTCTTTGATAGAAATCATCTTGCCTCACGGGTGATTGCTCGCTTAGCGGGTTGCCGCGCGCGAGACCCCCATGTGTTTATCGGCAGCAAATCAAGTTTCTTGAACGCGAGTGTGCAAGAAGCGGGATGGGAAGCGGCAATCCATGAGGTCAAGCTGAAGAAAAAATCGCAAAATGTTCTTGCAGAACCCTTTGACCTGTTAAAACTGCAACTCGTAAAAATAGTTGTTGCAGTTCGCCGTTTATTCGCTATAATGCGTGCATGGCTGTCACCCGAAGGCAAAAAGAGATTCTTGATTTTTTGGAGAGCTTCACGGCACGCAATAACTATTCTCCTTCGTTTGAGGAGATTGCGCGCGGCATGGGGCTCAAGAGTTTGGCTACCGTGCACAAGCACATCACCAACCTCGAAAAAAAGGGGTTGCTGGACCGCGTGCACAACCGCAGTCGCTCCATCGATGTTCTGCCTCCGGGGGCGCGCTCCCGCACGAGCGACCGTCTACCCCTGGCCGGGCGAATCGCCGCCGGAATGCCGGTTGAGGCGATGGAGACCGAGGAGAGCATTTCACTGCACGATGTGGTGGGCAACCGCGACGTTTTCGCCCTCGAAGTGCGGGGGGACTCGATGCGCGACGAGCACATTATCAGTGGCGACTACGTGCTGGTGGAGCGTACCCGCACGGCACGCCAGGGGGAGATTGTCGTAGCCTTGGTGCGCGGATCAGAGACCACGCTCAAGCGCTTCTATCCGGAGGGTTCTCAAGTGCGTCTGCAACCCTCCAACATCGAAATGGGCCCCATTTATGTCAAAGCCACCGATGTGTCCATTCAGGGGCGCGTCCTGGGTGTGCTGCGGAAGTACAGGTAAAAATGTCCGATTCTTTTGATTACCCGTCGATCGCAAAGATGATCGATCACTCGCTTCTCAACCCTTCGATGACGACAGCCGAGTTGGATCAGGGCTGCGCGCTGGCGCTGCGCTACAACACTGCCAGTGTTTGCATTTTGCCCTACGCTCTGGCCCGTTGCACGGAGCTGCTCGCCGGCTCCACGGTCCATCCCAGCACCACCATCGGCTTTCCTCACGGCGGTCACAGCACAGCCATCAAGATCGCCGAAGCCCGCCAGGCCCTCAAGGACGGCGGTCAAGAGCTCGATGCGGTCATCAATATCAGCAAGGCTCGCAGCGGCGACTGGCCTTATCTGCGCGAAGAGCTATTTGCTCTGACCGAAGTCACCCACCACGGCGGAGCAAAGATCAAGATCATCTTTGAGAATGCGTATCTGGACGATGCAGCAAAGATTCGCCTCTGCGAGATTTGCGGTGAAATCGGCGTCGATTGGGTCAAGACTTCCACCGGGTACGCTCCCACCGGCGCGACTCTTGCTGACCTGGAACTAATGCGCAAACACTCGACGGCTTCAGTTCAGGTAAAGGCGGCCGGAGGGATTCGAGATCTCGACACTCTTCTGGCCGTTCGCGCCCTTGGAGTTAGCCGCGTGGGCGCTACGCGCACCCAGTCCATTCTGGAGGATTGCCGCAAGCGGCTTGGCCTTGATCCAATGATCTCTTAAGTCTTTCGGCGCCGCCAAATTTTTCAACGGATCGAGAAGCACAGATGCAAAAGAGCCCGGCGCAATGGCCGGGCTCTTTTGCATCTGTGCAAACGTATTAGGCCAATAGCCGTTTGATCTTCTCTTCAATCACATCCTGGGGGACAAATCCCACCACCTGATCGGCCACTTTGCCGCCCTTGAAAAACAGCAGGGCAGGAATTCCGCGAATGCCAAAGCGCGAAGGAGTGGCACCGTTTTCGTCCACGTTCACTTTGGCTACCTTTAATTTACCGGCAAATGTTGCAGCCACGCCATCCACGATTGGCGCAATGGCCTTGCAGGGACCGCACCACACAGCCCAAAAATCCACCAGCACCGGCAACTCGCTTTTGAGCACCTCCTGGTCGAACGTTGCATCGTTGACTTCCAAAACTCCCAATCCAGCCATGATCCTCCTTACAGGTACCGCGCACTCTCAGTGTAACGGTTACTAGTCCTTTATGGGATGCGTCTGCCTTCAGGAAAGTCGCAAATCGCCACCTGTTCGTTAACAGGTGGCAAAAGAAAATCTCGTCCATGGATGAAGGAAAAAAGTATATTGATTTGAAAATAAAAGGTTTGGAATTAGAACGACGCAATCAAAAGCGCCCGGATCCCATTGGGACCACGGGCGCTAGAGCAGCCCTCCCCCAGAACTGCCCACGATGAGAATTTAGGCCTTTTTAATCGTCAAATCAAGTAATCTTGAGTAATAATAACGGTAATTCATTCATGATGAATTGTTCTACAAATAAGTAACGTCTCAACAATCCGTCGCATAAAAAGTAATCTTTCCTCGGCTCAATTCGAGTGACCGCATGGCCCTTGCGCTCCAGCTTGGAATGGCCTAAGATGGCATATCCATCCGCTCGATCCGTCCTGCTCATGTGCTTGACGGCGAAAGTTGCAGAGTCTTTGGGCGAATTGCTGGATGCCAGCCCGGCTAGACTGGGAGTGGTTGGAAGTGAATATGGATTCAATTCGCATCGACAAGTGGCTGTGGGCTGCGCGCTTCTTCAAAACACGCGCGCTTGCCACCAAGGCCTGCGATCTGGGACGCGTCTGTTCGAATGGTGCTACTACCAAGCCAGCCCGCGAGGTTCACATCGGCGACCGGCTCGTCGTGAAAAATGAGGGTGGTGAATTTCAGATTGAGGTTCTCGGCCTGAGCCAGATGCGCGGGCCTGCTGCGGTGGCGCAGACACTTTTTCGTGAGAGTGAGGCAAGCATAGCGGCGCGGGCAAAGGCTTCCTCCGAGCGCAAGGCAATGCAGGAGTTTGCGCCGCTGCCCGAGCATCGGCCCTCCAAGCGCGACCGCCGTCGCATCATACAATTTCGCAGAGATGGGTAGTTGAGCGAGCCTTGTCTGAATTCTAATTTCTTTTTTGATCACGCCTCATGCGCCACGGCAACATAAGGTTGCGGCGCCAATTCCGTTAGCGCGATCCCAGCCAGAATCAGCAGCGCGCCGATGGCGGGGCGCAGGCCGAGTCTCTCTCCAGTCATAAAGTACGAGGTGACCCAGGCGAAGACCGGTTCTAGTGTCAACACAAGCGCAATATGCGTGGGAGGCAGAACGGATTGCGCCCAGCTTTGAATGGAGAAAGCCGCGGCGGTAGCGAAAACGGCTGCAACGCACAGCGCCAGGGCCAGCGCCGGTGTCCACGAGATTCTTGGATGCTCGATCATGGGCATACTTAGCGCCATGAAGAGCGTGCAAAATCCAACCTGAAGCAAGGCCAGAGGCTGAAAAGTGATGCGGGATGAAAAATGGCTCAATGCCAGGCAGTGGAAGGCGAAACCCAGAGCGCAACCCAAAGTGAGCAAGTCGCCCAGGTTAATGGAAGTCAGATCGGGCAGCAAGCGCTTCGCATTCATTAACACAGAGGCAGAGCCTGAAGGCTGACCGACGGCAGGCGAAGTTAGTAGAACGATTCCTGCAAACGCCAGTGCTGCTCCCATAAATACATTCCAGCGCGGCGGTCGTGCTCCCGGCGGGCGAAGACCGGGAATAATCGATAACAGCGGAACCAATACCACCATCAACCCAGTGATGAATGCTGATTTCGAGGGCGTGGTGAGCGCCAGTCCGGTGGTTTGAAATTGGTAGCCCATAGCCAGACACAATCCCACCAGAGCTCCGGCTGCCACCTGCCAGCCTTTGATGGCGCGCCAGTAGCGGTGATAGACAATGCCCAGCACGACAAAGGCGAGCGTCATCCGCACCAGGTTGAAGGCTCCTGGAGTGGCATCGGCCAGGGCGCCTTTTACCAGCACAAAGGTCGATCCCCAGACAGCAACTACAAACAGCATGAGCAGGTAGGCGCGCAGTTTCACTTTGTTCAATTATGCCAGTCGAAGCGGAGATGGATGATTGGCCATCTGGCTGGCGGTTCCCGGCGTCTCCGGGATCGAGTTGCTGGCGCTCACGGAAGAGCTTGGCATAAACAACCTGACCTTGGTTCCTCCGTGCATGGGTTGTGAAAGCACAAAGTGTGGATTAAAGGTCTCGGAACCCGCATGAGTGGCCGCGAAATCAGTTGTATCCGCTTACCTTCCGATTACTGCGCAGCGGCCCATTCGGTCATCGCCAGCGTCAGCAGAAGCACGCGCTTAAGCCCTGTCTCACGCTCCCTGTCCGAGTACCACTCCGCCAGCGTGTGCGCGCCACCACTTTCTCCACCCGCGCCCAGCGAGAGCGCCGGAACACCCAGCGAGAGCGGAATGTTGGCGTCCGTCGAGCCTAGTCGCTGCTCGGTGCGCAGGCCCAAATGGCGGTCCACCGCGCGCAGAGTCTCCAGCAGAGGCGACTCCTCCGGCAATTTTGCGGCCGGTCTGTCGCCAATCAGGTCGATGGTGAAAGCCAGCAAACCGCGTTCGGTCTTGCCTATCACTTTTGCCCGCGCGTTACACTCTTCCATGGCGTCCTCAACCGCGCGATGCAGCGCAACCTCCAGCCGCACCAGATAGTCCAAGTCGGTGGAGCGGAAGTCGATCTCTGTCTGTACGCTTTCCGGGATCGCATTCACGCTGGTTCCGCCGTGAATTGTGCCCAGATTCAGTGTTGTACGTGGATCCTCCGGAAGCGGCGTTCGGGCCAGCACTGCCAAGGCTGAGGCCAGCGCGGTAATGGGATTGGGCGTTCCCGCATCCGTGAAGCTGTGGCCGCCGGGACCTGTGATGGTCACCCGAAATCGCCGGCTACCCAGAGCTTGCGTCACGGCTGATTCCGCGCCCGCGCCATCCAGAACAATGTGCGCCGCAATCCGCCCGGCCAGCGCTTGTTGGCGGTAAAGGTGGCGCACGCCGCGTAGATCGCCTTCACCCTCTTCACCGACATTGCCCAGAAAGAGAAGCGGCGCGGCCAGTTCCGTTTGCGAATGGACCAGTGCGTTAGCAATGGCCAGCATCCCCGTCACTCCGGCGCAGTTGTCTCCTGCTCCCGGCGCCTCAAGCCGGTCGCCGCACACCCGCGGATGAAGAGGCGTTCCGGCCGGAAAGACTGTATCCAGGTGCGCGGATAGCACCACCAATGGGCCGGTACTCTCCGCAGGCAGACGAGCGGCAGGCAGCCAGCCAAAGACATTGCCAATTCCGTCAATCTCCACACAGCTGAGACCGGCCTCGTGGAAGCGCGCCGCTGTCCACTCCGAGCGGGCCTGCTCGCCAAAGGGTGGTGCTGGAATGGCAGCCAACTCCGCCTGCAGATTCATAATGGTCTTTGGGTTGCCGTGCAGCCAGGCGAAGGCTGAGTGAACCGTCCGCAGTTCGGCCAGCGCCGTCACTCGTGAGAAGGCCGAATTGGTTGAAAGGTCCATGCGGATGGTTACAGGTTAACAGGAGTCATCGAGTCCGATGATTACGGTATCCTGATCCGACAGTTGATCAAAGCGTCTATCGCGATTCAGGTTGCACGCAATTGTCTCAATTCTAAGCAGTTGTCAATGCTCTGGACTGCGTCTGAGCCTTTGCCTAGGATTCTTGGATAACTCCGGCAGAACGGATGCATGGAAGACATATTGGTTAAGGTTCAGCCAAAAAAGTCGTTTTTTCTGTAGAGCGTATTCCGTGTTACGATATGCGTTAAGCATGATTCAATCCTTCGCCCATGACGATACGGAAGCGGTCTTCTTGACCGGAACGAGCAGGAAATGGGCGAATGTTGCGCGAATTGCGGCACGGGGCTTGCAGGCGGTAGACTTTGCGTCGGCCATTGAGGATTTGCTAAAACCTCCAGGCAATCGCCTGGAAAAGCTGAAGAGCGACCGTGAAGGTTGCTGGAGCATCCGTATGAATGATCGATTCCGAGTATGCTTCCGCTGGGACGGCAACGATGCCTGGGATGTCGAGATTGTTGATTTCCGTTGAGGGAGAGAACGTATGAGTATTCCGCGAAGGCACGAGCAACGGGGCGTTCCGATTCATCCCGGCGAGTTTTTACGTGAGGATTTTCTTGTGCCGCTGGGACTTTCGGCCAATGCATTGGCCCTTGCCTTGCGCGTGCCGGTGACGCGAATATCAGAGATCGTGCGCGAGCGGCGAGGGATCACGGCGGATACAGCTCTGCGCTTGGCGCGATATTTTGGCACCACGCCGGATTTCTGGATGAAGATGCAAATGTCATACGATCTGGCCCTGGCCAGCCGGGAAGTGACGGCTCGAATTGAGATAGAGATCTTTCCCGCGCCGCGCACTGAGACCGGTGAATTGAAGGTCCGGCAAGTTGCATAATTGAATGTTGAATCAGGTTTTCAGGAATCGAGTTCAAAGGAAATATGCCTACAACAGCGAACAAAGATTATTACGGCACGCTTGGCGTGAAGAACACAGCAACGCCAGAGGAGATTCGCAAGGCCTTTCGCAAGGCCGCGCGGCGCTACCATCCCGACGTGAACCCCGGCGACAAGCGGGCCGAGGAGAAGTTCAAGGAGATCTCCGAGGCCAACGACGTGCTCAGCGACGAGAAGAAGCGCAAGGTCTATGACCAGGTGGGCTTCTATTCCGACCAGATTGACCCGGATCAGGCCGAGGCTTATGCCCATGCGCGGCAGAGCGGCGGGCGTCAGGCTCCGGTGGATTTCAGCGGCTTTGATTTTTCCGGCTTCCAGAGCGGGCCAGGGGTGCATCCGGGCTCGCAGGCTGGGGCCGGTTCGCAGTCGTGGGGCAGCTTCAAGGATATTTTCTCCGGCATCTTTAGCGGCGCGCAGCAGCCACAGGCGCGCGGTCCGCAGCCTGGGACGGATTTGGAGTATCAGGCCACGGTGGACTTTTGGACGGCGATTCGCGGCGGTCTGGCGCGGCTGGATGTGCATCGCCAGGAGACCTGCCCGGTCTGCCACGGCCAGGCTTCAACCGGCGGACCAACGCAGTGCTCGGAGTGCAACGGTTCGGGCCAAGTGACGCAGATGGGCGGGCGGATGAAGTTCAACATAGCCTGCCCCCGCTGCAACGGAACCGGGCGCACTACCAATGTCTGCACCAGTTGCCGCGGCGAGGGAACGGTCAGCCGCGACGAGGGCGTCGAGTTCCGCATCAAAGCCGGCACGCGCGACGGTCAGCGGATTCGTCTGCAAGGCAAGGGCAACGCTGGCGTGAATGGCGGCGCGGCGGGGGATCTCTTTCTGATCGTCCGCACCGGAACGCATCCGGTCTTCACGCGCGTCGGCGACGACATTCATCTGACCGTTCCGGTGACTGTGCCGGAGGCCTCGCTGGGCGCAAAGGTTGATGTGCCGACGATTGACGGTCGCGCGCAATTGAAGATTCCGCCTGGAACTCAGAGCGGCCAAAAACTGAGGATGCGGGAGCGCGGCGTGGAAAGCGCTCAGCACCCCGGTCAGCGTGGCGACGAGATTGTGACGGTCGAAGTGATGGTTCCCACTCTCGCCGACGAGCGCAGCCGCGAGATCATGCGCGAACTGGCCAAACTGAACAACCAGGATCCGCGCGTCGCGCTCTTTGATAAGCTGTGAAAAAACAGGGAATAGGGACTGGGGATTGGATCTAGGAAATAGGTGATTGTCATGACCAGGTCGATAGTGGTCAGGCCCGGAGTGCTCTTGCTGATAGTCTTTGGACTGTGTGTGCGTTCCGTGCCAGCGGTAGCGCAGCAACATACTGCTCTTCCATCATCCCAGACATTCCCGGCGGCCTGCTATTTCTTCGAGATCTATAAGTGCGATGATCCCAACAATCCAGTGAACACGACGAAGACACGCAACTATCTGAGCAGTTTTGCTGAAGTCTATCGGCTCTGGTGCAAACCTAATTCAAGTTCGCTTGAGACAAGGATGAAAGCAGCAGATACAATGGCCGCTGACTGGAAGCTTCTTTGGGAGGATGAAAGGACCGATACCATATTTTTTGAACAAGGACCTACCGATCTTCTCGCCCTCATGGGAATCACCCACCAGATGCCCTCATTTATGGTGCTTGATCCTGCGTTTACGCGGATATGGATAGAGGCGTGCAACGAAACGTGTTTTACAATTTGGGGTGATTTGGAAAAACCTGCGGGTCAACGCAACGTCATTATGCAGTTACGCTTGCGCAACGAAGTGCTTGATAATCTAAAGAAGGAACCTGCATCAGAGCCAGTTATCCAAATGCTTCAGGACGCGCGATTCAGGTTGGTGCATTGATGGCAGCCAAGAAAAAATCGAAGGGCGCGTACATGATCTCGGCGGTGGCCGAGATGTACGAGATACATCCGCAAACGCTGCGCCTCTATGAGCGCGAGGGCCTCTTGCTGCCTTCTCGCACCGAGGGCAACACGCGTCTCTACACCGACGAAGACCTGGAGCGGCTGGAGTTTATCCTGAACCTGGCGCGCGACCTGGGCGTGAACATCGCCGGCATCGCCATCATCCTGCAGATGCGCGAGCGCATGGAAGAGATGAACCGCCAGATGCAGAGCTTTGTCGAGTACGTGCGCACCGAGATGCTCTCGCATTTTCAACAGGTTGCACCCAGCTCAAGCGCCATTGTTCCGCTGCGCAAATCGGCTTTGGCGAAGCCGGTCGTGGTCGCGAAAGTTATCGGCAAGCGAGCTGAGTGAGAGTGGCCTATCCATCTTGTTGAGGTTTCGAGGATACCACTCCGCTTGGTGAAACAGTGGATCGAATATCATAAATGTAATCAATAAGATGCGAATTAGACCGAGCGATGTGTTACATTCAAGAGGTGCGCTAATTTGTGGAGAGATGGCCGAGTGGTTTAAGGCGCACGCTTGGAAAGCGTGTGTACTCGAAAGGGTACCCAGGGTTCGAATCCCTGTCTCTCCGCCATCTAGTTGAAAATAATAGACCTACAGTGATTTACCGTTCAGAAAATCGTGTAATTCCCCGCAAATCCGTAGATTTTAGCCTTGAAGTACGACCGGAGAGTTTTCTCCGATCCCGCCGCTTCCCTCGAAATCCAGCCCCATTCTCTACCGCCAATTTGGCCAGTCGTATTTCGATACATAAGTACGACTGCTGAGAATTTGACTTCCTCTTGATCCCGTGGGTAGGGGGAGTTCCAGTACCCGACTTGTAAATGATGCAGGAACACCGTTTCCAACCTCTGCGAGCTTCTTCGCATTTCCCGCTCATTGAGTTCCCGGGGCACGCCTTTTCCACTCTTTGCGATGGCTTCGGTAAAGCTGCAGTACCATAGAATTGCCCCCATATCTGGGCAATATCCTAACACCTATTGCACGCTATTGCACGCTGGAAGGTGAAATCTAACCTAAGTCATTTATTATCTGTTGGGGCGGCTAGTGGGGATCGAACCCACGACATCCTGAGCCACAGTCAGGCGTTCTGCCGCTGAACTATAGCCGCCATGTAACCTGATTGTACCATTAATACCGTAGTCTCAGGCTGCGAAAACTCATCTCCAGCTATCGTCTCCTGGATTTGCATCTCCGTGCTGCAAGATCCGCTCGACAGCTGCAATCAGCCCCAGAATGTCGGAAGGATTGGCTTCTATCGTGGGTGGCCAGCCAAGCCGGTGCAGAGTTTGACTTGTAATGGGTCCGATGGAGACCGCCGGAACCCCGGCAAATGGCCATTCTATTCCGACTGTGCGCGCCGCATCGGCCAAATGCGTAACGCTGGAGGAGCTGGTGAAGGTAACCGCATCGAGGCCTTCGGCGAGTGCCTGACGCAGTTGTTCCGGCGCGGCCTTGGGCATTGCATTCTGATAGGCTTCAACGACATCGACCGCCGCACCTAGAGCTCTCAATGCATCGGGAATCATGTCGCGGGCGACAGCTGCGCGAACAAGGAGAAACCTTTGGCGAAGAGTGTGATTCTTGATTGTTGTTTGCAGCCCATCAACCAAACTTTCCGCCACGTAGTTATCCGGGATAAACGTAACGGTTAAACCCGCCATTTTTGCCGCAGAAGCGGTTGCTTTGCCAATTGCCGCAACCTGCGGTGAAGTCGTCGTTTCCAAGCCTATGCCCAGGAAACTTGCGCGTTCAGCCAGCACGCGAACCGCATTGGCGCTGGTCAGAAGCAGCCAGTTGTAGCTAGACAATTGGCGCAATGCCGCATCCAGCAACTCGAAGCTCTCTGGTGGCAGAATCTCCAGCACTGGAACCTCGACCGGCTCGGCACCCAAAGCGCGCAGGCCTTCGCTTAACTTGCTGGACTGATGCGCGGCGCGGGTGACCAGAATCCGCCGACCCGCCAAAGTGGGCGCATTCATTGCGCGCCTCCAACCATCTCCAGCAGCGGCCCTGCTCCAGCTTCAATCAGCTTCTGCGCGATAAAGCGGCCCAGCTCCGTTGCCTCAGTCTGGTCATAAGGCGCGCGGTGGTAGACCCTTACGGCCTTTCCGGTTTCTGGATCGGCGACGACAGCGAAGATCTCCCATCCATTCCGCAAAGAAGGCAGAATGGATGGAGCACGCAGATTGTTTTGCGGATGGGCAGGATTGATAAACGCATCCTCCAGAACGGCACGGCAATGAACCCCGATGGGAACTTGACAGCCTCCGCCGAGCGCTGCCAGAGTCGCCCGCTCGACGGTGACTGCAAAGCGTGTTGCTGCATCGTCCAGGAATGCCACCGCGGCAATTGTCGCGGCATCGTCCTTGCGCGTCTCAATCCCCAGTGCGCCCTGACCCGTTGCTGGACAAAACTGCGGTGGCTCCAGCCGCTGGCGTACCCACTCGTTCTTTTCCAGGCGGTCCAGGCCGGCTGCAGCCAGTAAAATCGCATCCACCTGCCCCTCGGCCAGTTTGCGCAGGCGCGTGTCCACATTGCCGCGAAATTCAACAGCCTCAATGTCTGGCCGAAGCGCCTTCAACTGCGACCGCCGTCTCTGGCTGCTAGTTCCCACGCGCGCCCCCTGCGGCAGCGCGGCAAGATTCTCATAGTTCGCTGAAACAAATACGTCACGCGGGTCCACACGCTCAGGCGTTGCGGCAAGCGTAAAGGGTTCCGGCAGTTCGGTGGGCAGATCCTTGAGCGAATGAACGGCCAAATCCACGCGACCCGCGGCCAGCGCTTCCTCTATTTCTTTGGTGAACATTCCTTTGTCGCCGGTGATCGCCCCGACCTGTGCGAAGGTGATCTCTTGCAGGCGGTCGCCGGTGGTTTTGATAATCTCGATTTCGACCAAGTGGCCCTGAGCTCTGAGCAATGCGGCGATATGGTTGGCTTGCCAGAGGGCGAGTTGCGAGCCGCGGCTTCCGATGCGAAGGTTCATAGGTTTGCGACTCCGTGGGTTTCATCGTCTGAGCTCTTGCTCGTTGCGATCGGCAACGACCAGCTCTCGCAGAGCGCCTCCAGACGCGCCGCATCGTTTTCGCGCGCAGCTTGTTTGAGCGCCTGCATGGGCGGGTGAAGGAACTTGTTGACCAGCCCGCGGGTGAGCGCCTCGACCGCCGCAATCTGCTCGGCGCTGAGCGAACCAAGGCGAGCCTGCACGCGCTTGAGTTCCGTCTGGCGAATCTCTTCGGCTTGCTGTTGCAGCGCCACAATTGCCGGGGCCGCATTAACGGCAAGCTGCCGCTGGTGAAAGCGCTCGACTTCGGCGGCAATCAGCGCTTCGGCGTCGGCTGCCTCGCGGCTGCGCTCGTTGAGATGCGCAGCGGCCACGGCTTGCAGGTCGTCGATATCGTAAACAAAGATGCCCTCCAGCTTGCCCATCTTGGGGTCCACGTCGCGCGGCACGGCAATGTCGATGAAGAACATGGGACGGTTGCGGCGGCGTTGCATGAAGGCTTGGCCGTGTTCGCGGCGAAAGATGGGATGGGGCGCGCCGGTGGAGCTGATGACAATGTCGGCCTGGCTGGCGGCCTCATAAAGCTGCTCGAAGGGAATGACCTGACCGCTGAATGTCTCGGCCATTCTGCGCGCACGCTCCAGGGTCCGGTTGGTGACCAGAATCGCGCCCGCTCCCTGTTGTACCAGATGCCGCGCAGCCAGTTCGCTCATCTTGCCCGCGCCCACCAGAAAGACCGTGCGTCCTTGCAGCGATCCGAATATCTTGCGCGCCAGTTCCACGGCTACCGAGGCGATGGAAACTGAATTGGAGCCGATCTCGGTTTCAGAGCGAACCTTTTTGGCGGCGGCAAAAGTGCATTGCAAGAGATGCTCAAGCTGTCCGCCCACCGTGCCCGCGACGCGCGCCGTGGCGAAGGCCTCTTTGACCTGACCGAGAATCTGTGGCTCGCCCACCACCATCGAATCCAGGCTGGCAGCCACGCGAAAGAGGTGCTCCACGGCCTCCCGGTCGCGATGTTCGTAAAGATGCGGAGCCAGCAGCGCGGGGTCCAGATTGAAGTGGCGCTGTAGAAAGCCGGTTAGATCGAGGCTGGAACTCTCGACCGAGGCCAGAATCTCCACGCGATTGCAGGTGGAGACAATCATGCACTCGGAGACTCCAGGGATGGCGGCCAGCGCACGCGTCGTCTCCGGCAGGTCGTCGCGCGAGATGGCGATGCGCTCGCGCACTTCGATGGGAGCGGTCTTGTGATTGACGCCGATCAGGACGATGCTCATTGTGGACCGAACCTGTGAATCCGGCTGATGACATTGGCGGCAAGCACGACGAGCATTACCAGAAAGACCGCGCCGGAGAGATAGGCTGCCCTGAGGCCTCGCAGACCTGCGCTGCGGCGCACAAAGAGCAATGCCACGTAGATCACCCACAAGAAGAAGGAGGCAATAATCTTAGGGTCAAGAAAGTAGGCCGCGCCTAGCGGGGATGCCTGGGCCAGCACTGATCCGATTACTAGACCAACCGTCATACAAGGAAAGCCGAATTCAAGCGTGGCATGGGCGATCCGTTCCAGCGTGTCCAGCGGCGGCAGCCAGTCGAGTGGGAGCCAACGGGACTCTTGACTGGACTGAAGCTTGCTCTTCAGGCGGCGCTCTTGAACCAGGTAGAGAATGGAGGCGAGCAAGCTAAAGCCGAGGGCGACAAAGGCAGCTTGCAATGCGGCAATGTGGGCATAAAGCCAACTGAGGCGTACCCCTTGAGAGGGAAAATCATAGCGGTCTGGGCCTAGAGAGGGAACTAAAACCGCGAAGAAGGTAATGGGTAAAGCGAAGATTCCAAGGGAGATGGCGTCATAAAGCCACCAGACAAGGAAAAACAGGCCGGCGATGGCAAAGCCCAGCAGCGATTCGATCTCTCGTGTGCCTACCGGCATCCAGCGATGCGCTTGGACGAGCATCTCAACGCACGAGACAAAGTGAAAGAAGAAACCCAATCCGGCCAAATGAACACAGCTCTTGCGCCACCCTGTCCGCCCATAGAGGACAGCCGGAAAGACGGCGACTGCACCCGCCGCATAGAGGATCGCCGCAACTCGGAGCCAAAGTAAATACATTTCGCCTTCCACCTTAATCGGGCCAATAATCAGTATACTGTGATGCAGCTCACTCCGAGGTTCGCGAAGTTCAGTTTCCAAATTACTCAGCAAGCAATCTGATTCCTTACTGATCACCAATCCTGTCCCGTGCATTCAGTAATGCAATCCAAACCAGCGGTGGCATATAGAGGAGAACAAGCACTGAAAGCCAGTCAATATGCTTCTGATGGGACCAGAGCAGCCAAGCGTGCATGCCATGAGATAAAACTCCCTGGATGGCAATCAACAAAACCGGAATATAGAGCCAGCGAGGCCTGCAGATCAGGAGTCCGCAAAGCCCGGCATCGATGCATACAAAAAGCGCATGACGCCAGGGTGGCGCGTTGGACTGCATCCGAAATCCAGCAAATGCCGCCAAGTGATCAATCGCTGCAAGAGCAGCTCCAAAAGCCAGGAAGCGCATCCATCGGATTGTCTTTTGCCGCGTCAAACCTTCGCCTCTCTCCCGAATTCGATCCCCGAAAGATATCTGAATGCATCCCTATCCCATCCCCACCACTGGCTGAAAGAGCGTTCCGGCCACGCGCTTGGCGATGCCCACCAGTTCGCGCTGACCGGCAAAGACTTTGACCAGCGGCGCTTGGGAAAACTCCGGCAAGT
>CAZXVX010000053.1:0-18665 GCA_964644105.1 uncultured Occallatibacter sp. | reverse complement strand
CGTCGGTGAATGTGCCGTCGCGATTGTTCTTGTAGAGGCGGTTGGTGGCCGAGGCGGGAGTGTCTACCAAACGGCGTCCACTGGGAATAAAGATGTCCAGCCATCCATCGTTGTCGTAATCGATGAAGGCGATGCCAGTAGCCATCGATTCGATAATGTAGGTGAAGCCGTCCGTTTCTCCATAGATGGTTGGCTCGGTCAGCCCGGCGATTTTTCCCACATCGACGAAGCGGGAAAACGGCGGGAGGGGAGTTTTGGGCGTCAGCGCCGCCTGTACGCGCCGAGGCAGCAGCGAGGCAAGAACTATCGCCGGGATGGTGCGCAGCAGATCGCGGCGCATGGGGAGCTTCAGTGGATCGGATTTCTTCTCTGGCTTCATGAAACTAACCTGGTTTGACACGATTCATGCTGGGAGCGGTCACTCGCACGATAATTCATAAGGACGGATTCGCTCAATTATTGGGCGGATGCTGGAAGGCTGTTTCTCAAATCCTGCGCATCCTTGTTGTCTGGATCGACCTTCAATGCACTCTCGATTGCCTGACGCGCCTCAGGAAACTTCGATTGCATGGCCAAACTTGCCGCCAGCGAGATCCAGGCCGGCACATATTGCGGCGCGGCCTTGACTGCCAGGCGAAATTGCTCTTCGGCCAGCGCTGTTTCGCCCAGCTTGGAATAAACAAAGCCAAGCTGGTTGTGAGTCAAGGCAAGCGCAGGGTCGTCGTCGACAGCTCGCTCCAATGCGATTCGCTCGGTGGCATAGTCTTCCATTCCATCCAGGACCATAGCCCAACGATAGGCGATCCTGGCATCCTTGGGCAGCGTGTCGCTAGCTTCGCGATACAACGCCGAGGCTTGCTTCTTGTCGCCTTTGGCAGCCGCTTCGTCGGCCTGCGTTGCCTTCTGCATGGCAAGCGTATTGTCTGATTTCTGCTTCACCTTGGCCTGGTAGATCTGCAACTGCTCCGCAGCCTCTTCAATCTTGCCCTGCTTGCGCAGCGCCTGTGAGAGTTGGAAGCGCACCTCAGGCTCGGTGTCTCCTAAATCGATGGCCATTTTGAATTGCTTTTCGGCGGCGGCGTACTCATGCAACTCGGCCAGTACCGCGCCCAAATCAAAGCGCGTATTGGCGTGTTTGGGATTGATCGCGGCAGCTTCTTCCAAGTGCTTGCGCGCGCTCACAAAGTCGTTGGCAAGCCGCTCCGCCTTGCCGCAAAGAAAGAGGATTTCAGAGTCGTGTGGAGCGCGCTGCACCAGTTTGCGCGCCAGCGACAGAGATAACTCCTGATCGCTGTCGAGCAGCAGAGCGCGCAGGTAGATTCGCTGCGCTTCCAGGTCGCCTGGCTTGCGCTTGGCCAGGTCGCCGCTTACCGACACGGCATCATGATAACGAAGTTGATGCACATAGATCGTGACCAGAGCATCCACCAGATGAACAGAGTCGGGATATTTCTTGACAGCGCCTTCCAATACCCGCGCGCCCTCGCTCAACTGACCCGCCCCTCCCAGTGCCACACCCAGATCGAGGCTTAGATTTTCGTCCGCGGGCTCCGAGTTCAGCAGTGCGATCACTTGATCGTAGGCATGAACCGAAATCAGCGCCTTGGCCATGCCGTCCAGCGCCATCTTTTCGTGGGAATCGATCTGCAGCGCCGCCTGCCATGCCCTGGCCGCATCCGGCACCCGGCCCAGCTGACTCAGCGCTTCGCCTAGCAGCAGGTAGGATTTAATCTCTTTGCCATCCAGCTTCACGGAGAGCGCCAGCGGCTCCAGCGCCGCTTCATATTTACCCTCCGAAAAAAGGGCCAGTCCCTTCAAATAGTTCAATGGTGCGGATTGCGCAAAATGCTCCAGGCCGCTGCCGTAAACCTGCTCCGCGCACCGAAATTGATGGTGATCTCCAAACCAGTTGCCCAATATAATATAGGCCCGCTCGTCACGCTGGGCTTGCAACCTGGCTTCCAAGGCTGACGGCCCTTGGCAGGGCGCGGCTTCCCGCGCAATTTCTCCGTAGACTAAAGGTGAGGCCAGCATTAAAGCCAGTCCCCACAATGCTTTCAACAACAATTTATGTACGGCCATCTAAGCGAAACACTCCTCAATGTACCTGGACAAAGCTAAGGCGTGCCGCCGGAGACTCACTCTCTGGCAGCACGCTCTCTGCTGCTCTAACTGGCGGGAATCACTACCACGGTGATCCCGTAGCGAGGCACGTCAATGGTGAAGTTCGCACCCAGGTTATCAATCGGAGCCTGGATCACGCCCTTGCCGGCCGACACCGATTCCTTGTTCCAATCGTAACGGACGCCCTTGCTGGCAAAGTTGTATCCGGAGATCTTAACGGACACGGTGGTTGCATGTTCCTGGTTTTTGTTGAGAAAGATCAGTCCCAGGCCACCATCGCGACGCTTGACCGCATGAACGGCCATCTCGCGGATATCGGAATTTGCCTGGACAAATGTGTCGCCCGGTGAAGCCGCAGTGTGCAGCAGGCGGAGGCCCTCGAAGATCGGACCGGTCTTGCCCTGGCTGTCCATGATCGCGGTGTATTTCGCGCCAACGGGGTTATGTTCCGGATACCAGATTACGGTATAAACCTGCAATTCCAACAATTCAGCCGTCGAATCAGCCGCAAAGATTCCCATGGCGGTCGGATTCTGGGCTGGCAGCCAATTATCGGTACCGATTCCCGTAATTGCCAGCGGCGGTTGATGGTTGGCCGGGCAAAACTTCTTGTACTTGTCTGCCAGGTCGCCGACAATCATGCCATAGTTATACTCCAACTCGTTCTTGTTTGGACTGTGATTGTTCACATCGCCGAGAAAACGGTAATGCAGTAAAAGATCATCCTCATCGATCCATTGGTTGAAATCCGGCGGGGCGCCTTGACTAAGACTGAAGCCAATTGCACTGAAGTCCATGCTGGCGCAAGCGGCTTTGAGAACGTTTTCATTCCACTTGGCGCCATACGGATGCGGGTTATTGCCTGTCGGAGGTTGAGTCATATATGCGCCCACTAGAATGGTGGGATCGACAGCTTTCATCGCTTTGGCATAAGCCACTACGGCTGCACCGTAGGCCTGCGGACCCATCTTGGGATTGCTTTCAAAGACCCCCCAATTTCTGGAGTTGGTGGCCTTTCCGGCGTGCAGATCAGGCTCCGGCGAGCCCACCTCGCCGTACTTTCCAGATGCATCGGCATCTGATCCAGGCGTGCGGTCCATGCCGTAAAAGCCGTTGCCAGCCGGATTCTGACCCACCGTCCAAAGCATGATTCCCAGTGGATCGGGATGACTGATGCGCAGATGGTTATAACCGTCATCGGTGGCCAGCGGCGCCGAGCCGCGCAATCCAGCCCAGAAACCGACCGTTTTCCAGTCGTTTCCTTTTGAGTCTTTGCCGATCACCTGCGTATTGTCGGCCTTTCCATTGGCGTAGGCCACCCAGGCAGCAGCCTCTGCCGGTTCGCCACCACCAGTTCCATCCAGGTTAGTGCCGTAGTTGACCGCGACCAGCGCAGTCCCCATCTGGTCGATGGCCGGCACAACGGCGGGAAACTTGCTCTGGTCAGCAAAAGCTGGAAGGCGATCATCCTTATAGGGATTCACCAACTTGCCCGTCGACCAGTGATAAAGCGCGTCAATGCCCTCGCCTACAGGGTAGCCGAGCAAGGTAAAGCCCGCGTCCTGCAGATTCTTTAACGCCTCAGGGCTGTAAGCCGCATTGTCCCAGCGGTCTGCCCCAACGCCGATCGAAGTCGAATACACCAGCGCCTTTTCTTTGGAGAGATCAATCTGCACAGAGGTCTTGGTTTGGGCAAAGGTAAGGGCCGTTCCACTTAATAGGAATGCGGCAGAAAGCATCGTGAACCGCGCCATGCGCCGGACCTCACAATGTCGGAATGAAGAAATCGTCAAATATGGAAGATTCATGTTGAACAACCTCGCCCCTTGCATGGGCAGTTCTGTGCCGGAGCACTCTCCATCGGGCGGCAACCGGCACGTTTTGCCGCGCATGGCAAAGCGGCGCCGCATGGGCGCCGCTTTGCTGATTGTACTGATTGTAGCGCCTTCTCCGT
This sequence comes from uncultured Occallatibacter sp., assembly GCA_964644105.1. Taxonomy (GTDB): domain Bacteria; phylum Acidobacteriota; class Terriglobia; order Terriglobales; family Acidobacteriaceae; genus Telmatobacter. The sequence continues at coordinate 14,587 of CAZXVX010000053.1, read as the reverse complement.
GATCTGGAGAAGAGTGGCCTCTGTGGCGCGGCTCCGAAAAGCCGGGGCCGCGCCAACCAGAACAGAGTCCGGTTAGAAGTAGTACTTGGCAGAGAACAGAATCGACCGGTTGCCAGCCTTGGCCAGCGGCCTTCCATTCGTTGATGCGTTGGTGTTGGTCTGCGAAAGTGTCTGCAGCGTGTGCGTATCGGCGTTGGAGTGGTCAACGTTGGGAATGAGCTGGCAGTCCTTCGTGCCCGGACCAACACTGCACTGCGTGGTGTTGTAGAACTGCAGATTCACGTCGTTGTTGCCGCCCGAAGCATCGAACTCCTTCAACGGATGGTTCAGGAAGTTCGTTGCCGAGACGCGGAGCTGGAAGCTCTGGTTTCCGGTGATCTTGAAGCTCTTGTAGACCGCCAGATCGCTGTCAAAATAAGCTGGAGCGTGAATGTAGGGCTCCACCAGGGTTCCTGTCTGACCGTACGCCGGAGGCGCAAAGCACTGATCGTTGAAGTACTGTCCCTTGGCCAATCCCTTGCGAGGATCGCAAGTGACCACTGGAGCGATGATGCGTTGAGAGGGTGTGCCATACCACGAGGACGTATTCATGGACGTGGCAACCAGTCCATTGGAAAGCGGAATGCTGCTATCCTGCTGATATCCAGCAGGCATCTGGGCAAGAGGAAGGTCGTTGTAAGGCACAACCAGGTTCCCCGGATAGGCGGCATTGAAGTTTCCATTGGTGTTCGGTTGCAGCGGAACGCCACTCTGGTAGGATGTGTAGCCGGAGATCTGCCATCCGTTTACCACTTCGCGAATAGCCAAGGGGCCGGTCTTGACAAAGTTCGGCATATTCCAGATGTACGACAGGTTGATGATTTGGCTGTGATCATAGGCCAGTGGACCGTAGTTGTTCTTCAGGCTGAAGGTATCAACGTTCGGGCCGCTGCTGGCGCCATTGCTGCTCATGTAGTCCCAGATGCCCATCACCTTGCCGAAGGTGTAGTTAACCACCCATAGCACCGGGCCGGACTGCTTCTGCCAGTTGGCCTGCAAAGCGTTGTAGTTTGCATAGCCGGAGTGACTCATCACATACATGTGCTGGTAGGTCGAATACGGCGCCCAATCCCAGGTGTTGTACGCGGGAAGATTACCCGAGTAATGGGTCTCATCCTTAGCGCAGTATGTGCTGTTCGAATTGGAAGTAGCAACCAAATTGCTGCTGCCGCCAATGGTGCAGTTAGGACCGGAAGGTGACCGCCGACCATCAAACGCCACACCATTGAGGATCGGGGGGTTGGAATTGGCGGAGTTGAGTGTGCCGTTGGCAGGGTTGTAAATCATACCTGTCTCGGTCGGATCGGGCAGGAAAATCGCACCTGGCTTGATAAGGTTCATATCGCCGATGCTGCTGTTCGAACCGTCCTGATAAAGGTTCTTGCTCTCGTTGCCGACGTAGGAAACCTCGAAGACCGAGCGCCAAGGCAGCGAACGAGAGATCGTGATGTTCCAATCCGCTGTGTACGGGTTGCGGTTGTCGCCCTGCTGGATAGCGTAGACTGAGGAGCCGTTCTCCGTCGTGCCGCCCGGAGGCACCACGTCAGCGATACCGGCATAGCCCTCTTCCTGGGCGCCTGGCTGATACATTGCGATCTTGCTTGAATGGTTCGGATAGTAATTTGCGCCGTTTGCCGTGTAAGTGAACGATCCCTGCGGTCCACTCCAGGCATTGTTGACTTGCGTGCTGATCTGGTACTGGAAGACAGAGTAACCGCCGCGAAGCACGGTCTTGCCGTCGCCCATGATGTCATACGCAAATCCAACGCGCGGGTTGTAGGTGAGGAACTTCGTGGGAAAACCGGAGAGAGGAATGCTCTTGTCGATGGCGTTCCACTCCAGACCAGGATTGGCTACAGAACCGTTCGAGGGCTGGTTGACGAAGGTGGACATATTCCAAACCTGGTAGCCGACATTATGATTGCCGCTGCTGCCCCACCAGAAGTTGCCGTTCTCAACGCCGCCTGACCACTGACCTTCATGATCGGCGCGGACGCCGTAGTTCAAAGTGAGCTGTTTGTTGGCTTTCCAAGAATCCTGCAAGTAGATCGACCACTGATGGAAGCCCACCTGGGAGGTCGGATCGGCACTGGATTCCTGGTAGTTGCCGAGACGGCCTGCCAGCATATCGCCAACCAGGTTGCCCGTCTGATCAGCACCCCAGCCGATATTGTAGGTTCCGTTGTTGGCTGCGCCACCCGACTGCTGGTTGCCTTCATAGTCCCAATAGGCACCGGCCTTCAGGGAGTGCGTGCCAATGATCTTGGTGAAGTTGTCGTAGATGGCCTGGCCCAGCTTGATACCGCCGAAGCCCTTGCCACCGTCAAAACCAGAGTAGAAGGATTCTTCGTCAATGTTCGAGAGAGCGCCGCCCCAGGGACCTTCGACGTTGGGAACCTGCGGGCTAACGGTCTTCCCGTTGCCTGCAAAGATCGAGCCGACGTTAAAGCCCAAAGCCGTGCGGTCAACTTTCGCCGGATCCGAGAGCGTGCTGGGATTGATCCAGCGTGAATAGTTGAAGACCAACTCGTTGGTGGTTGTCGGAGTGAAGACATGGGTCAGGTTGCCCATGATGAAGTTGCCGACCTCGTTGGCTGTAATAGGTGAAGGATAGGGCACTGTCCAGTTCGGAGCCCACCAGATCGAGAGCGGATGGAGATCCTTTTCAACCTGACGCGCGTAGGAGACATTCAGCTTGGTGTTTTCGCTGTAGTCATAGGAAACCTTGCCCGTAAGCTCATAGCGGTTCTGCGGGCTGGAGGAAGCGTAAACGTAGTTGTTCCAAGAGTTTTGAGCGCTCGGAACGACGTTGAATGTGGGATACGCGCCCTCGTTGATCAGGCCCACGATGTTGGGATCCCAATAGGCCTGGCGAAGGTAGGAATTTCCCTTCGGGTCGGGGCTGTTCCACATGCCGTCATAGGCATAGCCATTCGCGCCGCCGGTAAGGCCGGACATGGTGTTGGGGGTATACGTGACGCCATCGACGCCCGCGCCTGATGTCGTGTTGCTGAAGTCGCCAGCCAACTGCGCCACTGTGGGAACGTTCATCGCAATGGGAGCCGCAGCCGGATGCTGGTTCATGTACTCATAACCAACCCAGAAGAACAGCTTGTCGTGAGCCTTGTTGAAGTTGGGAAGGATATGAGGCAGAATTACCGGGCCGCCGACGTTGCCGCCGAGGTAGTAATACTTCTCTTTGGGACGCAACTGAGCGGCCAGAGCCGAACCGCCGCCTTGCGAGAGGTAGGTTTCCTTGGTGTACCAATCCCAGGAGTTGAATTTGCTATTGCGGGCATAGCCATAAGCTTCGCCATGGTAGTGGGATGTGCCGCTCTTGCTGAAGGCCTCGAAGATCACCGGGCCCTTGGCGTATTCAGCCGAGTAGGAGGAGGTCAGAACCTTGACTTCCGAGACCATGTCCTGGTTGATGTTGGCAACCTGAGTACCCATGTTGCCCGGATCGATCAGGTTCGAGCCGTCCAGCATGAAGGCCATCGTGCCGTTGGGCTGCGTGCCGTTGGAGGAGTAATCGCCAGCCGGACCGCTGTTGCTGCTTACCGCGCCGGTCGAGTTGAAGGACGCCGCCTGGCTGATGCCGTTGGTGCGGCCAAAGCCTGGCATGATCTTCAAAAGTTCGCCGGCATCACGGCCGCCGAGTGGGAAATCGTTGATAACGTTTTCGTTCAGCGTCGTGCTGACTTCGGCGGTATCCAGCGGGACAACCACGTCTTCGCCGGAAACAACGGTAATAGACTCTGTGCCGTTGGCGGAGACCTTCAGGGTAATGTTGGGAATCGATCTCTGGTCGCCCAGGCCAATCACAACGCCTTTGGCTTCCCACTTGGCAAAGCCGCTGGCCGATACAAAGAGTTCATATGTGGCCGGCTGAATAGCCGAAATGTTGAAGTAGCCCTCTTTGTCGCTCACGGTTGCGCGAGCTTCGCCGCTGGCTTCATTCTTGAGTTCGATCTTGGCGTTTGGAATTCTGGCGCCAGTCTGATCAACGACGATGCCGCTCAGGGAGCCCGTCTGCTGCTGAGCCGAAGCCGGAATCCCTTGAAGCCCGAACAGAATCACGGCCAAAACGGCCACTATACATCCGATTCTGAAATGAACATCGCGGTACCAGCATCTTGCTGTTCCCATGTTTGCGTTCAATTTACTGCCTCCTAATTGAAAGTCGTAACCGCTTCTGGTTCACTTTGCTCTGCCTGTCTCCGCTCTTCTGAAGCTGGACAGCGCTGTCTCCGCAGACACTGAAATATCGCAAAAAACTTGCTGCGGCATCGATGCACAACGGTGCAAGTCCATAGAAGCAGCCACGATTGGATACGATAATCCCGCAATCATGGAAATGTCAAGCACTTTATCGTTACCCGTGCATCAACCGAATGGTGGAACCAGCCGAAGAAACCAGCGGCCTTTTTTTTCAATGATATCGTTATCTCGATTCGACGCTTTGCCGTATTCAAATCGGGAAACACTCTTGCCCCAGGAAGCTATCACGGGAGGGCAAAAGGCTCCCAATCTGGCAACACTCCCATCTTAGGAGTCCGTTGTTCGCCTCAAGCCTCGCTACCTGGACACTCCGCCCGGAGCCAGGTAACGGTCCAGGTCCTTGCGCAGCTTCTCGGCCATTTGGCTGTCATTCTGGTCGGTGGCCAGTCGCAGCGCCTCTTGCGCTGTGGCGGTGGCCCGCTGGGGGTCTCCGGTCTCAAAAAGCATGGCTGCGAGCATTTGCAGGGTTCCAGGTTCTTTGCGGTCGGTAAGCTCCGCGGCGGCCTGAAAGTGAGTGAGCGCCTCAGGATAGCGTCCGGCAGCCGCCAAGGCACGGCCCAGGTTATAGCGGAACTCGGCTGAGCGCGGAGAGAGCTCGACGGCCTTCTGCATCTGGGCAATCGCGTCCTCAAGACGGCCCTGATGCGCCAGGTAGACGCCGTAGACGTTGTAGCCGTCGGGCGAGCGCGGCGCCAGCTCGATCCCTTTTCTCACTTCGGCGACCGCCTCATCACCGTGCCCTCCCATCTGGATAAGAATATGACCCAGGTTCACGTGCGCCGAAGCGTTAGTGTCGTCCAGCTCCAACGCACGGTGAATGTGCTCGAGCGCATCTTCCAACCGCCCAGACTCGGCCAGGGCGCTGCTCAGATTGTTCTGCGTCTGAGAGCTGTCAGGATTGATGGCCAGCGACTTCTGGTAGGCTTCGATCGCCTCCGCCGTCCTGCCCGCAGCATCAAGCGCAACGCCGATGTTGTTCAGCGGACGGGCGTCGGTCGGGTCTTTGGCCGCAGCAATCTGCCAAGCCGGAATAGCCTCGGCGTACTTGTGTTCCTCCTGTAATTGTTCGGCGGCATCAAACTCACGATAGAAATCTATCGCCGGCGTCTCGATGCGGTCCAGCTCCCTGTTTCCAAGGTTGAGGAACTCAGGAATGTTGACCGCCCGGTTGGCCGCCGTCGCGTTCTCGATTACCACCGGCGGGCTGGCGTGCCCCTGCTCATCGATATGCGTCAGATAGAGGTGCGTGTAGAGCGACGGGCTCTTCGACGAGAAGACCAGCCATTTGCCATTGGGCGACCAGCTATGCCAAGAGTTCATCACCGGCAGATTCGATTCCAGCGGCCGCGCCTCACCGCCGGCAAAAGGCACGATGTATAGCTTGCTGTCGGGCCGCATCAGCAGTCCGTTTTTGCAACGCACATAGACGATCCATTTGCCGTCGGGCGAGACCTTGGGGAAGTTGTTGCTCATCCCATTTTCGCTGGCGCCCACAATCCTCTCCGGAGTACCGCCCTTCCCGTCATTGAAAGGAATCCTGTACAGGTCGTACTGGATTTGAGTCTCGTTCGGGTCATTGGCGTAGGTGGCCCTTTGCGCGCCTGGCGGATAGGGATCCCGCGCCGCAGCCCGCGAATAGACCAGGTACTTGCCGTCCGGGCTCCAAAAGGCCGCCGTCTGCACGAAATTCGGATCGTCCGCACCCGGCAGAGGCTGCAGCTTGTTGGTCTCCCTGCTATACCAGGCCAGCACGCCGCGTGTCTGGTAGAAGACTTGTCCGAAACCGTAGTCGGCGTAAAATCCGTTGTAGAGCCGGTCCATCGCTCTCACTCCGTGCGCATACGGAACATCGATGGAGTTCACAACATATTTGCCGTCCGGCGAGACCTGGCTCATAAAGCCGAAGCGCTTCTGTGAGTGTGTCTCGGAGTATGCACTCCAACGGATCAGGTACTCGTTGGAGATCGAGCTGACATTCTTCAGGGGCAAAAGCGCATAAAGTCCCTTGTCGTTGGCCGGCCCATCCACGTCAATGCCCATTACCTTGCCATCGAGCGAGAAGGAGTGGCAGTTACCACAGGTCGGCAAGTTGGTCATCATCAGCCGGTTCTTGGTCTCGTTGATGTAGCGCAGCTCCCAGCGGATCTTGGGCAAAACCGAGTCGGGCAGCGGCTTGATTACGCCGCGCTGTCCTTCATCCGGCGAGGGCGGAATCAGCGGCACATCGCGATAGAAGACGGGCGCGCCCACCACATCTTTGGATGTTTCGAAGGTGCTCTGCGCACTGGAGAGGGGCTTGGAATCATCCCGACTGGCAAAGCCGGTGATGGTCACGGTTGCAGGTTCCCCGGACGATCGCTTCTTGAACTCCTCCCAGGTCTTCTCGTCCGGCCGCCAGGTGTGCATCATCTGCTCTTCGGCGGTCAAGGTGGGCTCCACGTAGCCATGCAGTTCCGTGTCCAGTTCCCCAATCAGCATCTTTTCGCCGTTCGACCAGAACTTTAGCGGATGCCCGTGCCCTACGAATTCGATCTCAATCCGCCATACCTTCGACCCCGTATTGCCATCCCTCCAGGCAAACTGCGGCGCGGTAATCTCGGGCGGATAGATGGTGCCTTTCATCGGCCTGTCAATGACCAGAAAGTGCGGAGCCTCGGTTATGGAAGCGAACATCGAAGGCGCCCGCCTATACTCCGGTTCCCTGGACGGCAAAGCGTACTGAGACCAAGCCGCCAAGTTGCCTGCCGCCCATACTCCCGCCAAAACCATCATCAGAATAGGCTTTGCGGCAGCGAATGACATCTTCATCTCTTTTCTCCTCTTATTTCCTGTCGGCGTCCATTTGCGGAAGTGCTTCTTTCACACGGACGATCTGATCGGCCTTTATATCTTTCAGCTTTTGCACGATGCCGCTCGGCCAGTGAATCTCGATCTCGTCGACTATTGTATCCTTGCCCAGTCCAAAATGTACCGGTCCCAGGCTCGACGAGGCATAGCAGACACTCGACGTCTGGTGATTGTACTGCGTGCCGGATTTGGAGGTCACCTTCACCAGAGCGCCAATCCCATCCCGATTGCTTTTGACCCCTTCGAGCGCCACACCCAGCCAATGGCCCGGATGCGGGCTGCGATTCAGCCACAACTCGGCTGGGTGGTCCATTGAGGTGACGACAATATCAATAAGGCCGTTGCCATCGAAATCCCCCAGTGCGCAGCCGCGGTGCCGAGCCGCCGAGGCCTCCGTAAATCCCGCCTCTTCGGTCAGCGGCTGCCACTGCCCGCTAGTGCCCAGGTTGCGAAAGACCGTGTTCGGCTGCTTGACCTCGGCGCCCGGAGGACGCGTCGCTGAGACGTGTCCGCGCGAGACGAACAGATCCTTCCACCCGTCATTGTCGAAATCATAGAGCGCCGCGCCAAAGCCGGCCATATTAAAGCTGTAGACGCCCATCTTGCTCGACGAGGTCACCTCCCGAAAATCCCCTTTGCCGGTGTTCAGCAGAATCGGGAAGGTCTGCCGGTTCAGTGCCACATAGGCAATATCCGGATAGCCATCATTATTAAAGTCCCGGAAGTCCAGCCCCATGCCCGAGATGAACGCGCCCTCCTCCGCCAGCGCTGTGTTGGTCTGGAAGGCGATCTCCTCGAACTTGTCTCCCAGATTGTGGAAGAAGAAGTTGTACTCAGAATCATTGGTGACGAACAAGTCCTGCATGCCGTCCAGGTCAAAATCCGCCATTCCCACGCCCATGCCCTTGCCGACGTGTTCGCGAATCCCCCACTCCTTGGAGACATCCTTGAAGGTGCCGTCGCCCTGATTCAGGAAGAGCTGGTCAGGAAGGCCTTTGTAAAAGCGTGGATGGCAGTACTCGGGAGTCTGTTCAATCACGCACAACGGCTTCTTGTCGTAGCTCCATTGCAGGTAATTGACGACAAAAAGATCGAGCCGCCCATCGTTGTTCACGTCCACCCAAGCCGCAGCCACGGCCCACAGCGGCCCATACTCCGGATCGTTCCACTTGTCCAGGCCGGCCTGGTGGGTCACGTCTGTAAATGTTCCGTCGCCGTTGTTGTGGTAGAGGTGATTCCCATAGACCCCAGTGACAAACAAGTCAGGGTGGCCGTCGTTATCGTAATCGCCCACCGCGACTCCAACGTCGAAGCCCGTACCCTGCAAGCCGGCCTTGACCGTCACGTCGGTAAATGTTCCGTCCCCGTTGTTGTGATAAAGCCGGTTCCAGTGCTTCTCGCCGGTCTTCTTCAACGTCGCCAGATCCGCTCCGTTGGTAAAAAAAATGTCCGGCAGCCCATCGCCGTCGTAATCAAAAACGGCTACGCCTCCGGCCATCGTCTCAGGGGCGTTGCGCGACAGACTCTCGTCGCTATTCAGCCGAAACGGAAGCTCCTTCAATTCAAATCGAATGGGGGACTCGGGCTTCTCCGCTTCGTTCGCGCCCTTCTGTCCGCGCAGGCTCGCCGGTAACCCCAAAAGTGTTGCCGCTAGCGCCAGCCCGCACGCCGCGCGCGCCCTCATTTTCATCGTTGAAATACCGCCCCTCAAAAAAAATACAAAAATGATTTCTATTTTTGAGACCGACCTCTTCGAGCCAATTCTATTCTATCTCTCAATCGTCTCGCCGGCTTTGTTTGGATCTCCTGTACTATCCTAATCGTATGCGTACCTTGGCCGCCTCACTCTTGCTTTTCTGCCTCGTTCCTGCCTTCGGTCAAGCGCCGACCTCCGCCACCGCCGATGATCTGATGCGCGAGGGCCTCGCCGCGCAACGCCAGGGAAACCTGCACGGCGCCATCGAAGACTACCGCAAAGTACTTGCGCTCCGCCCTGAATCCGTTGAAACGCGCGCGAATCTGGCAGCCGCGCTCTCGGCCGACGGGCAGTTTGACGCCGCCATCGTGGAGAATCTTCGCCTGCTGACTGCCCTGCCCGGCCAAACCGACATTCGAATGAACCTGGCTCTGGCTTACTACAAAAAGGGCGACTGGCAAAATGCCGCCGAACAGTTCAAAAAAGTCCATGCCGCGCGCCCCAAGGACCTGACCGCGGTCATGCTGCTAGGTTACTCGGAGATCAAACTCGGCCAGGCCAGCGCCGCCGCTGATCTGCTCTCACCGTTTGAGGCCGGCAATGAAAACAATACAGACTTTGAATTTGTGCTGGCCGAAGCTCTGATCGGGTCCAAGCATGAAGACGAGGGTCTGCCCCGCATGGAGAAGGTTGCTCAGGCCACCAACGCCCAGGATGCCTGGTTCATCGCCGGCTCCGCGCGGCTCCAGCGCCGCGAATTCCGCCAGGCTCGCGCCGACCTGGACGCAGCGCTGGCCATCAATCCCAACTTCCCCGGTTTGAATTCATTGGCCGGGCAGGCGCGCGACGCCGTGGGTGACGTCGAAGCCGCCAAAGCAGTCTTCGAGGTGGCCCTGCGCCAGAACCCGCAGGACTTTGCCGCCAATCTTTATCTTGGGACGATGCTTTTGAAGCAGCGCGACTTCGACAATGCCCGTCCGAAGCTGGAGCTGGCTTTCAAGCTGCATCCTGACGTACAGCAGGCGGAGTTCCAACTGGCCGTGCTCAACAGCATGACCGGCCATTATGCCGAGGCCGCCGCCGCGCTCGAGCCTTTGGAGAAGCAGGATCCAGACTGGCTCGACCCGCACATTCAGCTCGCCTCTCTCTACTACAAGCTTCACCGCCCCGAAGACGGAGCGCGTGAACGCGAGGTCGTACAGCGTCTTGAGGCCCAGCAGCAGAAACAGGGTGTGCCCGCACAGTAACTCGCCGGGCGCTGGCCGCGAGTATAGAACTAAAAAGTTTGGCCCAGGCTGAAAAAGAAGTTAAAGTGGCTGCCTTCGCCCACGTGTGGTTTTTGGTCCAGATTGGAATAGTTATAGGTCACGGGGTAGATCGGCGGATTCAAGCTGTAACTGAAATCCAACCGGAACGGCCCGACCGGCGTATGATAGCGCAAACCCAGCCCCGGCGCATGAGAGAAGTAATTGAAGCTGCAACTTCCCTGGATTCCCGTGGATGTTTTAGGCCCGGAAGGATTCGTGGGTGGATTAGTGGCGAGAATCGGCGTCTCGCAGTTACTCCGCTCCGGCTGGCGCACGCGCAAGGCGCTGGCCCAAGCGTCTTGCGCATTGGTGAAGACGTTGCCCATATCGTGGAAGACCACAAGGCTCACTGTGTTGCCCAGCCAGGGCAGCGTGGGCGGCGGCAGGCGCAGCTCGGTGCTGTTGATCAACGCTCCTGCTCCGCCGATGGGGTAGCCGGTCTCCGGATCGCGCGGCCCGGCCTGGTTCGATCCAAAGCTGCGCAGCGAAGTGGCTCCGCCGGCGTACAAACGCTCCGGCAGCGGGATCAGCTCTTCCGCGAGGCTGCCAAAGGCCCGCTCCTGGCCGTAGCGCGTGTTGCGCGCTAGCACAAAGCGGCCTTTGTCAAAGCTGTAATAGCTGGAGTTCGACAGATCCAAGCGGTTGAAACTGGCCTGCGCGCCAAAGACGTCAGCCGATAGAAACTCCTGCGCGCTGACGTAGGTTCCGCGGTGCGCATCCAGAGGCGAATCGCGAGTATCGTGAATCCAGGTGAGCGATGGACCGGCCACGCGCACGGCCGTAGCCAGGGTTTCGATTTCACTGGGATAGACCTGCAAGCTGTTGGCCTGCACCTTGACGCGGCGGAAGTTGTATTCATAGACAAGGGTGTTGGCCTTGGAGATGCGCGAACCGGGCGTATCAAAGTGCTCGGTCCAGCGCGTTCCAATCTCCAGCCGGGAGGCCACATAGGTGCTTACATCCAGGCTGTTGGCGTATCCGCCGGAGATCGTCAGTCCGAAGTTTCGATCTCCCTCGAAGTGCGGATTCTGAAAGAGCAGATCGAGCTTCTGCTCCAGCAGTCCGAATGTGGCGCGCAGCGAGGCCGACTGCTCCCGCCCGAAGAGGCTGTTGCGAGTGATGTCCAACAGGCCGCGCGGGCTTACGCCTGTCTTGCCGTTGGGTTTGCAATTGGCGCCGCTGGTCTTGAGGCCGCCACAGTTATACTGCGGCGTTCCCGTCTGGACCTCCATGCCAAAGCCGTAGGTCATGGCCCAGCGACGCGCTTCGGAGGCCTGAAGCAGCACGGTCTTGTAGGTCTCGCCGCCTGAGGGATTCTCGATGGCCGTGTCAATCTCGTTGAAGAGCGCAAAGTCGTAGAGATTGCGTTGTGTGTCCATCAACGCCGTCTGGTTGAGCGGATCGCCCGGATGCAGCGTGATGGCCTTGGCCACCGTCTCTGGACGCGTATAGTGCAGGCCGGTCAGCAGCACCTTGCGCACAAAAATCTGGCGGCCTTCCGTGATGTGAAAGACCACATCCTCCAGATTCGGAGCGGTCGCATTCATCTGCTGGGCAACCTCCACATGGACCTGGTCAAAGCCCCGGCTCAGGTATTCGGTCAGCAGCGCATCGCGGTCCCCGGCCAGATTCGCCGGAGAAACCAACTGCCCTGCGACGGTATTCATCAGCGGTGTGAGTTTGGCGGCATCCAGATGCTCATTGCCTTCCAGCCGCACCGCGCCTACGCGAAGCTGCTGGCCTTCCTCGATGCGGTACACCACCGCCAGATTCGCTGATTGACCCGACTTTGCCGTTCCCGCGCTGGTCTCCGTTGTTACCTTGACTTTGGAGAAGCCGTTGTTCTGGTAGACCGCTTGCAGGGCAGTAATGTCGGCGTTCACCAGGGCTTGGCTGTAGGCGCCGTGACGGTCGATCGAATCGGCGGCATGAACGCTGAGCAGATCCTTGAGCGTAGCAGAGTCGAAATAATGGTTGCCTTCGACGGAGACCTCTTCGACGCGCCGCCGCGGCCCCAATCGCACCGTATATACGATGGTGACCTGTTCCGCGGCGGTGGATTGGCGTTCGTGTTCGACCTTCACATCGAAGTAGCCTTGCCGCTGGTAGTAGTCGCGCAGCCGCCGGTTACCCTCGTTGAGCAGGTCGTCGTCCACGCTGCCTTCCTCAAAAATGGGGATGATACGCTTCAATCGCCCTGAGTCTATGCTGGCTCCTTCCACCAGCACCTTGACGATTGGCCCTTGAAGAGCGGTGATGTGAAAATCAGATTTCTTGTTCACGGTCGAGTATTGCTGGGATTCGAGCTTGATCTCCGCCTCCAGCCTTTGTTTTTTCTGGTAGACCTTGAGGACTCCGGCCAGTGCATGGTCGCCCGTCTCACTGGTGATGCGGGAACCGGCACGCAAATGCGCATGATCGCGGAACCTCTCGGCGCTCATTCCGGGATCTCCAGTCACCACGACCTCGCCCACGCGCGCCTGAGGACCGCTGACTACCTGAAAGGCAATGTCGACCAATTGCTCTTCGGGATGCGCAGTCAGCTTCTGGGTGATGACCGGCTCATGAAAGCCGTTTTGGGAGAGCGTGGCGCGCATCTGCTCCAGAGCCTGATCGAGCTTGACCGGCGTGAATCGCGCGCCGGGAGCAAGTTGGCTGGCGCGCTCCAGTTGTGTATTGAGCGCGCCAGGCTTGGCGCCATCCACACTCACCCTGCCGATAAAGGTGCGCGGAGTTCCACGAAAGACCAGTGCAACGCCGTCCGTCTCGCGCTCGGCTTCCACGGCAATGGTTTCAAAAAGGCCGGTGGCAAAGAGCTGGCGCAGGCTTCCGCGAATCGCTTCCTGGCTCAGCGGCTGGCCTATGGCCTGCGCCAGAGTTCCGGGCAAAGGATTCAGCCGGTCCAGGGAGACTCCGGTGACAGAGATCCGCCGCACGGGTAAACCCAACCAGCTGGTGAGCGGATCAGCAAGGCTTGGCAGCGCGGAATCGACCGCGGCGCTCGTGGCGCTCACTTCCGTCGCCGGCCTGCTTTCGCTCCACAAGCGGCTTTCTCCGCAGAGGCTTACTATAAGAAGCGGGAACAGGAGAATGCCGCGCTCCAACCTTCCGCCACTTTGCCCTGCCGGCCTTGCCTTCAAGAGTTAACCCCTGATCCCTGATCTCTGAACCCTGTCTTTTATACTAACGAGGAAGGCCACCGGATGCGGCGGAATTGGCGCAGCAATCGATGATCCCCCCAGGAAAGCGCATGGCCCACACTCGGCTTGACCCAGATTCGCCGCAACCGACGCTACGCTCACCAGGCGAGAGTGCGGCTCCAGCCATGCAACCAACTGTGAAAGAGGCTGACCAATCCGGCGAGGCAGCGCTCGCCGAGCTGATTCAAAAAGTCCAATCCGGCGATCACCAGGCCTTTGCCCAACTGTACTCTTTGCACAAAAGACGCATCTACTCTTTATGTCTGCGCATGGTGGGCAATGTTGCCGAAGCCGAAGATCTGACCCAGGAAACTTTTCTGCAGTTGCACCGCAAAATCTCCACCTTTCGCGGCGATTCGTCCTTTTCTACCTGGCTGCACCGGCTGGCTATCAATGCCGTGCTGATGCAACTAAGAAAGAAGGGCTTGTCGCTGATCTCAATGGACGAAGCCATGGAACCCGATCCCGAAAGCGGCGCCAGCCGCAGCTTTGGCGAGCGCGATCTGATGTTAACCGGCTCCATCGACCGGCTGGCGCTGGAGCGAGCGGTAAGCGAGCTGCCGGCCGGCTATCGTCTTGTCTTCATCCTGCACGATGTCGAGGGCTACGAGCATCCGGAGATTGCCGGAATGCTGGATTGCTCGGTCGGCAATTGCAAATCCCAATTGCACAAGGCGCGGCTCCGGCTGCGCAATGCGTTGCGCAGTGGCCCTCAACAGGAGGCGCACCGATGACCCAAAATGCTGAAATCATGGCCTGTGAGCAATTTCAGGCGCGGCTGCCGGAGTTGATCGGCTCGGGCGAGATACTCACCAACCATCCGCATCTTCTTTGTTGCCCGCTCTGCCGCGCCCTGCTGGCCGACCTGGAGACTATCGCCGAGGCCGCCCGCCAGCTCCTTCCAATCGCCGAACCGCCCGACGATTTATGGCTCCAGATCGAATCCGCTCTTCAGCAGGAGGAAACTTCGCCGGAAGGTGATCCGAGCAAAAAGTAAAGCAGCAGACCCGTCCAGGATCGGATAGATTTCCTGGCCTTGATTTTGAGAACCAGGAATTCACACCGCCAGCTTCGCCGAGATCATTCCGCATGGGACAAAAGTACCAATTGCACACTCCGTCAATCCCTGATATCCTATCTTTGGTTTCGCTTGAAGCCGGCAATGTGCGCCCGTAGCTCAGTTGGATAGAGCGACTGGCTACGAACCAGTAGGTCGG
>CAZXVX010000052.1:0-18761 GCA_964644105.1 uncultured Occallatibacter sp. | reverse complement strand
CGCCCTTCGAGTGCTTCCTGGTTCTGCGCGGCATCAAGACGCTGCCGCTGCGCATCAAGCAGCACGAGGAGAATGGCCGCGCCGTGGCCGAGTTCCTCTCCACCCATCCCAAGGTCACGAAGCTAGCTTATCCGGGCTTGAAGAGCCATCCGCAGTACGATCTGGCCGTCAAGCAGCAGCGCGGCTTCGGCTCGATGATGAGCTTTGAACTGGAGTCCCGCGAGACAGTGGGGCGCTTCCTCAAGGCGATCAAGATCTTCCTCAGTGCCGAGTCGCTGGGCGGAGTCGAGTCGCTGGCCTCGCACTCGGCGACGACGACGCACGGTTCGGTCAGCGAAGAGGTGCGCGCCTCGATGGGCATTACGCAAGGGCGCGTCCGGCTGTCCATCGGCATTGAGGACAAAGACGACCTGATCGCCGATCTGGAGCAGGCGCTCGGGGCGGCGTAAAGAGGCTTATGTCCAAATCGACGATCCTTTTGGCCATCGACACCTGCGGCCCTACAGGCTCGGTGGCGCTGGGGCGCTGGGACGGGCAAGCCGTCCAGGTTCTCGGCCAGATCGAGTTGGAAGGGCGCAACTACTCTTCCACGCTGGTGACGGCTGTGGGCGATCTGCTGGCGCTCGACGGTGTTTCATTAAGGGCACTGGGCGCAATCGCAGTCGTGAATGGCCCCGGCAGCTTTACCGGCGTCCGCGTGGGTCTGGCCGCCGTGAAGGGACTGGCCGAAGCGGCGCAACTTCCTGTAGTTGCCGTCTCGCGCTTGGAGGTGCTGGCCGCCAAAGCCGGTGTCCAGACAGCGGCACTCGACGCGCATCGCCATGAGGTTTATCTACGCTTGGGAGAGCAGGGCAGAGAACTGCTGGCTGGCGCTCCAGAGCTTGCGGAGCTCTCGTCCAAGCCCTCGCGGGTTGCCCTCTGCGATGACGCCGCTGCGCAGCTATTGGCGTCGGCGTGGCCTGAGGCCCAAGTGGTGCGCACGGAAGCTCCCACCGCAGCCGATGCGTTCCGTCTGTGCGCGCCGCGCGTGGCGGCTGGAGAATTTGCCGACCTGGCGCTGCTCGACGGCCATTACCTGCGCCGCTCGGATGCTGAGATCTTCGGCGATCCGGTCACCGCCGCGACTGAACGCAAATGAAGTCCCTATCCCAAGCCGTCCAAATTCGCCGCATCTCCCTGGCAGACCTGGACCGGGTGATGGAGATTGCAGCAAGTCTGGAAAGCGCACCCCAATGGCCGCGCTCTGCCTACTTGGACGCTCTCGATCCGGAGGCTGCTTCGCGCCGCATTGCACTGGTCATTGAGTCTTCCCGCACCGGCCTCGTGGCGGGCTTTGCCGTGGCCAGCCTGCTGCCGCCAGAGGCTGAACTGGAGCTGATTGCGATCGATTTATCGGCTCAGCGGCACGGTTTTGCCTCCCAGCTCTTCGCCAGGATGGCTGAAGAACTCCGCGCGGCGCTGGTGAAAGAAGTGGTCCTGGAGGTGCGTGCCTCGAACCATCCAGCGCTGGCGCTTTACCGCAGGTTGGGTTTTGTTGAAAGCGGACGCCGGAAGGACTATTATCAGATTCCAGTTGAAGACGCGCTGCTGATGCGCCTGGGTCTTTGACCTTGGAATTCAGTTTTACCAAAGGCTGGTTCAGTGACGGCGATTAGAGTGGATTGTGATCGCTATCACAAAAGGCGGATTTTGTCCGGAATTCCACAGCCGGCGGTTACTTCAGGTTCTTTTTTCGCTTGCGGAAGGCGCGCCGGGGGCGATATATGTAAGTGTTCTTTAACAATTCGGAGGTGCTTGATGGATGAAATACAGGACTCCACGCTGAGCGCAGAAATTGATCGCCTGCATGCAGAACATCACCATTACGCTCAGCGGTTGGAAGAGTTGCTTCAGAAGCCGTATCTCTCCACAGAGGAGCAGATCGAGGAAATCAAGCTCAAGAAGCTAAAGCTGCATGCCAAGGACTTGATTTACACCTTGGAACGCAGAATGCCGGTCCCTGCTTAGGCTCTTGCGGCAGCGTTGAACGCAGGCGAATTGTCCGAGTGCCAGCCTTGCGCGGCCTCCGTGTGGTCAGTGTGCCCTACGCGCCGCGCATTGCTGTGTTCGCTGTTGGCCCAATAGCCGTATAATCGTCTGGACTATGGTTCGTGACGGTTACATCTACGGTGTGGTATTTCTGGCTCTGGCGGCAGCCCTTTGGCTGTTGACCGGCGCATGGTGGCTGGCTCTTGTTCCAGTCGTGCTGGCGGCATTTTTTCTCTGGTTCTTCCGCGATCCTGAGCGAGCGATTCCCGATGGCCCCGGCCTGATCGTCTCTCCCGGCGACGGCGTGGTGACTGAGACAGTGTCCATCACTACCCCGGACGGGCCGCGGCAGCGCATCAGCATCTTCCTCAGCGTCTTCAATGTTCATGTGAACCGCGCGCCCATTGCGGGAGTGCTGAGTAGCGTGCGCTATCAGAAGGGCCAATATCTGAACGCGATGAACCCCGCCTCGGCCGACCGGAACGAGCAGAACATCGCCACTGTGCGTGGCAATGGCTACGAGGTGACCTTCAAACAGATTGCCGGCTTGCTGGCGCGGCGCATCGTCTTCAACCACAAAGAGGGCGAGACGCTGGCCCGCGGCCAACGCGTGGGCCTCATCAAGTTTGGCTCGCGTGTGGATGTGCTGCTGCCAGCCGAGGCCGAGATTCGCGTCAAGGTGGGCCAGAAGGTCAACGGCGGCGCAAGCGTGCTGGCCTTCATGCCGGAAGGAGACCGCCTTTGAATTCCGTAAATGCTGAACTCGCGCGCGCCAGGGCAAAGGCCCGGCTGCGTCGAGGAATGTTTGTGTTGCCGTCGCTCTTTACCGTGGGCAACATCGCCGCCGGCTACTTTGCCATTCTGCAAACGATGGAGGCACTCACCGGCGTGGGCGATGTGCGGACGCACCTGGACTGGGCAGCCATTGCCATCCTGATTGCCATTCCGCTGGACTCGCTCGACGGCCGCATCGCCCGCATGACCAACACGTGCAGCGACTTTGGCAAGGAACTGGATTCGCTGGCCGACGCCATCACCTTCGGTGTGGCACCCAGCCTGCTGGCCTTCATCTGGGGCTTTCATTTCCTGCCCGATTCGCTGAATCCCCAGGTGCATGAAAACCTGCTCCATGCAGGTGCCTTTATTTGCTTCCTCTTCCTGATCGGCGGGGTATCCAGGCTGGCGCGCTTTAACATCAGCCATGACCCACAACCGCGCAATCCAGGCCGTCCAGACCGAAAGTACTTTGTTGGCATGCCTATTCCCGCGGCGGCTGGCCTGTTGGCAGCCAGTGTGCACCTCTGCGGAGGCTACCCGAACATATATTGGTGGGTGGCGCTGATCTGGATGGGGATCGTGGGTGTCAGCGGCTTCCTGATGGTCAGTACTTGGCGCTTCTGGTCCGGTAAGGAACTCAGTCTTTCGCACCGCCATCCTTTTCAGATTTTGCTTCTCATCGTAATCGTCCTATTTCTGGTCTACAGGTTTTCTCAAGGTGTGCTGTTTACGCTGACACTGATTTATATGTTCAGCGGCATCTGGGCGCGGGCGGCGTATTCGTGGTCGCGGCGGCGGCGTTGGAAGCCGGAGGACGGAGAGAATTCCTCAGCCATGGACGCGTCATAATTCAAACTGTTGCCGTGCAAGCAGGTAAATCGAATGGATGACCTGCAATTTGAAAACTGTTTCATAAAGGAATGCCTGTGTACAAGATCGCCATTGCCGGAGCCGGAACCCTGGTGGGCCGAGAAGTGAAAGACGTACTGTCGGAGTCGCCTCTGGCGGCGGCCAACTTTGTCTTGCTGGACGAAGAAGATGCGCAGGGCCAGTTGGAGCAGGTGGGCGACGAGGTCACTTTCGTCCAGGCCATCGCTCCGGACGCATTTGATCATGTGGACTTCACCTTCTTTTGCGGCTCGGAGCAACAGACCCGCAACCACTGGAGGAATGCGCTGCGCTCCGGTTCCACGGTGCTGGATCTGACCGGCGCGCTCGACCAAGAGACTGGCGTGGCGGTGTGCGCGCCCTGGTTGGAGTCAGAAAACTCCGGCGCCGCTGCGGCTGCTGTTGACCTGTTTACACCTGCCGTGGTTCCGGCGCATCCAGCCGCGTTGGCTCTGGCGGCTGTGCTGGAGCGGTTACAGCAAGCCGCCCCGGTGCGCAATGCCTTTGTTACGCTGCTGCTGCCAGCCAGCGAGTTTGGCCGCGCCGCACTGGACGAACTGCATCAGCAGACGGTAAGCCTGCTCAGCTTTCAAGGCTTGCCGCGTGAGTTATACGATACGCAGGTGGCCTATAACTTGCTGGCCGGTTTGGGCGAATCCGCCAAGGTGAGCTTCTCAGCCTTGGAAGCGCGCATCCGCCGCCACTCTACCTCACTCTCTCATGGACGCTGGCCCTCGTTGGCTCTTCAGTTGGTTCACGCGCCCGTCTTCCATGGCCATACCTTCTCGATGGCCATTGAACTGGAACGGCCAGTGGAGATCGTCGCGCTGGAAGAAACTCTGAGCGGCGGCCATGTAGAACTGGTTCTGGAGGAGACGGATTCGCCCTCCAATCTGGCCGCTACCGGCCAGAATGAGGTATTGGTCCGGCTGCGTATTGAACCAAATCCGGCCTTGGGTGCGCGCAACTCAAGCCAGGTTTCGCGCCTGTGGCTCTGGGCCGCATCGGACAACCTCCGCCTGCAGGCGCAAAACGCCGTCGCCTGCGCTCTGGACCTGCGCCGTCTGCGCCCGCAAAGGACGGTGCAGTAGAGATAGGGTGCGATGGATTTCTGCCCTTATGGCTTCTTTTCCGCCGGGACCGCAACACTCTGCACCCAGGGCAGAACGACCGAGGGAAGGCAATCCGGACCTTCAGCACTCGCCCGTAGTGTTCCCTGTTTCTTGCCTGGCACATACGGGAACGCAGCCATCACTGCGTGCCCCTCAAAATCTGCCGTCATCTCGCCGCTATAGGTGAGGTTCTCCGACTCAAGCACCAATGGAATCTTTGACCTGGCAGGAAATCCATCGGCAAGAATCAAGACAGACGAACCATCTGAGTCAGCGATCCTCACCTCCAGGTGGCAGCCATGTTCCTCCGCCTTGACGGGATGGGGAACGAGTGTTGCGGTAACTTCCAACTGGTTGTCTTTCCTGGCCAAAAGAAAGCGTACCGGCTCCGCGCTAACGGTCGTCGTAACCACCACCAGTTCATCCTCCGGTGCGCTTAAAATCATCTCTTGCTCAGGCGTTGGTTTGTGAATCATCAGCAAACCTTGCCCATTCACATATACGTTTTTAGGCTCTTGCAAAGGGCGGTTGTTCAACGCCCACGCGGCAAAGGTAAAGAGCTTGTTCTCCGGAGCGCCATCCACAAAGACTCGATAGCGATCCTGAATTTGCCCTCCAGGCGTGGACTGTTCGTCGATCTTCTCAAAGCGCAGGTGCAGCCCGGATGGATTCAAGTTGCTGGACTCATCATCCCAGTGGGCATCGCGGTTCAGGTTTTCAAGCTGATCCGAATAGGGTTCAGGTTGGCCATTGAAGAGGGCGTAGCTCAAGCCGTGCTTTTGCTTTGTTTTCTGTCCGTGCAGGGGGAATGGGGTAGCAAACAAAGCCAGCAGGGATAATCCGGCGATGGAACGAATCAAAGACCTCATGTCAACAGTCTCTAATAAACCGACGCCAAACGCAAGATTTACAAGCGGAATCCTCAATGGATGGTCGATTCCTGGCCCAACTTGGTTCGTGTTGGCGCATCTTTTAACCAAAAATTACCACGAACTTCATCAGCTTTTATCTCTACTGTCTCTACACTCAGAGAAACTCCAGAGTCGTGCCTGATTCGGAGTACAGGAGCTTCCCACACTATGGCGACCGCAAACGGCCTGCCCCCTCAACTCTGCGTCCGAACCATGACGCAAGCCGACATTCCCGCTGTCATCACCCTCCAACTGCGCGCCTTCCCCGGCCTTCCCCCTTGGAGGCCTGACCAGTTGCAGCGTCACCTGGCGGTTTTTCCCGAAGGGCAACTCGTCGTGGCCAATGCCGGTGGCGAGATTCTCGGCTCGTCCAGTTCATTGCTAATCGACTGGGACGATTATGCCGAGTCCGCCAACTGGTCGGCGATCACCGGAGACGGTTCCTTCGACACCCACAACCCGCTGGGCAAGACCCTCTATGGCGCGGATATGGGCGTGGATCCGGCGGCACGCAAGCAAGGCATCGGCAGCGCTCTCTACGAGGCGCGCAAGGAACTGATCCGCGAGCGCGGCCTCAAGCGATTGTTGACCGGCGGACGCATTCCCGGTTACACGGAAGTTGCTGGCCAGATGACCGCCAAGGAGTACGTCGCCGAGGTCGTGGACGGCAAACGGCGCGATCCCGCACTCTCCTTCCAGCTCGAGAATGGGCTGGTGGTCCTCGATGTTGTCCCCGGCTATATGCATGACCTGGAATCGCACGGCTTTGCCACGGTGCTGGAATGGCTCAACCCGGAGTACACCTCATCGGTCAGTCTGCAAGCCAGTCTGCAGCACGCTGCCCTGGAGCAGGCCGCCGCCGAGGCTCTGCGCGGCACGCCTCGCCCGCGCCGCGTGCGCATCGCCGCCGTCCAGTACCTGCTTCGTCCCATTGCCAGCTTTGACGACTTCGCCCATCAAGTCGAGTTTTTTGTGCGCAGTGCCAAGGACTACAAGGCGCATTTCATCCTCTTCCCTGAGTTCCTCACCATGCAACTGCTCAGCTACATCAACGAACCGGCTCCGGCGATGGCGGTCAGGAGGCTGGCGCGCATGGCGCCGCAGTACGAAGAGCTCTTTATCCGGCTGGCCAAGGAAACCGGCATTTACATCATTGGCGGAACGCATCCCGTCTTCCAGCGCGGCAAGGTCTTCAACGCGGCCCACCTTTTCACCCCCAACGGGCAGGTCTTCCGCCAGAAAAAAGTTCACCTCACTCCTACCGAGAGCGGCCCCTACCAGCTCAGCCGCGGTCACGGACTCTACCTTTATCACACAGACTTCGGCAACATCGCCATCCTCATCTGCTACGACGTCGAGTTCCCGGAGGTGGCGCGCGTGATGGCCGAGGCTGGCGCGGAGATTCTCTTTGTCCCCTCCTGCACCGACGGGCGCGAGGGCTTTTGCCGGGTCCGTTACTGTGCCCAGGCGCGAGCCATCGAGAACCAGATCTATGTCGCGGTCACCGGCACGGTCGGAAATCTGCCTTTGGTGCCCTATATGGCGGCCAACTACGGACAAGCCGCCATCCTCACCCCCTCGGATTACTTCTTTGCGCGCGATGGAATTGCCGCCGAGGGCACCATCAATCAGGAGCAGATCATCTTTGCCGACGTGGATCTCGATCTGTTGGACGAACAGCGCGTCAATGGAAGTGTGATTCCGCTCCAGGATCTGATCAAGGATGCTTATGACAATGTGGTCCACTTCTCGGATTACAAAGGCCAAAAGCCGCCGGTCTCCGGGGAGGAGGGAATAGGCGCATCTCGTCGAGCTCCGGGTATGGAAACTCAACACATTCAAGACGTATTTGAGGAATCGGAGTTACAAAGCGTTCCGGCCGATTGAAGGCGGAGCGGATCATTCTAAGATATCTTTACCACTGCGCCCAGTCGCCGGTTCCAAGCACCCAGGTGGCCAGCAGGAGGTTGCTGACGGCGTGCGCGACTACCGCGTCGCCAATGCGCCCCCGCCAGCGGAGCACGGCGGCAAAGACCAAGCCAGCGGCAGTGCCAAGCAGCAGATGCTGCCAGTCCATCAGGTTCTTCATGTGCTCCATGCCAAAAACAATCGACGAAAGACAAATCGCAAGTACGGTCAGGTTGGAGAAAGAAACCTGGTCAAAATCCCGGCTCATGAATCGCCGCGCCAGGTAGCCGCGAAAGGCCAGTTCCTCGGCGATCGGTACGGTTATCACCGCGGCGGCTACGCGAAAAGCGATCCACGCCCATCGGGCGGACGGGGACAATGCCGCCAAATCTGCCCCCAAAGAACCACCGGCATCAGAATGTCCGCTGAGCGAGGCAAACCAGGATGGGGCGATCCACATCAAGAAGACGGCCGCTCCTGCGACTGGGCCCAACCATCCAAAGCGCCAGTTCAGCTTCTTCAACTCCGACCTGAAGAAATACAGGGCAATGGCAGCGGCGATAAAACGCAACGGGTAAAGCCAATCGAAGTATGCCGAGGTCAACTTGGAAAAAGAAGCTACAACCAGGATGACAAGAAGAGGGATCAGAAAGGCGCGAATGGCAGGAGATTCACCCGCAGATGCCGCCTGTTCCGTTGCCGGATCGACCGAAACCTCAACGGTAGAGCGCAACATCCGGAACCACTTGAGCCTTTGCGTGGCAAGGGAAAAGAACAAAGCGATGATGATAAAGCTTATCCAGCCAAATTGCGCATGAAATCCTTTGGCAAAGGCTTCAGAACCACCGTTGCACTCAATCGAAACCAGGACGCAAAGCCGGAATATATTCAGCAGCCAACTACAGATCAGCGCAGCGGGAACCAGCAGGAATGCCTGCGGAAATCGGATTTCCTTCCTGTAAACCCAAAGCCACAAGCAAGTGAAGACCAGGACAAGACCAAGTCCCTCGACACCGGAGCACCCCGGAGCAATGGTGATCCAATAGAGAGAGTTTCCGATGGAAAATGTGGAAGGATCGGAGACAATGTTCGGGGTAAATCGATGCGCCACGGCGTAGACGGCCTGGAGCGTGAATCTCTGCATCCATCCGCTCTGTTCCGTGCTGGTTGCGTTCCACAACAGCCTCACAGGCGTGCCAAAGGCCCATCCCGCTACACCGGCCAGCAGGGAATACAGCCATAAAAAACCGGTCGCGCGCAACGCCGCAATCCAGCTCAAGAGAGGAGCACAGGCAAGAGCCAAGAGAATTGTTGCAAGCAAATAAATGGCGCACTTGAAATAACCAAATGGATCAATAAGCTGCCAACTCTGCCCCGTTTGAGTAGCGATTGTAAATGCAATAACAACCGCCAGACAGATAAGGTGCGCAAAAAAGAAAAGAGATCCAAAAGGGATCTCTTCTTTCAAATTCTTTAGCCTGGAATGTCCGAATCCAATGAATACAACAAGCGCGAAGAGCGGTATCTGACCATATAGGTCAGTGGTCATGCCAAAAAGAGAGAAATGACCGGCTACCTTTCCCCTGCCGTCATAGCAGTTCATATACTCAAATGCTACGACGAAGAAAAAAATGTATAGTCTCGCCAAAAAACTGCGAAACCACACACCACTCCTCTGTGGCTGTGAACTTCCGGACACGGTTAATTCCTGTTCTCTCTTGGGGCGAAATTCAAGGCACAATCGATCTACTTGTTGCGCTTGGCACGTAATACGGCAAGTGAACCCGCAAGTAGCGTGAGCCCACTGATCGCCAAGCTCGGATCAATTTCCGGATGGGGGGTTGGACCGAAAGCCATGCCATGAGCTGAGGCGCAAGCACCGAGCGCGAAACCCAGTACCACGAGTGTGTTCATCAAAAGACTCTTCTTCATGTATAAATCCTTTCTGGTGGTATTCAAATCAGCCCCTACCGCTGAATGTCTGCAAAACCAAACCACCGACCCAGTTCGACTTTGCAACCATCAACGACGCTAGCTTTGTGGCGGTTACGCTGCCCTACTACTGTCACAAAACAGACAGCATGCCCAGTTGAGCATTGTCAGATTCAATCCGGCGAGGGAAGCCGTCCGGGTGATGTGCGCCCCCAGAACCAACTCGAAGGCTACTAGAAATAATGTAACACGAGTGGGCGCATTCGTTGCAACTTCATTAAAAAAAAATCAAATCTAAGGTGGAAGTGTATGCGTTACTTCTGTTTGCCCCTAAAGTTTCGTCAGGGGGCGCTATTCTGCCCCCTGACCTCCCGCCTCTGGCTAAGACCTCATCTCACCGCCGGTCGCAGCTGAACCTTTTTAGTAATGACCACCAATTTGGCCCCAGTCAGCTCCGGTCCTTCCCAGCCTTCCTTGACTGCCTCAATGTGGATCTCCCCCGGCTCCCTTGTCGATTGTACGATCACTTGCGCCAGTCCATTAAACAAGCTCCGTTTCGGCTCCTTGTCGCTCTCCTGGCAGTTGGGATCGCCGTTGCCCACGCCAATCAGAGCGCCTGCTCCGGAGATTTTGAAGCCGATGGAATTGGAAGCTGTCGGCACCGGTCGTCCCTCCTTGTCCAATACTTCAACCGTCAGAATCGCTATATCCTCGCCGTCCGCGCTAATCTCGCTCCGGTCAGCAGTCAACCGGATCGCCACCGGCGCGCCCGTCGTCACTCGCTTCTCCGTCAATACCACCTTGCCGTCTTTTGTTCCGCGCGCCTCAATGACCCCCGGCTCATACTTGACCTTCCACTCCACATGGCCCAAGTGAGGAACCTTCTGGCTTCCCTGGCTCTTGCCATTGACGAAAAGTTCCACCTGATCCAGATTCGAATGAACCCAGACTGGGATGATTTCACTCTCTTTGCCTTCAAAGTTCCAGTGCGGAAACAGATGCAGCACCGGCTCGGTTCCCCACCAGGCTTTGTAGTAGTAATAGGTGTCCTTGGGAAAACCGCACATATCGACGATGCCAAACTGCGAGTTGATCGAGGGCCAGCCGTAGGGCGTTGGTTCGCCGCGATAGTCAAAGCCCGTCCAGGCAAAGCCGCCCGCCTCCCACTCGCGCGTCGCATAGAACTTCCACCACTCCTCGGCCTGCTCGCCCCAGCCGGGGTTGTTGACGTCGTAGGCGCTCACCGTATTACGCAGCGGGTCGGTCGAATAAACGCCGCGCGTCGAGACGGCGCTGGCCGTCTCCGAGCCATAGATGGGCCACTTGGGATGCTCTTTATGAAAATTGTCGGGGCGGTCCAAACCATAATTGAAGCCGATGATGTCGAAGGCATCGGAGATGCCTTTTTCATTGGTGCCGTTCACGGCTGCTGAAACCGGTCGCGTAGGGTCCAGTTCGTGGCAGCGCCGGACCATGGTCTGGGCAATCTTCGCCCCCTGTTCGGCCATCTTGTCCTGTAGCAGCCATTCCTCATTGCCGACAGACCACAAGATAATCGACGGCGAGTTCCGGTAGCGTTTGACCATTGCCTCCAGTTGCGCCAACCCCTCGGGGCTGGAACTCATCTGGCGCGTCTCGCACATCATCATCAAGCCCATGCGGTCGCAGGCCTCCACCCACTCCGGCGTCGGCATATTGTGCGAGGTGCGAACCGCGTTACAGCCCATCGCCTGCATCACCCCCAGCCGGAAGGCTTGCAGCCGGTCGGGCAGCGCCGCGCCCACCCCGGCGTGATCCTGATGGTTGCAGGTGCCCTGAATTTTTAACGGCTTGCCATTCAAGAAAAATCCCTTGTCGGCGTCGAAGACCGCCGTGCGCACGCCAAATTGGACGCGCTCCGCGTCGCGCACCTTGCCGTCGACTTCCACGGTCACAATTGCCGAATAAAGATTCGGCTCCTCCACCGACCAAAGCAACGGCGCATCCAGCTTGGCGGTAGCGGAAAACTTGGAACATCCGTCGACGTCAATCGACTGCGCCGGCGCCTCGGCCGTCGCCACGGTTTTGCCCGTCGCGTCCTGAATCTGCCAGGTGATTTTGGCGCTCTCTGCCTGTTTGCCCTGATTCTCGACCTGCGTTGCCAGCGCCAGCTTTGCCGAGCCGTTCCCGACCTCCGCGCGCACCGTGCTCTCCCACTTCCCAAGATGCAAGGCATCGCTTTTCGTCAGCCACACATGCCGATAAATCCCCGCCCCCTCGTAGAACCATCCATCGCCAAAGCTCGCATCCACGCGCGCCACAATATAGTTCTTCCCGCCGTACTGCAAAAAGTCCGTCAAATCAAAGGAAAAGGGCGCATAGCCGTTATCGTTGCGGCCAATAAAACAGCCGTTCAGGAAGATAATGACGCTGCGGAAGGCGCCGTCGAACTCGACCGTGATGCGTTTGCCCAGGTCGCTTGATGGAATTTCGAACTCGCGCCGGTACCAACCCACACTGGTCTCCGGAAAGCGCCGGCCCAGCGGCTTGTAGCCATGAGAACCAAGCTCTTCGTCCCGTACAAAAGGCAGTTCTACGGCCCAATCATGGGGCAGATTCAGCGCACGCCATTTCGAGTCGTCGAACTCGCTTTTGGCGAAAGCGAAATCTCCGGTCTTGGCAAAGTCGCCCTGGCCGCTGCCGAAGCCCAGATCACGCGCCGGGTCGCTCCCGTTGCCCATCTGGAACTTCCAGCCGAAGTCAAACAGCAACTGCTCGCGAGGAGCAATTGCCGGCACAGCCGGAGCCGTGGAGAAGCCGTTCAGCAGCGCACCCGCGCGCCCCCACGCCGAGCGAGCCAGCAAGGATGAAGCAGAGAGAGCAAGACCGGAAGAAAGCAGTGTGCGGCGTGAGATGATTGGCATGAAAGCGCTCCTCGTAATGCAGCCTGACCGATAAAAAACGAGCTGCAAACAAACTATGACTATAAATGAACGAACACATTTCAGTAAACCATAACTTCAGGCTTGCGGCTTAACCACACACAAGAATTTCTCGCTCTTTCCGCTTATGCTGTATGGTGAGGGTGACCGTTCTCCGATCAAGCAGTCAGGCCAAAATCGGCCGGTGCAAAGCACTTCATGCAAGAGGTTACCAGTTCATGCGCCTCACTCGCTCAGTTTTCGGGCTATTCCTGGTTGCCTTCGCAGCCGCCTTGGCAGCTCAGTCCACAACCAGCCTTGATCCCTCCGTACCGCCCATGCGTGCCCTTATCGAGCGCTTTTCCGCCGACCAGGCAACGCTCCAAAGTGTCTACACTGATCCGGTGGCGCCGGTCACCCGCGAGCGTATGGACGCCTTTCTCCGCGACAACCGCACCCAGCTAGCCGCAGTTGATTTCAATGCTCTCGACCAGGAGGGCAAAGCGGATTACATCATCTTTGCCAACTTCCTCACGATTCAGGAGCATCAGTTGGCGCTCGACAAACAGCAGTGGATGGAGGTCGCCCCGCTTCTGCCTTACTCCGCCGCCATCTTCGCTCTGGAAGATGAGCGCCGCCAGATGAAGCGCCCCGACCCGCAGAAGGCTGCCGCCGAGTTGAGTGAGCTGATCAAAGCCGTCGGCGCCAGCCGCAAGGAGCTGGATGACAAAGTCAAGGACGCATCGCCTGCCGACCGCATCCATGCCTGGCGCGCCGCCGCCGATCTGGACCAACTCACCGCCCAGCTTCAGCATTGGTTCGATTTCAGCAACAGCTACGATCCGTCCTTCACCTGGTGGGCCGCCCAGCCTTACAAACAAGCCTCCGCCGCGCTCAAAGATCAAACGGCTTTTCTGCGTGAGAAGCTGGCCGGCATTGCGCCGGATGATAAAAGCACCGTCATCGGCACGCCCATCGGACGCGCGGCGCTCCTCCAGCAGCTCGACGACGCCATGATCCCCTATTCGCCCGAAGAGCTGATCTCGATGGCCAAGTCCCAGCTTGCCGCCGACCAGCAAGAGATGATCAAGGCCAGCCGCCAGATGGGCTATGGCGACGACTGGCGCAAGGCTCTGGAAGCGGTCAAGAACACCTATGTCGAACCCGGCAAGCAGGCGGAGCTGATCCGCTCGCTGGCCCTCGATGGTATGAAATTCGCCGAGGATCACAATCTGGTCACCATTCCGCCGCTGGCCAAAGAGACCTGGCGAATGGAGATGATGTCGCCCGAGCGCCAGCTCGTCAGCCCCTTCTTCCTCGGCGGAGACACCATCCTGGTCAGCTACCCCACAGACGCCATGACCTACGAGCAGCGCATGATGAGCATGCGAGGCAACAACCCCGCCTTCGCCCATGCCACGGTCTTTCATGAACTGATTCCAGGCCACTGGCTGCAGCAGTTCATGACCGCCCGCTACCGCCCCTACCGGCAGGCCTTCAGCTCCGGCTTTTGGCTGGAGGGCAACGCCTTTTACTGGGAGATGATGTACTGGGATCTGGGCTACGACCAAACCCCCGAGCAGCGTATCGGCGCGCTCTTCTGGCGCATGCACCGCTCGGCGCGCATCATCTTCTCGCTCAGCTTCCATCTGGGCACGATGACAACGCAGCAGGCCATCGACTTCCTGGTCAGCGAGGTCGGCCATGAGCGCGACAATGCCACCGCCGAGGTGCGCCGCTCCGTCAACGGCGACTACGATCCGCTTTATCAATGCTCCTATATGCTCGGCGCGCTTGAGTTCCGCGCCCTGCGCCAAGAACTGGTGGACTCCGGAAAGATGACCGACCGCCAATTCAACGACGCTATCCTCGAAGAGAATATGATGCCCATCCCCGTGCTGCGGGCACTGTTGACAGGCGAAAAGCTCACCCCGGATTGGAGGCCCCACTGGCGATTTTTGGAGGAAGTCAAGGCTGGCGCAAGCGATTCATCGCAAAAAGAAAAAGGCCCCGCAAATTAGCCAAGGCCTTTCTTTGAATGTGAACTTTCTCAGATGGCGCCCCTTCTGCGGTACAAGAATGCCGCCAGGCCTGACAGGCCGCTTCCCAGCAGGATTAAGCTGCTCGGCTCAGGCGTGCCCAGTGGATCGTCATTGCCGCCCTGCAATGGACTTGTCGGATCCCCGATCAGTATCTGAGGAGTGCCTCCCTGGCTTTGCGTTCCGTTAATCGGGATAAAAACGTCAATATTCGGAAAGTCGGTTGTGTCGATATTGTTCTCGGCAAACTGCCCGGCCTGGACCAGCAGAGTGTTGATCTGGGGTTGATACCCGGAGGGCAGGTTGGACAGCAAGGAAGAATCGTTGGGATCAAAAAGCTCCCAATTGGCCCACTGCGCCACCGCGATGGTATTCGCCGATGCGCCGGGAGCCGCGGCTTGTGCAAGAATGTATGCCGCTTCCACGTACTGCTCATTCCCTGAAACAGGTACAGCCGTTGCCGTCCAGCTCTCGCCAAAGTAGATCTCATTCTCGTAACTGATACACATCAATGGAGTCAGATCCGGGCTGCCGTCCAGGCTGACATTGTACGGAAAGACATAATCCGGTCCGGATGCCTGGCCCCCGACACTGACCAACTGCAAAGTCATGGTGTCCGCATGCGCAATCAGCGAACTGCAAAACAACCCGCAAAACACGAGGGTCGTCACAAAACTTGATTGAAACCTTTTCATTTCTTGCCTCCAAGGAAAGTCGAGAGAGCAGACTCCAGCCCATGGGGCGAGTCTTCATCGACAGAGATTCGCAAATACTCCAGCTTGCACCGGGGAATCGACACAAACCAACTTGCGGTTGACGTTCTTCACTTTTCGATTCGGGGGATTGTCCTCAAGATTCAAATCTTTCCACGCAAAGAAGCTCCCACATGGATTGCGTTCGCAATCATGGAGAATGAACCATCCTGTAAAATCGCCAAACAATTCTGGGTTGGGTTGTTCCCAAAAACAGCAAGAGGCCCGGCAGTCGTGCCCGAGCCTCTTGCTGCGCGTGGTATAGTTATTTTTTTTATAAAACCGGACGCCTCTTCCAATATACGAATCCAGCCAGTCCTATCAATCCGCTTCCCAGCAAGATCAAGCTGCCGGGCTCGGGCGCCTCGGGAGGGGTAGGATCGCCGACGAACATCTGCGGCGTGCCATCCCCGGCTGGCTGTGTGCCGGCAATCGGAATAAAAATGTCAATGTTGGGATAGTCTGTTGTGTTGATATTGTTCTCGGCAAAGTTCGATGCCACGGCCAGCAAACTATCGATCTGGGGCTGATAACCGGCCGGCAGATTCGCCAGCAAATTGAGATCGCCCGGATCAAAGAGCTCCCAATTGGCCCACTGCGCCACCGCAATAGTGTTTGCGGATGCGCCTGGAGCGGCCGCCTGCGCTTCAATGTAGGCCGCCTCCACGTACAACTCGGTCCCGGAGACCGGAATCATATCGGCTTCCCAGCTCTCGCCAAAGTAAATCTCATTCTCGTAGCTGATGCACATCAGCGGCGTAAGAGCAGCACTGCCGTCAAAGCTGAAGTTATACGGAAAAACGTAAACCTCAGGGTTGCTCCCGGAGATCTGATTTCCTGTGCTTACCAGCGTCACTGTCATATCATCCGCGCGAGCCGTCCACGGGCTCAACAACAGTACACCGGATACCAAGAGCAAAAAAGTGATGCAAACCTTCAGATTATTCATCTTCCCTCCCCGGCGCTCAACGCGCTCATGAGCGAATCCAAACCGCAGCCAAACATCCCCCCATTCGCTGCAAGCCTCACAGCGAACCCAAACAAGTGAGGACTCCTGAAAATCAAGAGCATCCTCAAAAACGGCGCTAGTACCCTAATGTTGGAAAAATTTTATAAAATGCTTCAAAATTGTGCAAGATTACGGGATTGTGTTACCCCAGTAATCACGATATTCGACAAAGAATCCAAATAGGTCAGGGCGCCACTTCTCAGGCTGAGGTAGAACTCAATGAATAAATCTTTGTGACAATGGCAAGGCTTTAGCCAGGCCGATAACCTCCATAAAATCAATGGACTTTAGAGCGGTTCTCCCTATGCGTACGCTGAAACAACTGCACCTAAGTGGCTTATTCCTCAAGAAAAAGCCACCTTCTTTCTAGCCGTTCAGGGTGTATGAATTGGAGAACCGCGCTAGGTCTTTGACCGTTTGCATCTATATGAATGTTGGGTGCGCCACCCTTGCCGCGTACTCGTTTTTACGGCTGGAGTGGAAGGTATTCATTTACTCGGTCAAAGACTTAGCGCCCATAAAAGCTCTCAATCCAGCCTTGCAACAGGGAAGGGAAGCAGCCCAGCACGACGACGGCGGAGGCAATTAGGAGCAGCACGGCCATCGTCACCGGATGCGTCTTGATGGGCGACTCATCGGCGGCGGGCATCACGTAAGCGCGCTTGAGAACTTGCAAGTAGTAATAGAGCGAGACGGCGCTCATGGCTACAGCGAGAGCGACCAAAGCAAAGGGAACCGGCCCGGCGGAGACGCCCAGCACGGCGGCAAACAAATTGAACTTGGCCCAGAAGCCAACCAGCGGCGGAATCCCGGCCAGCGAGAGAAACAGCACTAGCAGCACCGCGGCCAGCAGGGGATTGCGCTTGTGCAGGCCAAGGAAAGAGTCGAGCCGGTCGCTGCCCGTGGCTCGCTCGACAACAGAGACCACCCCGAATGCGCCGATGGTCGTCAGGCCGTAGGTGACAATGTAATAGAGAACGGAAAAGAAACACCGACTTGTACCTAGATATGAATCAAGCACAAAGTGAAAGACGCTTGATTGGCCAGTATAAATCGGTTTGATCGCCACTCCGAGCAGAATATATCCGGTATGAGCAATTGCGGAATAGGCAAGGAGACGCCGTACACTCACCTGAGCCAGCGCGGCAAGATTCCCGACTATCATTGAAGCTACCGCTATTACAAGCAACACAACTGCAAGCGGTTGCCATGCGTGATAAAAGCCCTTAAGAAGCTGCTCAATAACATCACGCTGACCAGAAATAGAACCGCCCGGCATCAGCCAGAAAGTAGAGAAGGTCAGAAGCAACCCAAAGCTGGCAACCTTGGAAACAGATGCGATAAATGCCGCAGCGGAAGCAGGTGCACCTTCATAGGCATCTGGAGCCCAGAAATAAAAAGGAACTGCGGCAATCTTGAAACTTAGGCCAGCCACAATGCAAATCCATGCAACATACAGGAGCGGGCTCGATCCCGCAAATGCAATTTGGCCTCCTATCCAATATAAATTTGTACTTCCACTTAACCCGTAGATATAACTGAATCCAAAAAGAAGAAAAGCCGCAGACATCCCACCGAATAAGTAGTATTTGAGCGCAGCTTCGGCACTCTTGCCCGAACTTTTATCGAATGCAGTAAGGATATACAGGCCAAGACTCATCAATTCCAAACCAATAAAGATGACGAGTAAATCCTGTGCAGCGACAACCAGTAAAGCGCCTGAGGCAGCCATCAACACGACGGATACGTATTCTCCAACATGCCGCGTGAATTGCGAGTCTATCAGGAGTAATAGAGTCAAAACAGTCAGCAAAAGAATTGATATTTGAAGGAAGGCTACGCTTCCCCCAGTGCCGATAATATTGAGGTCATCAGCGTCTAGTAGCCCAACACGTTCGTGCGGAACCATTACGAGAGCTAATCCACAACCGGCGACACCAAGAAGGGCGGCTACGGTGACGCGTGTTTTCAACGCAGCCTTGCGCAAAAAGCCCAAGTCAACAATCAGGACTAACAATGCCGCTAACTCAAGCATCGTCTCCGGCAGCGTTACGCGGAAGAGGTCCGAGTAGTTCATTGCACACCTCCTGCAAGCAGCGCCTTCACCGCCGGTTCAATTGCATCGAGCAAAACTCTAGGCCAAACGCCAACCAATAAACTCGCTCCCATCAACAAACTCACGCCAGTAACTTCCGGCCAGGTGATGGCCGCGAACTTGTGCCCGTGCTCCTCTTCCAGAACGTGCGCGCTGGGCAGCGCGTCGCTGAAGAATGCCTTCTGCATCGCCCGCCAGGTGTAGGCCACACCGACGACAATTCCCACGCCCGCCGCGACAACCCACCATGGCCTCGCCATCCACGCGCCCATCAGCACCTGCACCTCAGCCCAGAAGCCGGAGAAGCCTGGTCCGCCCATCGAGGCATATCCGGCCAGCACAAACGCTCCCGCCGCAAAGGGCAGCCGCTTGGAGAGGTGCATCGTCTCCAGCTCCGCCAACTGCCGCGT
>CAZXVX010000051.1:0-18911 GCA_964644105.1 uncultured Occallatibacter sp. | reverse complement strand
TAGCGCGAGCAAAATCGGAATACGGATTTTGGTGATGGATGCGAGCTTCATCTTTCACGCCTTCTATGCTGGCCGGGTTTTGGCCGCTTGCTCAGGATAGCAACTCTTTGCGGCCTTGCACAATTCGCTGCCGATTGCGGAAATGGTGTTGTTCGGATTGCGCGCCTCCTGGAGGGAGGAGACGAGAACAGCCCAGGGTGAAACCCTGGGAAAGTGTCAGGTGGAGAGATTGCCGCCCCGGAGGGGCGGTGCGAAACCTGCGATTGACGCGGTTAGAAGCATGGTTCTTATCGGTGTATACGGCGTGGACCGGGAGGTCCACGCAACAGCCGACCAGGAGGTCGGCGCTACTTGTTCTTTGTGGTCCCCTTCCGTCTTGAGTCGAACTCCATTCGAACAAACGAAATCGAAAGGGGCATTCGATTCGCCCCTCCGGGGCGAAGGGCCTTTCTCGACATCGAACCCAGGGTTCCGCTACGCTCACCCTGCCACCCCACAGACGAAAGCCTGTCCGTGGGGACCCCGGCCCTGGGCTATTCTCGTTCTATCCCTCCGGGATGTGTGCCAACGGTTGGGCGCCTCATCCTTTCGCAGTTTTGTCACGAAGGGTGGGAAACCATGCCCCCAAGAGAGCAACTTTCACTCAGGCGGCGCTTGCAATCTTCGCCGTCAGTTGGACGCCCAGCGCGTTCATCACGGCTAGGGTCGTCTTCAGGGTCGGGTTGCCTTTTTCGCTGAAGGAGCGGTAAAGTTGCTCGCGGGACAATCCCGTTTGGCCAGCAATCTGCGCCATCCCCTTGGCGCGTGCAATGACGCCGAGAGCATGCGCAATGTAGCCAGAATCGTTGGTCTGAAATGCCTCGGCCATGAAAATGGCGATGGCTTCGTCTGAGCTGAGATCCTCGGCGGGATCGTAAGTTGTCAGTTTTTCTGATTTGGTTTTCTCAGCCATTTTCTTCGCTCCAAGCGGCCGCCAGCCGATCCAGACGAGAAGCGATCAAAGCCCGCATCCGTACGTCCTTGATGCGGACACGCCACTTCCGGAAGCTCTCGGTCTGTTTGAGCTCGATCATCGCAGATTCTGTAGTTTATAGACTACCACAAAAGACAAGTGTGGGATGTTTCGTCAAGCCGCGTTCGGCCTCTTTGCCGTGAGGGCGCGCTCGACGACGGCCATGCGGATGGCGACGCCGTGGCGGACCTGTTCGAGGATTGCCGATTGCGGCCCGTCGGCTACATCGGCGGTAATCTCCAGGCCGCGAATGATCGGTCCGGGATGGAGGACCAAAGCTTTCGGCGCAAAAGTGGCAAGACGGCGACCATCCAGCTGATAGTTGGCCTTGTACTCGTCGAGATCGAGTTGCAGTCCGGCCAGCCGCTCGGCCTGAATGCGTAGCATCATCACGACCTGCGCCTGGGCGAGCGCTACCTCAAAGTTACGTTCGACGGTGATGCCAGGTCCGGCCTGCGCGGCCAGATCGGGCAGCAGAGCCTTGGGGCCACAGAGAACGACGCGCGCGCCGAGGCGCGGCAGCAGCAGCATATTCGAGCGGGCGACGCGACTGTGCAGAATGTCGCCGGTGATGGCGACTGTGATGCCGGAGAGGGTTTCGGAGGTGACTTGATGGATGGGGTGAGAGGCAACCGCAGGTCCTTCGACTCCCTTCGCTTCGCTCCGGTCGCTCAGGATGACAGCGCTATTATTATTCGCTTCGCTTTGGTCGCTCAGGATGACAGAGTTTTTATTTTGTGATGCCGTTTGAACCGCGGGTCCTTCGACTCGCTGCGCTCGCTCAGGATGACAGTCCTTGGTAATGGGGTCGAGGTGGGCGAGCATGGTGCGCAGGTCGAGCAGCGCCTGGGTGGGATGCTCGTGCATTCCGTCGCCGCCGTTGAGGACGGGCAGGCAGGTTTCAGCCTCCAGCAGCCAGGCCGCGCCGGAGTTGGGATGGCGGAGGATGATGGCCTCCGCGCCCAAGGCTCGCAGCGTCAGGCCGGTGTCCTTGAGCGATTCGCCTTTTTCGATGCTGGACGAGAGGCTGGAGACCAGCGTGGTGTCCGCGCCCAGCCCCTTGGCGGCCAGCTCAAAGCTGGTGCGGGTGCGCGTTGAGGACTCGTAGAAGAGCAGCGCGATGCGACGCTTGGCCAGGATGCGGGCGCGGGTCAGCGGGTCTTGATTTTCGAGAGCCGTGGCGCGGGCCAGGATGTGGCTGAGAGCCTCCAGCGTCAAATCCTGCGTTGAGAGCAGCGAGCCGGGATTGTAAGGAAACAAGGATGCCGCAACAGGCGGAGTGGGCAATGGGCGGCGGGATTTAGTTTCGGTCGGAGTCATGTTTTTAGTTCTCAGTTCACAGTTTTCAGTTCTCAGTTGTCAGTTCCTGGCTTATAACTGAAAACTGACAACTGACAACTGACAACTGCGTATTCAGTCTACCCGCTCGACCAGCAGCACCTGCTCGTCGTTATCGACTTCGTTAAACTTGACTTCAATAATTTCGCGGCTGCTTGTGGGCACGCGCCGCCCAACGTAGGCCGCTTCGATGGGCAGCTCGCGGTGGCCGCGGTCGATCAGAACAGCCAATTGCACGCGGCGCGGGCGTCCGTGGGCGAAGAGGGCGTCCAGCGCGGCGCGGATCGTCCTGCCAGTGTAGAGCACATCATCGCAGAGCACCACGTCGCGGCCATCGACGTTGAAGCCGACCGAGCCGGGCGTAACGACCGGGCGCACGCCGGTGGTGGAGAGATCGTCGCGGTAAAACTGAATATCCAGGACGCCGGTGTCGATGGAGCGCTTCTCGATGCCGCCGATCAGCTTGCCCAGGCGCTCGGCCAGCGGGACGCCGCGGCGCTTGATGCCGACCAAAGCCAGATCAGGGCTGCCGTTGCTCTTTTCGACGATCTCGTGCGCCAGGCGCACCAGGGTGCGCTCAATCTCGGAGGCGGACATCAACCGGCCTTTGACGCGCAGAGCGGGATTGGTTGAATCTTCGATCATGATTCCTCGCGTGGCTTATCTAATGCAGGATAGAAGGGTTTGGGCTTGCGGGCAAGTTGTGGAGAAACGGACCGCATTCGCAAGGGCGGAATCAAAGTTCGGGCTGGCGCGAACGGCCCAGCATCCGCGCCCCCAGCGCGCCTCCGGCGACGGCAAAGGCAATCATAAAGACGGCATACATAAAAAGTCGGAAGGTCAAATAGCCGGCATGACCTTCCGGAGTCAGCATGGAAGCTGTCTGACTCTGTATTTGGGCGGCATTTGAAAAGCCCATTCTCGCGGTAAGCTGTTGACTCTCCTCAATCATCTCTTTCCAACTGGCGTCTATCTGGCTGGATTGATGGAGGAGATACCGGCGCGCAAAAAGAAGACCGCCGTTTGCGGCAAAGGCCAGCCATCCACCCAATAAACCGGTCACCAGTCCGATGCGAGCCCCAGCTCCAACGGTGATCCAGGCAGGCTTTTGGCTGCGCAGATAAAGCGATACCGTCCAAGTGGCGGCTGCCGCCATCCAGAACAATCCTGACATACCCAGCGGAGAGAGCAAGGTGCAGAGAACTCCGACCGGGATCGCCAGCTTGAGAGACGCGCTCATGGCGGGCTTCCAGTGGATGCTGCTGGCGTCGCGCACCACCCCGTCCCATGGTTCGGAGAGCGCTTGCCCTGCCGAACTGTCGGTTGCGCAGACCAGTTGCGGCAATCCGCAAGAGGGGCAGTAGCAATTCTCAGCGAGAACGGTTTGGTGGCAGCGGTGGCAGGTGGTTTCCATACATCTATGAGCCTATCGTATTTGGGCGTGGCATGGAATTGCGCAGGGACGGCCAGGCATCATTGCGATGCTATTCCGGGAGGCGCTTCCTGAGCTTGTCGCGCAGTTTGAGGTAGTAAGGGAGTGGAGCAAAGGTGCGTTCTTCGCAGGTCAGGCAACGAACCGGCAAACGCAGCGTGAGCAACCGCCTAAGATCAGACGCACGAAATCGTAGGTGCGAAGGACGAAAGTTTTCCAATCCACAAAAACGGCAATAAACTACCATATGAACTCCTAGGATGATGATGGTTAAAAATGCGGGAAGAATGGGAAACTCATGAACAATTCAGTTGATTGTGGACAGGGAAGTCAACCAGCTGATTTACCCGTATTATTGCATATGCAGAATTAAGACGCATAAGGATGCGAAATTTTTCATTACGAGGGCTGCCTGGTTCTTTTTTTGAAATTGTCCGGTGGAAAATCTTCCGGCGGCCTTGGCGGCGATTCGCTTGGATGGGTGCAGAGATGGGCAGGGGCGCATGGGGACGCCCGCATTCCAGCGGATGGGAAGCCGGCGGCACTTTTCTTAGGCCAGCAGTGCGAGTTTCCTGGCCACAATCGCTTCGGCAGCCGAGAGAACCTCATCCAGCGTCAGATGGGTTGAATTCAGCAGGATGGCGTCGGGAGCCGACCGGAGCGGCGAATCGGCGCGATTGCGGTCGCGTTCGTCGCGGGCTCTCAGGTCGCGGATCACCTCATCCGGCTGGACGGACGGAGCCGGGCCTAGCTGATCGTATCGGCGCAAGCCGCGCACTTCGGGATCGGCATCCAAAAAGATCTTTACCTTCGCCTGCGGGAAGACGACGGTGCCGATGTCGCGGCCTTCCATGACGACTCCGCCAGCCGCACCCATCTGCTGCTGCAAGCGCACCATCCAAGCGCGAATGGCCGGCCAAACGCTGACCCGGGAGGCAGCGTCGGTGATGGTTTGATTGCGGAGCAAGCCAGTCACGTCCTCGCCGTCGAGCAGGACGCGGTTGCCCTCAGGTGAGGCTTCCAGTCGAATGCTGGTCTGGGCGGCGAGCTTTTCCAGCCCTTCGGATTCTTCCAGGGAAACTGCCATACGCTGAGCTTTGAGAGCAAAGGCGCGGTACATGGCGCCTGTCTCCAGATTCAGCAGGCCGAAGCGCCGAGCCAAATGCCGGGCGATGGTACTCTTTCCTGCTCCCGCGGGACCGTCAATCGCAACGATCATTTGGCGGGCGAGATCAGGCTGCCTTGGGTGAACGTCGGAAATCACGAAAGCCATCCCTCAGGGGCTAAAGCCCATCGTCTATATTGTTCGATGTATGGCACGGCTAAACAGGCTGCGGAAAAAGGGCTGAATTCGGGTGAAAACCCAGAAAGACATCCCGCAGGGGCTAAAGCCCCGTTGATTCTATGGGCTTTATCGGCACAACTGAAGTGGTGCCCTTGAACCAAGACCTGCCCGAATTGAGTTTTTCCGCAGCCTGTAAAATCGTGCCCTGTCAAAGCAGAGCATTTCAACCGGTACCATGGGTTGTGATCAAACTCATATTCACGCTCATCCGCGCTTTTTGGTCTCCTGCTTGGAGCGCGTTGCAAAGCCGAAGCGCTTGCCGATTGCGGCTTTTGCGCCCACGGCGACGAGCGGCTTCCGGCCGTTTCGAGAGGCGCTGGACGGACGAGAGGAAGAGCTGCCGCTGCGCGCGCTTGCGCCGGATTTTCCGGCGGCTTGTGTGCTGCCGGAGTGGCCGTTCGCTTTGCGCCCAGCCCAGGAGGGCGAAGACGGCTTGCTGGAACGCGCTCCAGGCCTTGCATCTGCCTTTGAGCCATTTCCATTGCTACGGCTGCCGTTGCTTGCGGAAGAGGCCGCATGCGCGCCATTGCGCTTGGCTTTGGAGTCGGCGGCGGCTTTCGGGCTCCATCGCGCCGAAGAGGCGGAGCGTGCCGCACTGGACGCGCGGGCATCCGCCGGGCGGGAATCGGAGACGGCGCGACGCGCCGGGCGGCTGGCCGACGAGGATTGCGCCGGTTTGCGATCGCGAGAATGGGTGGCCAGGCGGCTGAAATGCGGGCGCGCGGCGGCTGATTTTTGTGTAGGAGCCGGCTTGCGAACGGGGGTGGTTTTATTGGAGCGCGCTTTGCCGGCTTGCTGTGGACTGGCGGAGACAGACGGTTCGGGAAGAACCTCCTCAGCAGCAGCGATCTCCAGCAACTCCTCTTCTTCTCTGTCGCGCAGGAAATAAGCCGAAGCCGGAATTGCCGAACTGGCATAGAGCGTGGGAGCGACCGCGAACTCTGGAAGCGTGCCCGCTACATAATAAAGAGGCGCCTGGCCCATGGAAAGGGTGTGGACCTGGCGGGTTGCAACCAGGCCGCGAAGGACCTCGCGCACTTTGCTGCGCGCGGTGAGCGGCGCAAGGAAGATTTCGACCTCTTCCATGCCGGCGACGATAACCGCCTGGAGATAGATGGAGGCAAGCACGGAGATGGCCGTCACCTGCGAGGTGGAGGCACCTTCAGCAATGGCTTTTTGAAAGCGTGTGCGGAGCAACTGCCACTGCGCGGATTCACCTGGCGCGGAGACAACTGGAATGATGCGCAACTGCTGCCAAAGCTCGGTGATGGCGCGCAAGACGGCGGCTTCCGTCACCTCCCGGCCCAGCGCGTGCGTCAGCTTGGCCAGGGTGGTGTCGCCGATCTCAAGCAGTTTGTAGGCCTCGATGGCCAACTGCGAAACCTGTCGCGAGCCGGTCAGTTGCGGGGTGCGGCGCCAGTCGCGATCGCCGCGCAGGGCGTAGACATAGGGCAGGACCCAACTGGCCACGACGAAATCCGGCGCTTCGCCGGGAAGCCCGAGGAGATTCAGACGCACTGCCACACCGTCTGTTTCCAGGCGCACCAGCAAATCTTCAGCTAAAGCGATATGTTCCGGGGTGGTGTTGCGAGAGCCCGCAACAGCCTCAACAAACGACGGCGCAACGGCGGAGGAGAACTGCCGCTTGGGCAGGAAGAGGCACAATCCGGTCTCTTCAATCCAGGTGCGGGCATCCTCTAGTGTGAGTACCCCGCGTCCGTCCAGGCGCATCCTTTCGGCGCGCGATGCTTCCAATTGTTCCGATGTCAAAGAAAAACCTCATTTCCAGGCTGGCGTTGGCGCCGGGCAACCCCGTCCCCTAAGGGGAGAGCTGCCACCTTCCACCCATTTCATATTCGCTGGAAGGCCCGTTGGATCTCCTTCCAAGAATACAGCAACGCTATTGGACGTCCATGCGGGCAATTGGTTGGGTGACTGGTCTTTGCTAGTTCCAATAGTAACCATTCCATGCGAGTTGTGTCAAGGGGTGTATTGACCTTGATGGCGGAGTGACAGGCGATGGAGGCGGCAATGCGCGTACGAATCTCCGTAAGATCATGATTATGATTGTCTTGCTGGAATTCATCGCTTGATTGTTCGATCACTTCAGCCAACATCCGCTCCAAGGCCGCTCCCTCCAGTCCAATCGGCGCGGCTTTCACGGCAAGTGTTTGAGGGCCAAAGGGTTCCACCTCGAACCCATTGTGTTCAAGCTCCCGGGCGATTTTGGCGAAGGTAATCATCTGAGATGCCTTTAGTTCTACTATGATCGGCATAAGTAATCTTTGACGCATTACCTTTTCAACTTGACGATCCTTTAAAATTTTTTCAAAAAGAATGCGTTCGTGTGCCACATGCTGGTCAATGATCCATAATCCATCTTCGCCAGTGGCCAATATGAAGGAGTCGCGCAACTGCCCGAGCGGGCGCAGGCCGGCCAAGTGGTTCAGATTGGAGGCGGCACGCTCGGCTTCCACTTGAGCTGTTTCCGCCGCGGTGTCCGTAGCGGAGGCGCCACCGATTCGTGGAGAGCAATCGCCAGCGGGCAGAGTGGCTGGCTGGAAGAGCGCGGCTGCCGCCTCGCCCCAGGCCTGCTGGTGGTGCCAACCGTTCACGGGAGCGGGCTGAGAGCCAAAATCCAGCTTGCCGGGAACGGGGGTGGGCAGGTGCGGCGTCAACTGAAAAGCTTCAGCATCGGCGCGGGCGGAGTGGAGGGCGACTGGATCGGAGTCCGGTTCCGGCAGCGGGGCGCTCACCGGCGCGCCTGGGATGGGCGAGGTGGAGGAAGGCAACAGCGAGGAGCTGGCGTCGGGCGCGGCATCGAGAGCCGCCAGAAAAGCGGCGGCAGGCCGAGCCTTGATGAGCGCCGTGCGGAGGCTGTCGCGGACAAAGTCGTGGATTACATTTTGCTGGCGAAAGCGCACCTCGGTCTTGGCCGGGTGAACGTTGACATCCACCTCTTCGGGCGGCATCTCGAGAAAGAGCAGTACCACCGGGAAGCTGGTGGGCGGTATCACGTTGCGATAGGCCTCGGTGATGGCGTGCAGCAGCAGGCGGTCGCGGATGAGGCGGTGATTGACAAAGATATAGATCGAATTGCGATTGAGCTTTTGCAGCTCGGGCTTGGAGTAGAAGCCGCTGAGGCGCAGCACGCCGGGGATGGGCGCCGGGTCGCCGGGATCTTTTTTCCATGGCGGCGGTTCCGGCAGACCGGCGCGCTGCAAGGGCAACTCAGCGGCCACGGGGAGCAGCGAAGCAAGAGTATCCTTGCCAAAGATTTGATAGATACGCTCGGCGGTGCGCCCGACCGGCGGCGCGGAGAGGATGGTGTGCGTGGCCGAAGACAGCTCGAAGTGCTTGTCGGGGTGGGCCAAAGCGTAATGGGTGACCAGCGCGGTTACGTGGGCCAGCTCGGTCGATTCGGCGCGCAGGAATTTGCGGCGGGCGGGAGTATTAAAGAAGAGGTCGGCGACGGTGAGCGTGGTTCCACGCGGCAGAGCGGCGTCGTCCACGTGAAGGATTTTGCCTCCGGCGATCTCCAGGCGCGTGCCGGCGCTCTCTTCGCCGGTTGCGGTTTCCAGCGTGACGCGAGCGACCGAAGCGATCGAGGGCAGCGCCTCGCCGCGAAAGCCGAGGGTCGAAATCGAAAGCAGATCATCTGCGGTGCGCAGCTTGGAGGTGGCGTGGCGCTCAAAGGCCAGCAGGGCGTCGTCGCGGTTCATGCCGTGGCCGTCGTCGGTGATGCGGATCAGCTTGCGCCCGCCCGCCTCGATCTCAATGCGGATGCGGTTGGCGCCGGCGTCGATCGCGTTCTCCAGAAGCTCTTTGACCACCGAAGCAGGACGGTCCACAACCTCGCCGGCGGCGATCTGGTTGGCAACCTGGTCGGAGAGTACGCGGATGCGGCCCATACCGTTTTAGAGTAACGCACTCAATCCCATCCATTCCGCAAAGAGCGCGGAATGGATGGGCGCAACGAATCAAAACTTTCAGGCTGGATCAAGAGCCGTGAACTTACTCCACAACCAGGCAGAGCTGGGCTTTGGCGGCGGGGTCGAGGCGGACGAGTTCGTCGGCTCCATACTCGACCACACCGCTGGCTTTGACGCGATAGCGGCCGGGGGCAAGGCCGGAGAAGCGGAAGCCGCCCTCCTCGTTGGTGCGGGTGGTGGCGATGGGCGTTTTGTCGCCGGGGTGAAAGAGCTCGACGAGCATTCCTTCGACAGGCGTGCCGACGTTGGTTTCGCCCGCCCAGCCGGCCAGTTCGGGACCTACGGTCTCCTCGAAGGTATCCTGATGGCTAACGGGATCTTTGACTTGCTGGCCTTCAGAACATGGGTGATCGACCATTAACTCCCGGTTGTAAGTTGCTGGAAAAACTTCAATGTAATCGAGAGCGGCATGGTCATTTCCATCCGGAATGCCGCGAATGCCAATCACATCCCCCAGACTCAGCCAGACACCGCGAATCAAATGCCGTGTTGAATTGTCGCCATGAGGCCGGTCTGTAGGCAACTCTGCGTCCGCTGTCCACCAGAGGCCTATCGGACCCAAGCGAAGGGCACCATTCGTCTCCAATCCAAATTTGGCCTTACCGGGTTGCAGATCGAAGTACTGAACGAAAATGTCGTACTGGCCTTGCCCGCCTTGCCACGTCCATTCGGCCTTGCAATAAGGTTTTTTGTCGGGTGCAATCAACGGTTCATCGCAACTAACAGCTCTTCCGCCCGAGGCATCTTCCCAGGGGTTTACGTCGATGATTTTGTAGCCGGTGAGTTTGGCGTCTTCGGCCTCCAAACGACCGGGATAATGGTCGGCGCGGCCTTTTTCATCGGGGATTCCGCTGAGCTTGAGGAAATACTGCACAATTGCGTCGCGCCAAACGATGGCATGGCCGGCCTGGTAGCGGAGGCGGTCGCGAACCTGCTCGTAGAGCGGCTGATCGATCTTGCCTTCGAGCTTGGCCCACGCGCGGGCAAAGCTCGCCGCCTGCTCCGCACCTTCATAATGGCTGTCGTAGAGGGACTGAATCACCGTTTTGCCGGAGTGCAGCTTGTAGGTGTACGGCACGTGGTGGAAGAAGAGCAGCAGTTCGTCCGGCGTGGTAGCCGCGTTCTCGTAAAGCTTGGCCACCTCGGGTGGGTATTGGCCCGCGTAGCCCGTGCCGGTGGCCACGCTGCGGTCCATGCCCACGCCGTCGTGGTCTGCGCGGTGCCACATCCCCCAGCCGTTGCGCTCGCTGGATTCGATATTCGGACCGTAGTGCGAGCCGGTGATGTCGGTCAGCGTCTGCAAGCCCAGCGGGCCGGTGTAGCTCTCGTATGCCGGCCAAGATTGCATCAGCATTTTCACTACTGTCTGGACAACTTCTGGGTCATTGCTGAGGGACTGGCGCGTCCACTCGGCGGCGATCTCTTCAGGCGTCAGATCGGGATTCCAGGCCAGGCGGCCAAAGGCGTAGAGGTTGGCCAGAGCCAGCGGCGAGCCGAGCCATGCGTCGCGGCCTACTCCGGCGACGGCGACCATTCCGCCCAGCGGCCGATGAAAGGATTTGCCTTCGATGATCTCTTTCACGGGCGTGGATTGGCTATTGGCGCGCAGATCGAAGTCGAGCACTTGCTTCCACATCGGGGCGAGGTAAACCAGGTGGCGCTGCTGGCCG
Organism: uncultured Occallatibacter sp.; assembly: GCA_964644105.1. GTDB lineage: Bacteria > Acidobacteriota > Terriglobia > Terriglobales > Acidobacteriaceae > Telmatobacter. The sequence continues at coordinate 8,122 of CAZXVX010000051.1, read as the reverse complement.
GTGTACTCCTGCGTGACTTCAAGCTCCATCGCCGCATTGGTCTTCTGCAATCCGGCAAAGATCGGCGATACAGGCTCACGAGCCTGAAAGTCGATGGGGCCTTCTTTGATCTGAACGATGACATTGGCGGCGAATTGGCCGTCGAGCGGGTGGAAGATGTCGTAGGCGGCGCGGGCGCGGTCGGCTTTGGGGTCGCGCCAGTCGAGGTGGTGGTTGTAGACAAAGGCGCGATAGAGGACGATGCCGCCGTGGGGCGCGAGCGCCGAGGCCAGCAGGTTGGCGGCGTCGGCTGGGGTGCGGCCATAGGTGGCTGGGCCGGGCTGGCCTTCGGAGTCGGCCTTGACGGTAAAGCCGGCAAAGTCCGGGATCAGCGCGTAGATTTCGTTGGTCTTGGCCGTCCACCAGGCGCGCACCGCCGGGTCCAGCGGATCAAAGGTTGCCAGGCCGCCAATCTCCTGCGGGCTGGTAATCTTCACGCTCACGGCCAGCCGCACGCCCCAGGGGCGCATGACATCGGCGACGCGCGCCAGTTGCTTCAAGTGCTCGGAGTCCAGCAGATGCGCGTCGGCGTTGACGTTGTTGACGTTGACGCCATTGATGCCGATCGAGGCCAGCAGGCGGGCGTATGCGCCGACCGGCGCAAGATCATCGCGGACGTTGCCGCCCTCGAAGAAAATTGACCGGCCCGCATAGCCGCGCTCGATCGAGCCGTCCGGGTTGTCCCACTCGTCCACCCAGCGGATGGGCATGGCGGGATGCGAGCGGAGGCCGGAAAAGTGTACATCCTTGCCTTCAGCAAGAGTCCGCAAAACGGCAAAGGTTCCATAGAGAACTCCACGCTCGTCGCCACCAAGAATGAAAAGAAATGGGTGGCCATTGTGTTTGCTCCATAAGAGCCAATATTCATCCGGATTCAGATCGTTTGGAAAAGAAAGCTCGGGAAAAGCTGGCTGCACTTCCTTGGCGGTACCTAAAATGACTCTGCCATTGATGGAACCGAATGAATCTCCAACGGACTTTAACCGCAGTTTTCCAATTTCGCGATAAAATTCGTTCTCCGCTGATTTTTCCAGAGTTCCAGAGCCAAATGCTTTGGCGAATATTGGTATATCATTTGGGCCGCGATGGCCTGCGTCTCTCAGCCAAGCCTGATCCGCCGTCTGCGCGGAGGCTGCTACGCCAACGGCCAACACTGCCACAACCAAAAATCCAACGCGGAAAACTTTCTTCGTCCGAATCATCACCGCTCCCGAATCTTCATACTGATCTATTATCCGACAAGCCAAATGCATAAGAGGCCAAATGACTGCAAGGTTTCCGGCACGCAAAAAAACCTGCGGGATTCCGCAGGTTCTTTTTGCGATTCTTGCCGGTACGGCATCTCGGCTCTATTTGACTGTCAGAACAAATATCGTGGATTGCGCGGATGCTGTGACACCGTTGCTGTATTGCGCGGTCACCTTGATATTGTAGGTGCCAGCCGGCGTTGGCGGACCCTGCGGCGGGCCATGGTTTTCATACTTATAGAGTGGATTGCAGCCGGTTGTGCCCAGCAGCGTGACCACGCCAACCAAGGCGACCAGCGACAACCGGCTCAGAAAACGACGACGACGCGCTCCCCATGCCAAGCCGCCGAGCCCCAAGACTCCGGGCAGCAGAAGCGCCCAGGCGATCGGCGCCGCACTTTGGCCGGGCTTGGAGGACGGCTTGATCGATGCGCCGGAGACCGAGTAGGTCTGGATCTCCAATTCGCTGGTGACGGTTCCGTTTTGCCCCGGATCGATCTCCAAATTCTGCGGAGTAAAGGTACAGCCAGCCACGTCCGATAGACCCGAGCAGGAGATGGTGATAAAGGCCGGAGTTCCGGTCGTAGTCACAGAGTCAATAAACTCCTGCGAGGGCGTAAGCGTAACGGTGGCTGTTCCCGCCTCGCCTGGAGTGAGGGTCATGGCTCCGGTTGAAGACGCGGGCGCAACGTTGGAGATGGAGGGCTCAAAATCAATGTTCAATTGCAGCGCGGCGGAGGAGGCCTGATCTGCGGGAGTGCCGGCAAACGCGGCGGTCAGGCTGTGATCGCCGGGTTGCAGGCAGACCGATGTGGTGGCCGTGCCCTGGGCATTGGTCTGCACGGTGGCGACGGCTGAAGCACCGCCTCCGTTGAATGCATCGCTGATGGTCACCGTGGCGTTGGCAACAGGATCGACCGTTGCGGTTTCTAAAACAGTGACGGTAAGCGCCTGGGTGCATCCGCTCAGTGTTCCGGCAGTCAGTGCCGTTGTTGTAGCGACACCTTGGGATACCGCCAGCGTGGGCAAGCCCAGCGCGATTGCCACTCCCGCAACCAACTCAAGCCGCAGATTGCGGCGGATTATGCCTCTCACGTGCACCTGCTCCAAAAAACGAAATTCTCTGCCGCCCATTTTTTGCGGCCCAAAACCCTATTGTATCCGGCGCGGGCGGACTGGGGCCATTCCCGCCACTTCATTGGACGCGGCTGAGAGAGAATCGTGTTCCTGGTGGGGTTCCGAATCAGAGACCGGATGCGAAAAAGATGCTGATTTCCTTCGCATTGTTCGTTTTTGTGCCAAAGTAGTAGGATAGGGTCGAATGTTTCCGGAGAAAAAGATGCACGCAAGCTGGATTGCATTTTGCGCGGTCACGGCAGCCATCACAGTCACAACCCTGACGGCCGGAGCGCAGCAGAACGAGGGGCCGATTCTGCTGCCGAGTAAGCCCGTGAACAAACCGGCCAGCGCAACACTGCTGGTGCTTTGCGACCTGGCCTGCAACTGGAAGCTGGACGGCGAGGCGATGGGCCATATCGACGCCGGAGCTTCAGCCAAAGCGAAGGTTGAACTTGGCCAGCATATGGTGGTCGCCGTGACGGAAGACGGCGCAGACCAGATCAAGCAGCTCAGTGAAGTCAAATCGACCGGGCAGACGGTGGTGAGCATCGAACTTCAGCCGGTGCGCGATGCGCGCCTCAAGTTGGAACAAGAGGCACAGAACAGGACCAAAGCGGCAATAGGAGCGACACTGCTGGTGATGTGCGATTTGGCCTGCAACTGGAGGCTGGACGGCGAGACAATGGGCAGAATTGAGGGCGGATCCTCTGCCAAGGCGAAGGTTGAAGTTGGCCAGCATATGGTGGTTGGCGTAACGGAAGACGGCGCAGACCAGATCAAACAGGTGAGTGAAGTCAAATCGACCGGTCAAACGGTGGTGAGCATCGAACTCCAGCCGGTGCGGGATGCGCGTCTTAAAGCCGAGCAGATGGCAAAAGCGGCGCTGCAGGAGATGCAAGCCAAGGCTGAGCAGGCCGCAAAGGAAAAAGCCGAGGCGGAGGCTCAGGAGAATGCCGCGCTCGAAGAGCAGAAAAAGAAAGAGGAAGAACGCGAACAGATTGCTCGTGACGAGGCCAGCGATTTGGTTTGGGTAGACCGTTCAACCGGGTTGATGTGGCCGAAGGCGGATAACGGATCGGGCGTGGATTGGGAAGATGCACAAACCTATTGCCGGAGCCTGGAGCTAGAGGGACATTCTGATTGGCGTATGGCTACAACCTTCGAGTTGCAAGGGCTATCCGATCAATCTGCGCCGAAAGTCTATTGTGGTTACGGGAATCATTGTCACATAAAAGGCGACATCAGACTATCCAGTCCTTCTATATGGAGCAGCACGAATGGAAACCAGGCAGGGAAGTATATATTTGTGAATTTTTCTTTTGGCTTGGCGGCGATAAGTTATCCAATGAACAGAAAGATGGGTTTGCGCGTATTGTGCGTTCGTCGCTTTGGCGAGGGAACAGGTGTTGCCCCTGCGCCGGTTCCACAAGCGACTCCAGCAGCGCGCTTTGGCTCAATGAAACAGAGGACGAGATGAGGCGAGGAACCATAGCGAATTGGATTCTGGTTGCAGCTATCGCTAGCGCCGCGATGACGGCCGGAGCGCAGCAGGACGAAGGGCCTGTTCTAATGCCCACCAAGCCGGTGGTCAAGCCGGTCAGCCCGACGCTGCTGGTGATTTGCGATTTGGCATGCAATTGGAAGCTGGACGGCGAGACGATGGGACACATCGACGCCGGCGCCTCGGCCAAGGTCAAGGTTGAAATAGGCCAGCATCTGGTAGTTGGAGCGACGGAAGACGGCTTGGACAAGGCGCAAAAGGAAGTCACGGTGATGGAGCCGGGGCAAGTGATTGCGCTCATCGCGCTTGAGTCGGTTCGCGACGCTCGTCTCAAGGCTGAGCAGGATGCCAGGGACAAGGCTGCGCGCGAGAAAGCGGATCAAGAAGCCAAAGACAAAGCGGCGCGGGAGAAGGCTGAGCAGGAAGCCAGAGACAAGGCTGCGCGCGAGAAGGCGGATCAAGAGGCCAAAGACAAAGCGGCGCGGGAGAAAGCCGAGCAGGATGCGAAAGACAAGATCGCGCTGGGAACGCCGGAGGCGGTTGTACAGCCGCCATTGGCTTCGCAGAAGCCTGCTCAACCGGATCTCTCGAGCGATCCCAACGCGCCGCACGCACCAGGAATTTACATGATGGCAGGCGCGCCGCGGAAGATGATTCCGCTGGAGCCCCGTCAGATTTCTACCAAGCTCATTGACTTTGAAGTGAGGGTGCAACTGGGAGGCGGTTCGGATGGTCCCGAGGCAAAGATCAGGACGGCGGACGCCCAGCCGGAGTTTTACTTTTACTTTGATGAGCGAGGAGCGGATACGAACCCCGTCAGCCTTGGAGATGCGGTTTCGGCCTCGGATTTCATGCTGTTGCACTTCGCTCTGAATGGCGAGGGACGGCGCGAGGCGGCGATGGCCAAAATGGGATTCACCAAGTTTCAGAACTTTAATCGAGATCGCGTGGCGGTAAGAATTGAAAAGATTGGTCCGGCGGCGTATAAAGTCACTTTACCGGTTCCGTTAAAAGCCGGGGAATATGGCTTCATCAGCCTTCCGCTGGCTACGGTGCAAGCAGACTTTACGCACACCACCAGCGCAAAAGATAAAACTCCCTCCTGGCTCTTTGATTTTGGGGTGGGAGGCGGGCAATGAATGCGGGGCGCATTTGTATGAAATTTTGATTATTTTGTTTTTCCTCTTTAAGGATTTTGAAAAATACAGGTGCTTATATTTTATTGGCGGCATAAAATATATGGCAATTGGATTGATTGTTGGGCTTATCTGGGCAGACGCAAAGAGTGTACGGTGAGGCAAAGAAGTGAAAGTTCAGAGGTTCTGAACCGTTGACTGCTCCGTACAGAGTGGACAAAACCGGGAGCGCCGCGAGGCTGCTCCCAAAACTGATTGGGAAAGGAATGGATCATTATGCAGCGAAATGTTAGAAATGCATTGGCAGGTTTCTGCCTCACCGTTATGTTTCTGCTGATTGCATCGGTTCCCGTCCGAGCGCAACTCGTGGGCCATTCGGCAGATCTGGCGGGCTACATTGGCGACCGTAATGTGGCCGGGGTGAACAGCGACGACAACATTTATTTCGGCGGATCGATCGGCTACAACATCGTGCCCAGTTTCACGGTTCTCGGCGAGTATGCTTATATGCCGATGGGCTCATCGAATGGGAATACGGAAAAGCACGAGCTTTATGGGGGTGCGATTCATTACAACCTGCTTAATATAGGGCGCGTTGGCTCTTATTTTGTGGTTGCCTTTGACGGCGACAAGAATACCATGACCTGGAATGGCGGCAGCTCAAGCGTCAATGGTTACAATGCCAGCTTCGGCGGCGGATGGATTTTCTTCTGCGGCCATAACTGGGGCATCCGACCAGAGATCCGCGCCGTCCGCGACATGGAACTTTCTGTGCCTGCGTATCCCTCGATTGCAGACTATCCTGTTATAAATCCCAGCACCACGTCCACGGCAAACATCTCCTACGTGTATGTCTCTGGAACGGTTCAACTCTTCTATCAGTTCGGCGGCAGGGGGAAAAAACGTTAACCATCTAGTCGGATCAATGCGGCTCTGAGAGCGGATGGAATGGCATCCATCGGCTCTCAGGCCATATGTGTTTTTCTCATTTGCCCCTCGAAATAAGGCCTCGGCACAGATTTGAGGCACTGTCCCTACGGGACTCCAGCGGCATTTTTGCTGTTCGTTTCCCACCGTTACCTCCCCGAGAAACAAAGATCGTTTCTTGGGGAGGTAACGGTGGGCTAATTACTGCTGCGCCTACGGCGCGGGCTAGCTGGGGCGCTGTTGCTTTAGGGAACCTTTGATTCATTTCTTTCTTTACAGCAAAGATTCCCTCGGGGGCTAAAGCCCGCATTGAATGAGAGCCACTTGTGGCGCAGCTAAAGCCGCGTCCTTTCAAAACTTGGACTAAGAACTTATCCGCACATTGAGGATATTCTCTTTCTGGTTTCACGCCTGTTTGAATTGAGCGATGGCTCCAGCCTATATCTGTATGGTCTGATATCTGTATTGTTTGAGACTCAACGTGGACCAGGAGGTCCACATTACAGCCGGTCTGGAGACCGGCGCTACAATTCACGGGGCGCTGCAATTCACGGATAAGCTCTAAAGCCGCGCCCTTTCAAAACTTGGAGTTCATCAGAGGTTCCGAGGGTGTTTCCGCGGGGAAATTCTTTTGTTCCATTGCCGGGGAGTGCCGGCGAGCATCGCAGGCTGGGGGTTAACTCTTCGTCCGCTTGTAGAATGGGGTGGAGATTTGCTTTGCGCGGACTGCATTGGCGCGCACCTGCACGAGCACGTCTGCGCCGCTCGAAGCCACGTGGGCTGGAATGAGCGCAAAGGCGATATTGGTTTTGAGGAAGGGCGCGGGCGAGCCGGAGGTTACCGCGCCAATGATCTGGCCGTCCAAATTCAGCACGGGATAGCCATCGCGGGCGATGCCTCGCTCGATCATCTCCAAGCCAACCACTTTGCGCGTTGGCCCGCCCGCGGCTTGGATCGCCAGCAGGGCCTGGCGACCGATGAAGTCGCCTTTGTCCAACTTGAGCCAGCGCTCGTGACCGGCTTCGAATGGATTGATTGAGTCGGAGATTTCATGGCCGTAGAGAGGCATGCCGGCCTCTAGCCGCAGGGTGTTTCGCGCGCCCAGGCCGCAGGGACGAATGTCGAACTCCGCGCCCGCCTCCAACAGTGCGTTCCAAAGTTTTTCCGCCGTCGGCTGATCCGAGGGCAAATAAACCTCGAAGCCATCTTCGCCGCTATAGCCGGTGCGCGCAATCAACAGATTCTCAACGCCGCAAACCTCGCCGAAGGTAAACCAGTAGTTGCGGATTACGGACAGATTGACATTGGTCAACTTTTGCAGAGTTGCTAGTGCTCGCGGCCCTTGCACGGCCAACTGCGAATAACTGTCCGAGTCGTCGCTGATCCGCACACCGGGCAGAGCGCCCGCATTGTCCTTGATCCAGGAGAAATCCTTGTCTTTGGTCCCGGCATTCACCACCATCAGGTACTCGTCCTGGCTGAGGCGATGAACCAGAATGTCGTCCACAAAGCCACCTGCCGGGTTGAGCAGCGCGGAGTAATGAGCCTGCCCATCGCGCAGCTTGGAGGCATCATTCATGGTGAGGTGCTGAATGGCGCAGAGCGCGCCGGGGCCGCTGAAGTGTATCTCGCCCATGTGGCTGACGTCGAAGAGACCCACGCCGGAGCGCACGGCAAGGTGCTCGGCGACCAGGCCGGCGGGATACTCGACGGGCATATCCCAGCCGCCAAAGTCCACCATCTTGGCCTTCAGCGCGCGGTGAGCGGCGTTGAGAGCGGTCTTCTTTGGCGATGTGCCGGGCGAAGCAGGCTGAGTCATGGGGAATCCTTTCTGGTGCCTCTCTTCACGATAGGGATTGGCGGCGGCGGGGTCAAACCGGTGTAACGCCTTCCAGACAGATATGCGGCTGGAATCATTCCGGCGTAAACTATCTGCATGGCCGTTCTGAGTAAAACAGAAATCTCCGCCCTCTCGACCCAGGAGCGTTTGGCGCTGATTGACGACCTGTGGGAGAGCCTTGAGGCACCGAAGCTGGAGCCGTCCGTCGAAGCAGCTCACCGCAAAATCATCCGTGAGCGGCTTGCAGATTATGACCCCTCCTCCGAAGAACTTCTTACGCTCGATCAGGTTTCTGAGTGGCTGCACGCCCGAT
>CAZXVX010000050.1:0-19460 GCA_964644105.1 uncultured Occallatibacter sp. | reverse complement strand
TCTCGGTCCGCAGCTACAACTGCCTGAAGAACGCCAACATTCAGTCCATCGGCGAGCTGGTGCAGAAGACCGAAGCCGAGATGCTCAAGACCAAGAACTTTGGCCGCAAGAGCCTGAACGAGATCAAGGAAATCCTCGCCCAGATGGGCCTGTCGCTGGGCATGAAGATTGACGACCAGGGCAACGCCGTTCCCGGACCGACCAGCATTCCGCCCGCTACCGCGTTGGCCGCCGGCTACAGCCACTACGACGACGAGGACGAGCCATTGGATTCGGTGGACCTGCAACTGCCCACTGAGACGGAAAACTTTTAAAAGCAGCTGTCAGCGATCAGCTTTCAGCCGTCAGCCGCCCAGGTGATCGTAGCGAAGCGTTTTAGGCCGCAATTCTGGGCACGGAAAACTGAGAGCTGAAGGCTGAGAGCTGAAAGCTCAAGAAAATTCGAAAGTGAGTAACACATCATGCGCCATCGCAATGCAGGATTCAAGCTCGGACGCAACACCAGCCATCGTCGCGCGTTGTTGCGCAACCTGACTACGTCCGTCATCCTCGAAGACCGCGTCGAGACCACCTTGACCAAGGCCAAGGCCGTCCGTCCGCTGGTTGAAAAGATGATCACCCTGGGCAAGAACGGCGATCTGCACTCGCGCCGTCAGGCCCTCGCCTTTCTCATGACCGATCAATCCGTTGACCGGCTCTTTGACACCGTAGCCCCGCGCTACAAGGATCGCCAGGGCGGTTACCTGCGCATCATCCACACCGGCTTCCGCAAAGGAGATGGCGGCGATAAGGCCTTCATCGAGCTTCTCGGAGCGGAGAAGCAGCTCGATGCCAAGCGCCAGAAGCGCGACGAGATCAAGGCCAAAAAGCGCGCCGACCTCGAAAAGCAAATGGAAGAGGCCAAGCAGCAGGAAGTGGAAGAAATCAAGGAAGAAGCAGCCTAAAGCTTTCATTCCTTTGAAGTTTATCCTTCCGCACGCGCATCACACGGGCGCATCCCTCTCGCAGGGTGCGCCCGTGTCTGTCTGTGGGGCTACTCGAAAGGAAGCTCCGCGGGCATTACTTTAGAGCAAGCTTGAAGGACGAAGTATCTGTTACGAATCTTTTCTCCATATGGTACAATTCAGGCCGTATAGGTAGTGCAGTTGACCAGCTCGATCTCCACACCAGGGGACGGCGCTTGAGAAAATGGTCAAACGTGCGAAGGTGGAAGCCATGAAATTTCTGAGGGATGAACGTGGGAACGTGCTTGTATTGGCGGCGTTGAGCGGCTCCATGCTGGTTTCATTTTTGGCATTGGCTGTGGACGCCGGCAATGTCTACTACACTCAGCGCAATTTGCAGACGCTGGCCGACGCCGCCGCCATCGCCGGAGCTCTAGAGATCAGCGCGTGCAACGGAACGGCCAAATGTTCCGCCATGACTACCGCCGCCAATTATGCGTTTACCACCGAGAACAGCGCTCCGACGGGCGCAACCCTTACCATCAACAACGGTCCTTCCGCGCTGGGAACCAATGATCCAAATAATGGGAAAATCAATTATGTGGAAGCTGTAGTGACGCAGACGATGAACACCTACTTTGCCGGAATCTTCGGCGCCCACTCTGTCAGTCTCTACGCCCGCTCGGAAGCCGGTTACGCGACATCGACTACATCTACCGGTCCCGGTTTGGTCACCAATAACCTGACGCTGAACTCGGGCGCCAGCGTCACCCAGGCCACCGGTTCCACCTGCGGCATCTATGACAACGCGACCAGCGGATTGAGTGCCAACAGCGGCGTCACCATCGACGTCAACAACTTTAACTATGTCGGTTCCTCCTACAATAAAAACTGTGGCAGTTGTACGACGTATAATCCATTGCCCACCATCAACTCCGCCACAAAGGCGAATCCATTTGCATCCCTGACGGCGCCCTCCCAGCCGAGCACATCAAGCACAAATGTAGGCACCATCAGCGGCAATACGACTCTGTCGCCGGGTTATTATTCGAACGATGTCAATTTCAACTCCGGAACCTATACCGTGACTCTAAATCCAGGAGTGTATTATTTTGGCAGCGGTTTTAGCATTGACTCGGATGTAACGATCAATGGGACCGGTGGCGTGACGATCTTTATCGGGAGTGGGGCGAGTGTCAATATCAATAGCGCCGCCAATTGGAATATCACCGCGCCCACAGCCGCTCAAATCACCGCGGATCCAACAGCTTACGACAGTTGCACATCCTGCGCCAATATGGCGATTTGGGATACTGGAAGCGCTTTAAACCTGGATGCGGCCTCCGGCTCGACTTTCGGGGGATCAGTCTATGTGCCCAATGGGACACTTACGCTGAATGGCGGCAGCACCGCCTCGGCGTATGGGTCAATCTATGCCAGTTCCGTAATGCTGGACTCAGCCATTTCCCTCAAATGTTCGGGCGGAGGCTCAACCAGCGGTTCACCCTACTTGTCCCTTGCGGAGTGACCTATGAAAATGCCAACGATTCTCCGCGACTTTCGCAAATCCGATCGAGGTTCAAGCCTGGTCGAGTTGACCATTGTGATTCCGTTTCTGGCCATGTTTCTGGTTTTGGCCGTTGACTTTGGCGCCATGTATTACAAGTGGCTCGAAGTTACCAACGCCGCTCATGCCGGAGCGGAATATGGATCGTTATACCCTACGGATTCCACCGGGATCACCAATGCGGCCAAGCAGAATTATCCGCACGTGACCGTTCAGACGCCGGCCTATTATTGCGAATGCAGCGACGGCACCCAATCCTCTCTAAACTGCGCTGTAGTGCCAACCTGCACCTACAATACGGTCAATGAAGTCAAAGTCACCGTCACGGAAGTCTATACGACGATCATTCCCTGGAATCTCATTCCAACTCCTCTCTTTCCCCACTTGGCCGGCCCATCCACTGTAACTTTTTCCAAAACTGCCGCGATACGCGGCTGTTATACAGGATCTGCAAATTGTGGAGCATGATGATGCGAGGATGGAAGCGATTTATCCGTAAAGAAGATGGCGCCGAGATATTGGAATTCGCCCTCGCGGCCACGATATTCACCCTGATGCTATTCGCCGTCATCGAGTTCAGCGAGGGTGTGTATGCGGGCAATCAATGCGCCATCGACGCCCAGATGGGGGCGCGTTATGCCATGGTGCGCGGTTCCGATTGGACAACCGCTTGTGCCACGACCACCAGTGTGGGGTGTTACACGGCTACGGATGGCTCGGGCGTAAAAGCTTATGTTCTATCCTTGCCGCACCCTGGTCCCAACTTTACCACTTCGAATATTACGGTGAATGCCTTGACGACAAATGTGGACGGCACCGCATGCGTGGCTTGGGCTCGCAATTGCCGGATTGAGGTATTGGTCACTTATACATTTGGGATCAACCTCCCGATCCTTCCCAGCAACTATAGTCCGCTTACTACATCACTGAGAGGCGACTCGATCGAGACCATTCAGGATTAGAGTTTTTTCCCGCCTCACTCTGCGCGCGCCAATTGCCGGGGCTTGAAGAGGCGCAACCATCCATACACGGCCAACTGCAGCGCAATCGCCCCGCCGCAGTCCAGCAGCACATCCCAGACCGATCCATTCCGGTTGGGCAGATAGCTCTGATGCAACTCGTCCAGGCTGGCGGTCAAAGCGGTGCCCATCAGCGCCAAAAAGGTGTCTTCCAAAAAGTGCGAGTGGGGCAGAGTCATCCACCAGGCGCGCAGCCATGCCACCCCGACGAATCCATAGCCGAAAAAGTGCCCGCACTTGCGGATCTCATAATGAATGACATTCCAGCGAAGGTCGGAAACGGAGCCGAAGAGCGCCTCCCAAAGCCGGCGCAGCGGCTGGCTGGTGCGGTCTGAGCCGCACATCGCGGTGGATTCAAGCACGATAATGCCGATGCCGATCGCTACCGGAAGCCATGCGCTGATCCAGAATTTTAAGCCGCGCGGGCTACTCGACATGATAGTTAGGCGCCTCACGCGTAATGATGACGTCGTGCACGTGGCTCTCGCGCAAGCCCGCGCCGCTGATGCGCACAAACTGCGCCTTCTCCTGCAACTCCTGAATTGTTCCGCAACCCAGATAGCCCATGCCCGAGCGCAGGCCGCCCACGAGCTGAAAGACCATCGACTCCAGCGGTCCGCGGTAGGGCACGCGTCCCTCAATCCCTTCGGGAACAAACTTGGCCAGCCGGTTTCCGTTCGAGCGCTCGCGCTGCACCACGCTCTCGGCGCCGCTCTCGCCGCTCTCAATGTCCGATGTGCTTTGGAAGTAGCGTTCGCCGGAGCCCTGGTTCATGGCGGAAAGCGATCCCATCCCGCGATAAGTTTTAAAGCTGCGACCCTGGTAAAGAATTGTTTCGCCCGGGCTCTCATCCACCCCGGCAAAGAGTGAGCCGATCATAATGGAATCGGCTCCGGCGGCGATGGCCTTGGTCAGCTCGCCCGAGTACTTGATGCCGCCGTCGGCGATCACCGGAATTCCATGTTCGCGCGCCGCGCGCGCCGCTTCGGAGATCGCCGTAATCTGCGGCATTCCCACGCCCGTCACCATGCGCGTGGTGCAGATCGATCCCGGACCAATGCCCACCTTGATGGCATCCGCCCCGGCGTCGATCAGCGCCAGTGCGCCGTCGTAGGTCGCCACATTGCCGGCCAGCAGATCCACATTCGGGAAGGCCTTCTTCACCGCGCGCACCGCCTCCAGCACGCGCGTCTGATGGCCGTGCGCCGAGTCGATGGCCAGCGCATCCACCCGCGCCCGCACCAGCTCCGCCGCGCGCTCCAGAAAATCGCCCGTGGCGCCGATCGCTCCGCCCACGCGCAACCGGCCTTTTTCATCCTTGCTGGCATTGGGGTACTTCAACTTCTTTTGAATATCCTTGACCGTGATCAGACCCTTCAGGTTGTACTGATCGTCCACCACCAGCAGCTTTTCCACGCGGTGATGATGCAGAATCTGCTCGGCCTCCTCCAGCGTTGTGCCCACCGGGACGGTAATCAGATCCTCTTTGGTCATCACTTCGCCGACCGGAATGTCGGTGCGCGTCTCAAAGCGCAGATCGCGATTGGTCAAAATGCCCACCAGCCGCTTGCCGCGCGTCACCGGCACGCCGGAGATCTTGTAGCGGCGCATCACTTCGAGGGCGTCGCCGATCATCTGGTCCGGCTCAATCGTCACCGGGTCCACGATCATGCCGCTCTCGGAGCGCTTGACTTTGTCCACCTCGCCCGCCTGCTCGCTGATGCTGAGGTTGCGGTGGACAATGCCGATCCCGCCCTGCTGCGCCATGGCGATGGCCATGCGCGACTCGGTCACCGTATCCATGGCCGAGGAGAGAAGCGGCGTATTCAGCGTAATGGCGCGGGTCAACTGGGTTTGCGTGCTGACCTGCGCGGGAACCACCTCACTGTAGGCGGGAACCAGCAGAACATCGTCAAAGGTAAGAGCTTCCGGCAAATTTCTGTTGAACATGATGCTCCAAACGCCTGGCGCGCCGGGATCAGCTCCCAACTCGGCAGGCGATTCTTTTCATTGTAACGGAGAAGCCCTCGGTGCAGGGTTGAATCCAAATCCCGCCATCGAACCCCCTAATCAAAATCCTTGAAAGGGCAGCGACTTGGCCGTTGGCAATGGCTCGGAAGCCATGCGGGCTTGAGCTGCTGAGAGATTCATTGCAGGAAAAAACGACTGGATAAAATCCCTCTTCCGTACCCGCGGAAGATTTTTATGAATTTTCAGTGACACGTTTTGCCGAATTTCCCCACCATCTAAAGTGAAGGGCATTCCGTGTTGGAAGCGCCGCTTCAATCAAACTCTACAGAGAATGGACCATGCCGATGGGAATCAGCCAAATTGATTTTGCGATCCTTTTGCCGGCCTTCGCCGCTGCCTGGAATCTGATCGGCGGCGAAAGGTTCTTCGCGGGCGCGCAGGCCTCGGATCGCTGCTATCAAAGCCCAGACGGCTTTTTTGAGATCGAAGTGCCCGCCGACTGGGAGCCCGGCCAGCAACACGCAGCGAACGAGTTGACCTTTGCTTGCGGAGAGGTCAGTGTCAGCGTCTCTTCGGCTGAGACCGAGGCCGGCGATTCCGTCGAGCAGTTTCTCGAATTCAATAAATCTCTCTTGCGCCATATGTGCCCCAAAGCGGTCATGTGGGGAGAAGGTCAAGCCACGATAGCCGGCGCATCCGGCGCCTATTTCGCCATGGTCTGCCCAGGACCGCGCGCGTGCACCATCGTCCGCATTGCTACCGCTCGCCTCCGGAACCGGCTCTTGATCTTCAAAACAGCAGCCCCGACCTCGGAGCTCTATGCGGTGCAAGCAATCATCGACCGCATGGAGCAGAGCCTGAAAGTCCGCGCCGGATCGGACGAAAAGATCGAGCCGCGCAAGCGGGCTTGTTGAACGCGCAAGAGGGCTTGCTGAAGTAGTCAGGCCTTCCCCGTCTCCCTTCCTGGCAAAGCGCGGAAGCGTAAAACACAATACTCGCGAATCAGAGTGAATCGCTCCGAATCAACCCAAGTGGAATCATTGTTTTATAACGATACAAACCGGATGCACACATTACTTCCGTCCATGGCGCGGGTCTCTTTTTTGTCGTAAAGTATCGCCATGTATCTTGATTTGCACGACGTTCGCAGAGCCTTCGGTGAGGACGAATTCTACCCGTTCTTTCAGCCATTCGTTGCATTGGACAGCCGCCAACTGACCGGTTTTGAAGCTTTGGCGCGCTGGAATCACGCCCGCCTGGGTGCGCTCTCCCCGGACGCTTTCATCCCCATTGTGCAGAAGTGCGGCTACATCAACACCCTGACCCAAAAGCTGCTGCAAAAGATCTTTGCCGCCACGCCGCTGCTCGAGGGCTCCCTTCGCCTGTCCATCAATCTTTCACCGCTGCAATTGATGGACGAGACACTGCCTTGCCAGATCGCCTCGGCGGCGCAGAAGGGCGGTTTCCTCTTGCAACGGCTGACCGTCGAAATGACCCAAAGCGCGCTGCTGGACGATCTGCGCACCGCCCAATCAGTGGCCGGCGAGATGAAGACGATGCACTGCCGCCTGGCGCTGGACAACTTCGGCACCGGCCACTCCAGCCTCTTTCATCTGATGGCCTTGCCCTTCGACGAACTCAAAATCGATCGCAGCTTTGTCCACGCCATTCATCAAAGCGCCGAGGGCCGGAAGATTGTCGCGGCGCTCATCAATCTGGCCAAGAGCCTGGGAATGACCACCGTGGCGCAAGGTGTCGAAAACGAGGAACAGGCCGGCATCATGAACGATCTGGGCTGCGAACTGGCGCAAGGATGGCTCTTCGGCAAGCCAGCCGCCGCCAGCGAGATTCCGCGCATGATCGCCGATGCTGTCGCCACTCAGCCCGAAGACCTTTGCCAAGTCATCTGACTAGAACTGCCTCGGCCAGCGTCGCTCACTGCAGCGCCGGTCTCCCGGCCGGCCGTAGCGCGGACGTCCTCGTCCGCGCCTGATCCGTATCACTAACTTATTCAGAGACACTTCCAGCATGACTCGCCTTCTCCTTTTTGCCCATCCGCGCCACGCTGAACTGCGCCCCGGCAAATAGGATCAGCCCGGAGACATAGGCCCAGAACAGCAACCCAACCGAGACGTAAAACCTTCCGTAAAGCTCTTCCAAATGCATATGCGGAAGCAGCGCTTCAAAAAGGTATTTCGATATCAGCCAGATCACCCCGGTATAGATGGAAGCGTGCAGAACCGGGCGCCACGGCACCTTGCGGTTGGGCAGCAGCCAGTAAATGGAAAAGAAGAACAAGATCGAAGCCACGCCGGTGGTGGCGGCCAGCCAGATATAACTGATCCCTTTAAAGACAAAGTTATCGACATGATGAAAAAACAAAAGAGTCAGCAATCCCTGCTCGCCCGCATTCAAAACAATACTGCACGTGCCAAGAAAGACCATGATGATCGCCAAACCGAATGCGATCACCTGATTGTGAAGGTAGTTGCGGCTCTTGGTTACGCCCCAGGCCTGATTGAGCGCCACCTCCAGCGGTAAAAAAATCCCCGTACAGGCTACCAGAATCATGATCAGCGAAAATATCTGCACGCCGTGCTTGGAGGACGCATCCGCAATTGCAGCCAGATTCTTGGCGATAAAATCCTGATTGGATGGAAGAAAGTAAGCAACCATATCGTTGATCACCTTCTTCACCATCTCGGAGCGCAAAAAGACTGTATCCGCCAGAGTGTAAAGCAGCACGATAAAGGGAATGAACGAAAGAATAGCATTGGCCGCCACGCTGAAGGCAAAGGTATGCACCTCGCTGTCCAGCAGGTAACTCAGCAGCGCCTTGCCATCCGAGCGCCAGCGATACCACTTGGACTTGGTGGGCTCCGTGGTTTCAATCACTCCCGCAGCTTCCAGCGCGCCTACGCGCGGTTGGTCCGTACCTGAGACTTCTGTCACCTTTAACTTCCCCTCTCGTTCCGCACCGTCTCATCGACACGCGAAAGATGAACCTGTAGCAGCCTCCCGGTCCACACTGGTTTCTCTGGTTCGCAAAAAACTCTTCCAGCACAAAACGGTAGTTGGTGAGCGGCTCTTGCAATAAGAATAACGCTTTACACCCGCTGGAGCAGCTTCATTACATTTCTTTTAACCTCTCCACCGCCCACCGCCCACCGCGCCGCCGCCCGCAGCCCGTCGTCCGGAGCCTCGGTCCAACGCGCCAGCCAGGGCGCAAACCGGCTCAGCCCGCTGTTGCCCATGGCGATGGCCACATTCCGTTTGAATCCCCAGAAGCCCGCGCGGCGCACCGGCGAGCCGTTGAACGCGCGCTCGAACTCGGCCTCCTCCATCGCCGCCAAAGCCTCCAGCGCAGGATTCACCAGCTCCGGGCGCGCCTCCAGCCCCACATCGCCCACAATCAAAGCCTTGCGATTCCACGGGCAAACGTCCTGGCAGATGTCGCAGCCAAAGACCTGGCGGCCCATGCCTTCCATCTGCTCCGGCGCCAGGGTGCCGCGATGCTCAATCGTCAGGTAGGCGATGCAGAGCTGGGCGTCCATCTGATAAGGCGCAATCAGCGCGCCGGTGGGGCAGGCCTCCAGGCAGCGGCGGCAGCTTCCACAGCGATCCGGCTGAAGCACGGCAGGCAATTGTTCCTCTATCTCCAGCGAGGTCAGTAGTACGGCGAGGAATCCAAAGGATCCAAACCGTGGATGAATCAGGCAGGTGTTCTTGCCCGTCCAACCCACTCCCGCCGCCTCGGCCAAGGCACGCTCCATCAGCGGTCCGGTGTCCACATAGGCGCGCGCCTCAAAGCCGCCCAGCTCCGCGTGCAGCCGCGCCTCCACCGCCTTCAAGCGCTTCAGCAGCACCTTGTGATAGTCGCTCGGACGCCGCTCGCCGCGTGCGTCCTTCCGGCTTGACCAGGCGTAACGCGCAATCCAGCCCGCGCCGGCGGCGGCGGGATCAGTCGAGTGCGGCTGCGCGTTCTCGTAACCGGCCCAGCAGACCATCACCGAGCGCGCCCACGGAAATGGAATCCTGATCTGTGAACGCACCAGCCGTCCCTCGTCATCCCTGCGCTCCAGATAGCGCATCGAGCCGGCGCGACCCTCGCCCACCCACTCCGCAAAGCGCACGGCGTCCCGCTGCTCATGCGCGTAGGGCAGCCCAACCACTCCAGCTTCGGCAAATCCACACTCCAGCGCCACCGCCCGCGCCCGCTCGCGGCTCAAGCGCGTGGGCAAGGCGGGTGAGGCCGAAGCGTCGGATGCGGATTGGACCGGCAAGCTCTTCAAATTGCAATCCTCTCTCTACAGTCTCCCACCGCCGGGATAAACCCGCGGCGAATAAAACCTCTTCTTTCCCAATACCGACGCGAACTCGCCAACTTGCGAACTCCGCGCAGCGGCCGCGAACTCGCCAAAATATCCCCACCATGCAGGCGCAAGATTGCAATCCACCAGGGCGCAGCCCGTCCATTCGGAGGAGCACATCCCGTCAGAATGCTGCCGCCCTCAATCCATCTCTGTCGTCGTGGCGATCGTTGCAGATCATTGACTCCGCAAGGAGCATAATCATTCCAGTAACAATCTTATTATCAATCACATATAGTTTAAATATGTTGACGGAAGAGTAAACATAGAGCCCGCAAAATGCCCATTTTCAGATAGAAAACAGGCCATTTTGCCAAGAACATCAACCGTGAATCTTCAGCTCCGGATAGAAAGCGCCTGGCGCAGCGCGCCGAGCTTTCGACTCGATTCGGGTTCGTTCTTCAAGCGCTGAAAGTAAGCCATAAAAATCGCCGCGAAGATCGCCAGAATGAAGCCGCAGAGGGTGGTGCCAATCACCACCAGGCTGCGCTTGGGAAAGATGCGCTTGTCTGGAACAGTCGCCGTATCTACCACTTGAATGACTGCGCCCTGCTTGGCCTCGTCGAGCTTGGCGGCCTCGAATTGCCGCGCCAGAATGTCAAAGATCGTCTCGCAATACTTTACCTCGCGCATCCTGCGAATGTACTCCGTTGCCGCTTCGGGGACCATGCCCTTGGGAAGGATGAAGCCCTCGCTGCCGCTATCGGTTGAGCCGCCCAGCTTGGCCAGTTGCGCGCGCAGGCTTTCCAGCTCCTGGCGCGCCATCACCAGTTGCGCGTTTTCTCCGTTGGCATACGTTTCCATTCCCCGAATCTGAACTTCTTTTGTGGCGATCTGCGCGCGCAAAACCGAGGCTGAGTCGATCAGCGCCTTGGCCTGGCTGTTCACCTCAATCAGCCCGGTCGACTGCTCGGTCTGCTTCATCGCCTCTTCGGCATCCGCCAGCTTGTTTTTGGCCAGCTCCAGCTCCTGCTCAAAGAAGAGCCTGCGCTGCGAAGCTTCGGTCAAAGCAAGATGATGAGAAAAATCGCGAAACTGATCCACATAACCATTGGCCAGTTGCGCGGCGCGCTGCGCATCATGATCCTCCACCGTGATGTGGATCATGCCGTCCTTGTTGGCGCCGTCGATCGTGGTGCGTTTCTCAAGCTTCTTGCGCGCATCCGAGAGGCGATTTTTGTGGTACTCGCCCATCAGATCAAAGTTCTTCACCATGGCATCCTCGACTGTCCGGCTGGTCAGCATGCCAACGTATGGATCGTTGGGGTTCTTTAGGCTAAGCCCGGCGCCGCTGGCCAGCGAAGCCATGCCGCCAAGGTTGCCCAACTGCGCCGCGAGTGCCGCCGACATGGGAGAGTTTTGCTGCGGCGTCAGAATCGTCGCCGTGGCCTCATAGCGAACCGGCAATACAAACGAGAGAACCACCGCCAGCAGAGCGGATGCCCCGGTGACCTTCAGAATGAAGCGCTTGCGCTCGGCCAAAACAATCAGAATATCGAGCAGGGAGATCGCCTCCTCTTTTGCTTCAGGCGCGCCGTTGTCCGTTCCTGTTGAAGTTCCGGCCGCTAAGTTCAGGTCAAATTGTGTTGTTTCAGTTGTCATTGGCTCCTGCCGTCGAAAAATACTGCCTGATTTCCGGTTGCGTTCCGCAAGAATGAATCCTGTTCGATCCCAAAATCCCTTGCAATTTTTGTTACTTCAGCTCGTTCATCGCCGCCGCGCCCAGCGCAAATTGCGAGAAGACCTGCGACCAGTCAATGAATCCGCGCATCGCATTGGGCTTGAATACCTTCTCCGGCACGACGATTGCGTCGCCCGGATTGATTTCTTGGCTGCTAAAGTCTCCGCCGCTCCAGAGTGTGGCTCTCATCTCGCGGCTGACCACCTCGCCGTCGGCGCGGATAATGAACATATGTCCGCGGTCGGCCTCCCGATTGGCGCCCCCCGCTTCTCTCAGATAGTCCGCTGTTTTAAGTCCCTTCGCATACAAAAAGGAATTCTGATCGTAGACCGCGCCCACCACGCTGACCGTGGCCGGGGCCGAGGGAACAAAAAAGTGGTCTCCGCCCTCCAGCACGATATCGGGCAGGCTTTGGATGCCGCGGCTGTCGGGCTTGAATCTCAGCACGATGCGCCCGGTGGCGCGAATCTGCCGCAGGTTGGCCAGCATATCCCGTTCGCTGCTCTCCGCTGCCGCCGCGCTCGCCATCTCCTGCGGCGAACTCAACGCGGACGATGCCATGGCAAGGTTGCTTTGCCGGATGCGCTGGCTCTGGCTGCGCACATATTCATCAATCCGGGCCTGCTGCAGCGCCCGCGTTGATTCGCGCGTGTATTCGGAGCCGTACAGATAGGCATCGTCGGTCAGTCCGCCCGCCCGCTCCACCAGCGCGCGCAGCGTCTCTCCAGGCCGAACCTCATACACTCCGGCATGCGCAAATTCTCCGTCCAGCGTCACCAGCTTCAACTGCTGCGCTACGGGAACGCGGATATCAGCTTCGGAAAAAATCGAAATCACATCTCCAGGCTGCAACTCCAAATCCTGCGATGCATCATGCTCCAGCACCAGCTTTCCCAGATCGAAGGGTATCAGCTTGGTCTGTAAAGATTCGGCGTCGAGCCGCTCAATGACCGCATATTTCCAGTCGATCTCCGGCGCCAGCTCCCGCACCTCGGTGTGCTGCGCCGGAAGCGGAATCTGTTTGGTGGCTGCCTGCGCGGCGGCGACTGTGGTGTCTCCCGAATTCTTCTCCTGCTGCGCTGCTCCCGGCTGGGTGGGCGCATCGGCGCTCTCCGGAGCGGGAAGTCCCAGCTGCGCCCGCTTCCACCAGTAATTGCGCGTAATCAGCGACTCCTTGTCCGGAATCAGATCGCTCAGGCGCATGCCGGGGCGCCAGGAAAAACGCCCAGGATTGGCCGTATTTCCCCGCAGAGTCACCGTTTTACGATAAATCGGAACAATCGAATAAACGCGCACCAGGTCGCCATCGGAGAGCGTCATGGCCAGCCCGGCTGAGTCCGGGGCAACTTCCATGGCGTGGCGCTCGCGATGGTTGTCAATCCGCTCGACGGAAAAACGCGCCTCTGAGGCAGTCGAAGTTACACCTCCCGCATCGGCGAGAAGCTCCGAAAGAGATTCATTCTGGCGCAGTTCGTAGATGGCCGCCGTGCGCACGCTGCCCACCAAAGCAACCTGGGCGCCGGCCGGGGGAATCAAAATCACATCCTCCGATTGCAGCTTTACATCTTTGGATTTGTCGCCGTGAATCAACAGGTCGTAGAGATCAAAATCCGTGACCAGCGCGCCCCCGCGCCGCAGTTGGATATGCCGCATCGAGCCCTGCGCCGAGGGGCCGCCGCTTGAAAACAGCGCATCCACCAGAGTGCTGAGCGAGCTGATGGTGTAAAGGCCGGGACGGCGCGCCTGCCCGGTCACGTAAACCTGAATCGAATGGATCTGGCCCACATCCACGGTAAGGTCAAAGTTGTGGTACACGCGCCCGATCGCTTCGCGCAGATGCCCATTCAGATCGGAAAAGGGCAGATTGGCGACATGCACCGGACCCACCTGCGGAAGAAAGATCTCACCCGAGCGGTCCACCCGCACATTGATCTGGAAGCTGACCTGCCCCCAGGCTCGAATGCGCAGCTCGTCGCCCGGACCAATTCTGTAATCCAGCGGAACCGGCGTCAGATCCAGCGGCGCAAAGGTGGAGGGAACCGTCTTGAATAACTGGGCGCCAAAGATCGCGAGCGTCTGCCCGGTGGTTGAGCCGACAAACGTTTGGAATTCAGTCGGCGCTTCGGGCGGCAGATTGAGCGGCGCCAAACTCGGAGGGTGCGCCGGATTGGCCTGTGATTCCATATCTCTGTAACTTATGTTGTTACTGCCAGAACGGCTTTCGCTAACGCCGGAACTCAGGTTGTTATTACTGGAGTTGTTATTGCTGGAACCGGAGTTGATCAAATCGCTCGCCGGCGCGGGCAGTTGCGCGCCGAGTGGCGTGGTCAACAACAGAACAAGCAAAAAAATTCCAGTTTGATGGGGCATGCGAATCCGCTTCGCAACTCCGCGGCCGCGCCGGCATTTCAGCAACATCGAAAGAACATTAAACTGAGCCATGGAAATCATATGCCCGGAGAATAACACGATCCATCTGCCTTTCCACCTCCGCAAATAAGTCGACTTAGAAAAGCAAGCCGCGTTCCAAGGCTAATTCTCTTCTCGCGCAGAGGCCGGAGGCGCGATTGTTAAAAAATTTAAAAGGATTGCAAAAATGGCAAACAAAATACAAAGAAGAAGGGGGGAAATTATAGGGTGAGTGAAATAAACAAGATAGGAATTCATTCCCTGATAGGTAATGGTTAAAATCCAATTCGGCGCAAGCTTGGAATCCTTTCCTTCAGCCGCTGTAGGCCCTACTCGAACGGTCGAATAAGGTTAAAGTTCCACAACGGGAAAGTCCTGTTACGGTAATAAGCTCGCGCAGATTTTCTCATTCCTCCTAAAGTTTTCAGTGGACAGCAGGAGGCCTCGGTCGAAGGACAGAACTTTAGCAGCCGGTCCAGTAACTCTGCCTCGCCAATCAGTTCCATAATGCTACCGCGTCTGACTCCAATCCCATATAGCAACCCGGAAGTATGAATCCGATGAGATTCTCGCGCCAACCCGCTTGATTGAAAGCAAAATTGTTGAGTGCATCGAAGGAGTTCATCAGTTCAATCGTTACTTCGATCTCTTTCATCCTTGCACGAAAGCAATCATTTTGTTGGGTGGTTTCGTCGCGATGCTCGGTTATTTGTTTTCGTTAATCGAGAATCTCAAAAAGGTTAACTCCGGAAGCTGCGCAGAGCCTGAAGAATCCGTGTCTTCCATTTCATGAATTTTGCTGAGCAGCCGATGGTTTCAAACAAGAGAGGTTCATTTGAACGCTAATTTGCTGGTACCTGTGCTCTATGATGGCCAGACTGTAAGTCGAGCCGAAGAAGCAACCTCCCATGCGGGTAAAGATTTGGCAGAAAAACTGACACCTGTTCAAGGCTTGGACAGGCAGCCCCGCTCCTTGCCTTTTCTGGTGGTCAGGCATTTGAGTCCATGGTCGCGCTCCCGGGCCAAGCGTCTCTTCGACTGCCTATGTGTGCTGCCGGTGCTGCCGCTGTTGCTTCCGCTCATGCTGGTGATTTCGCTGGCGGTGCGGATGACCTCCACGGGGCCGGCTCTCTTCCGCCAAAAGCGTCTGGGGCAACATGGGCGCCCGTTCACCATTCTGAAGTTCAGAACCATGTTCCTGGCCACTGACAAAGCGCATCATGCGGTGACGACCGCCTGCAACCAGCGCTTCACACCCATCGGTCCATTCCTGCGCCGCTGGAAGCTGGATGAGCTGCCCCAACTGCTGAATGTGCTTTGGGGTGATATGAGCCTGGTGGGCCCGCGTCCCAAGTTGCCGGAGCATATGATCTCCGATCTGCCCTGCCGTCCCGGAATCACTGGAGCGGCGACCATAGCCTTTGCCCGTGAGGAGGCTTTGCTGGATCAGATTCCAAGGCACTACCTGGACACCTACTATCACTCGGTTGTGCTGCCCGCCAAGCGTCGCCTGGACGCCGAGTACATGGCGCAGGCCACATTCTTCTCCGACCTGAAATTGATTTCCGACAGTGTCCTGCGCCGTTGGGACAATACCATTCTGGAAGGCCTGCTGTACAAGTCCTTCAATGCGGAGGAGCGAGAGGCAACTCCGTTCATGGCCAATGCGGAGATAGCGCTGAATCACGGAGCCAGAAAGTTGCCTGGCATGGAGCGGCCCACGGCCGCGGAGCAAGGCGCGGGAGCGGCGTAGGTTAGTCTTGCGATCTTAAAGCAACTCTGCAACCAGCGGTAGGCGGAAAAAACAAGCGGCAGGCGAAATGTCGAGTTACTTCTTGCCTTCAAGCAAGAGAAGCCTCTGGCGCGCCTGCCACTCCTGGTTGGGATACTTGCCCGCCGCCGCCTCCAGAAAATGATGGTAGTACGCCGCCGCCTCGGTCTTCTGGTGCAGGGAATCGTAAGCCGTCGCCCAAAGAAAGTAAGTGGACGGAACTTCGGGCAGATACTTTGACCGCATGATGAGCGCGTGCAGCGTAACCTCGGGACGGTTGGTGCGCGAGGCGGCAAAGGCCAGCCCTGCCCAGCCGTCGGCGTTGGCCGCATCCAGTCGCGTAGCTTTGTCGAAGGCGGCAAAGGCTTCCAGGAATCTCTGCTGGCGGGTCAAATCCTCGCCATGCGCCACCAGCAGATCCACATCATCCGGGCTGGCCGCCAGCAGAATTGCATAAAGTTTGTCGGCCTCCACGAATCCGCCCGCGTCATCCAGCACCTCGGCCAGCATGCGGGTAATGGCGGCATCCTTGGGGTGCGCCGCGTGCAACTTTTCGAGCAGCGGCAGCGCCTCGGCCTTGTCTTGGGCTGCCAGAACCGTGGCCAGTTGCGCGGTCAGCGCCTCATCCTCCGGCGCCTTCTCCAGCGCGCTGCGCAACAGCGTTTCGGCTTCAGGGTATTTCTTTTGCGCAATCAAAAGATGAGCCAGGCCGGCGTTGGCCGGAGCGGATTTCGGATCAGCGGCCAGCAGGCGTCGATAGGCAGCTTCGGCCTCCGCCGGCTGACTCGCCTTCTCCGCCAGCTCAGCGGCCAGCAGCGTATCGGCAGGCGACTCCGGCGTGAGCTTCAGGGCCTCCAGAAGATCATTCGATGCCTCGGCTGGATCGTTCTCCCGGTCAATCTGCGCCAGCGCTCGCCAGGCTCGCGCCTTGCTGGCGGCTCCAGCTGGGCCGGGGTCCAGTTGCGTAGCCGCGGCCAGCTCCGGCCTTGCATCGGCTAGTTTGCCTTGCCGCGCCAGCAGCAGCCCGAACTCCACATGGGCCTCAAAAGAGTGCGGATTGGCCTCGACGGCGCGCTGGTAAAGCGCGGCGGCATCCTCCAGCCGATTCTGCGCGTCGGCCACATAGGCTGCGTCAAACAAGGCCCGCGCGTCGGTGGGATGGGCTGCCAGCCAGGGGCTCAGCTTGGCTTCGGCCGTGCTCCAGTTGGAGTTCGAGATGGCTGCCTCGGCTTCGGCGACTTCGCTCGAAAGCGGCTGAAAGCCTTGCGCGGAGGGCGCGGATTGATCCTGAGCCGGAAGTTTCAGGGCGGGCGTTTGGCAGAATCCGGCAACCGAACAGGAGGTCAAAGTTAAAAGCAGCAGAGAAACCGGGAAACGCGGCACGGAACACCTCACTGCTTAGTTTACCGGGCCGAGGCGGTCAACCGGAAAGACGCCGTGCTAGGCTCTTGAGACAAACTGCAATGCGGCCGCAGCCGCGGCGGTGCGGGTTTCCACTCCCAGCTTTTGCAGAATATGTTCCATGTGCTTCTTCACCGTGGGCAGGCTGATGCCCAGAATGCCGGCAATCTCGTTGTTGGTTTTGCCGTGCGCGGCCCAGGCCAGCACATCGGCTTCACGGGGCGACAATGAATGTTCCTCCAGCGTAACCGCCAGTCGCGCCGGATTTTTCTCCTTCAGAAGAAGCAAAGCGCCGCCCTCGGTTGAGAGCAGCCTTACCGTCAGTTGGCTCTTCTCTTTTTCCATCACCAGCGGCAACTGCACAGGCGGCATATCCGTTTGGTTCAGTTGCGCATACCGGCCGCGCACCCAGCTCAGCAGCGGCTCCGGAACCTGGCTCTCCAGCTTCTTTGTGGCCTCAAAGTACTCTGCCAGATACCTCCGCGCCAAAGCAGTCATGCAGCGTACCCGGCCGGAGGCGTCGCAGGCGATCATGCCCAGCGACACTGCCTCCAGTCCGCGCTCCAGAAATTGCAGTTGACCGGTCGACTCGTGGAACAGCCGCGCATTCTTCCACGCCTGAACAATATGCGGACGGGCCAGATTCGCCAGGCAGCGCTCCCGTTCCGTGAAGAGCCGGTCACTGTGCCAGGCGATTCCAACGGAACGGTTGGGCTCGGTGGCGATGCCCAGGCAAAGGTCGTCCTCGATGTCAAAATGGCGGTAGAAATCGCTGTACAATCCCGTGTTGTGGTAGCCGCGCTGACTGACATAATCGGAGATGCGCGCGGCCTGTCCGTCGCCGGTCAGCATATAGTACACCAACGGGGAATGTTCTTTCATGTGCCTTTCCAGCAGCCTGCCAACCTCAGGGGTGACAATCTCCGGCACGCTTCCGGCGTTGATGAACTCCGATAGATCCGGGCAGGTCTCCGCATAGCTCACGTGCAAGGAAGGAATCAACCGGGCAAGCAGGGCAACCAGCCTTCCAGAAAACTCTTCAAGCGGTTCAAACTCCCGGATCGCATAGCATTCGCGGACAAACTCCAATAGGCGCAGATGATCGGCGGAAGTGAGCTGGTCGATCTTCATCTGCGTTAGACTCATGACCGGTATTCCTTTGCTTGGCTAAAGCGGTTGACTTCACAACCGGATCGTCCGTTGATTCAAATTTGAAAATGGCCCTGTCCAATCAAGATACTACGAGAGGTAAAACGTTTTTGTCCAGTCGATTTCATATGAAATCGATATGAAATATGATCGAAGCAATCGAGAAAAGGGGGTTCCCATCCTGTGCGCAACGGCGATGATCGCCTTCGACCCCGGCGAATTGTCCTCACTCAGGTCTAGCTTTCTTCCTGCTTCCGGCTCCGGCGCTGCAAAGGCGCGCTCCAGTGCACCACCGCCGCGGCCATAGCCGCGCAGATCCCACCCGCGACCACACCCAGCACCAGGCTGCCCAGCACAAAGCTGAGCGCCTCGGCCTTCAACTGCGCGCCGGTGAAGGCCGAAAGTTGCCACACCTGCCAGCGGCCGGTGCGCAGATAGCAGCCCGCCTCAAGCGATCCGCCAATCAGGAATGGAAAGGAAAATGGATTGTTGATGAAGGATGCGGTCACAATCAGCGGCTTGTTCAGCCGAAGCACGATCGCCAGGCTCAGCGCCGCCATGGTCTGAAAGCCCCAGATGGGCACCACTCCGATGAAAACACCCCAGAAGACAGCCGCCGCCGCCGGACCGGGAGCCAGCCGCTCGGTCAGCAGCGAAGTCGCCAGCTTCCGCAGCAATGCCTTTGGTCCTTTGATCATGGATGAGCCTTTTCATCTCCATTGTAGCGGCCCATACGATCGCGTCGTCCGCTTATGCCCGCCCCGATCTTCGGGTCACCGAGATTACGCTGATGTCGTCCTGCTGTCCAAAGCGCTCGGCGGCGATGGCCAACTCGGCGGCGGAGGGCTGCGCTTGCAACAGTTGCTCGATGCGCTCAAAGCCGAAGAGACGCCCATCGGCGTCCGTCGCTTCGGCAATGCCGTCGGAGAGCAGCAGCAGCCGGTCGTCTTCCGCTAGTTTGAAATTCATTGAAGAAAAATGTGCCTGCGGCACCATTCCCAGCGGCAGCGCGCCCTCCATCGCCAGCGGCGCGCCGTTCAAGTAAGGCGGAAGATGGCCGGCATTGACCAGCGTCACCGCGCCGTCGGCGTTGATGCGCAACACAAGGCAAGTCGCCTGCGCATCGCTTCGTCCGCAGAGGCGCAGATTCAGGGCCTTCAGCACCACCTCAGGATCGG
>CAZXVX010000049.1:0-19907 GCA_964644105.1 uncultured Occallatibacter sp. | reverse complement strand
GCGCATACTTCTGCTTCACCGTGCCGAAGAGCGGATCAATCTGCGAGAGGCTTTCTATCTCATCGCCGAATAACTCGATGCGGTAAGCCAGCTCATCATAAGTCGGAAAGACCTCGATCACATCGCCGCGCACGCGGAAGGTTCCGCGCCGGAAGTCCATGTCATTGCGCTCGTAAAGTATCTCAACCAATCGCCGAGTTAGATCCTTGCGGCTGATGCGCTGGCCTTTTTCGAGCAGCAGAAGCATTCCGTAGTAAGCCTCCGGCGAACCCAATCCATAGATGCAACTTACCGAGCTGACAATGATTGCGTCGCGCCGCTCAAAGAGCGAGCGCGTGGCGGAAAGACGCAACTTGTCCAGCTCTTCGTTTACCGTGGCTTCCTTCTCGATATATAAGTCTCCGGCGGGAATATACGCTTCCGGCTGATAATAGTCGTAATAACTGACAAAGTATTCGACAGCATTGTTCGGGAAGAACTGCTTGAACTCGTGAAAAAGCTGCGCAGCAAGAGTTTTGTTATGCGCCAGAATCAGCGCGGGGCGATTCGACTCCTCGATGACTTTGGCCATGGTAAAGGTCTTGCCCGAGCCGGTTACGCCGAGCAGCACCTGGTGCTTCTCGCCCGCCGCAAGGCCCTGCATCAGCTCACTAATCGCCCGCGGCTGATCGCCGCGCGGCTTGTAGCTCGTCACCAGTTGAAAGTCCATGCAGAGATTATACGCGAAGAGCGAACAATAAGCGAAGACAGGGTATTAAAGCAGATGCGAAAATTGACGAAAATGCAAGTGTTTTGGAAGAAAACGGTATCAATTTAGGCTGAAAATGGGGCAAAACACGGGGTAAATCGTTCACAACCGGTCAATAGTTTGAATCATTATCTTGTTGAATATTTGGTGGTTACTGGCGAAGAAGCGGACGCAAATGCTTCCTGAGGGGTGAGGGGGGTGGGGTCAAACAGTTTATGGGAGAATGGAAGGCGAAGACTGTAGTGAGAATAAGGACTGAGTCATAGAAGAAAGGAGTCGAGATTCGGCGAGTTGGAGATTGGACTGTGGACATTTGAACCTCAGGTTTTGAACTGCAATGATTGTGCGCGCTGAGCCGGTAATTTTATGCAAAGGCCGGAAGAGCGGTCAGTCTTTTGATTGGAGTTCGTAGACACTCGTTATACATCAGAAAGGAAGCGGATTGGGATTCGATGATTCCCATCCTTTGCAAAGTGCGCGGAGGATATGTCAGCCTGGTTTTGTGGACAGATCGAAAGAGGGCTGCCAGTCCGCAGCCTCAATATCACCGGGAGGTCCTCCGGCTCTGGCGAGGGGGTAGTAGTAGAGGCACCGTCCCTACGGGACTCCGACGGTCTTCTTGCTGGTCCTTTCCCACCGTTAAAACGGTGGGCTAATTACCGCTGCTCCTACGGCGCGGGCTAGCTGGCGTTGTTTGCTCACCGCTGCGCCTACGGCGCGGGCGAGCTGGCGTTGTTTGCGCTGTTGGTTTAGCAATGCACTCAGGTTGGCCCCTTTGAGGGGCCACTTCCGAAAAGCAACCGCAGGTCCTTCGACTGCGTTGGGCGCAAAATACGCGCCCAACTCCGCTCAGGATGACAGTTCATTCAACAAGAAAGGAAACAAACGTGGACCAGGAGGTCCACATTACAGCCGACCGGGAGGTCAGCGCTACAAATCACGGTTAAGCTCTAAAGCCGCGGCCTTTCAAAACTTGGACTTAATCAGAGGGTCCTTAAGTATTTGAACGGAATCGAGAGTTGCAACCGCGGATTCTTCGACTCACCACCCCAAAACTCCACCCCAGGAACGAAGACCTGTTCGTGGGGGCAGCGGAAAATTGAAGAACGCTTGGGGTCCCTTTCGCTCGGGCTGACAGTCTTGGAATGTTGCAGTTCTTCAGGTTTGGAATATTGCATTTCTTTAGAGCCGAATCAATAAAAGCCGGATCAATTATTGAGAGTACAAAAACCTATTGCCATACTTGCCGTCGCGTATGATAGTCTCGTTTGCAATATGTCAGACAACGATGAATTGGTTACGGGGATTACCGGGTCGGCTTCGGACTCCAACGTTCCGCAGTTCACCACTGCGGAATATGCGCATATTCCCGGCACGGAGCGCTGCCGGATTTGCAGTAGCCTGATTTCCAACGAATACTTTCGCGTGAATACGCAGATGGCCTGCGCCCGTTGCGCCGCAGAGGCGCGCGCCGGCCAGCCCAGCGACAGCCACACAGCCTTTGCCCGCGCGCTGTTGTTTGGCATCGGCGGGGCAGCGATCGGTCTTGTTCTTTATTCAACCTTTGCCATCGTTACGGGCTGGACCATTGGATATTTGGCTCTGGCGGTTGGCTGGCTGGTGGCCAAGGCCATGACCAAAGGCTCGCATGGAATCGGCGGGCGGCGCTACCAGATCACCGCGGTGCTGCTGACTTATGCGGCGATCTCACTGTCTTCCATTCCGATCATCCTCTCCTATTCTGTCAAGCACAGGCCTGCGCAGAGTCATCAGAGCGCGCCGGCCAGCGCCACGGACTCTTCTACACCGGATGAGCAAACATCGACAGATCAAACTCAGCCATCGACTGAACAGTCAACTGAGCCTGCTGAACCTTCAAGTTTAGGCGCGGCCCTTGGCCAGCTTGCCCTCTACGGACTGGCGTCGCCATTTCTTGAATTGCAGGAACCCGGCAGCGGCATCATGGGTCTGATTATCTTATTCGTCGGACTGAGTATTGCCTTTCGCCTTACCGCCGCCAAGCCGCTGTATGTCGATGGTCCGTTCAATGTGACAGGCTGAAGGAAACGGGGCTAACTTGTCCGCTCTGAGCGATCCTCTTCTTCGTCAATGCCCCAACTGCGATTGCGCGCTGCCGTTGGGAGCGTTGGCCTGTCCTCAATGTTATGTGCTGATTCATGGCCGTGAACTCGACAGCCTTGCCAAAGAGGCGCGGGCGCTGGAAGAGAAGCGGGAGTTGGCCCAGGCGCGCGAGATATGGAATCGCTCCCTGGCTTTGCTGCCGCATGATTCCAAGCAGGCTGATTGGGTGCGGGAGCGCTTGCGGTCGTTGGAAGTTGCGCAGGCCCAAGCTCCCGATCCAAAGGCCAAGCCGGATCATGCCTGGGCGCGCAGGCTGGGGCCGCTGGCGCCCATTGCGATAGTGCTGGCCAAGAGCAAGGGCTTGCTGATTGCCATCTTCAAGCTCAAGTTTCTCTTCAGCTTTTTTTCTTTCATTGCCATCTATGTCACGATCTTCGGCTGGCGCTTTGGGGTGGGCCTGTCGGTTTGCATTCTGATTCATGAGATGGGCCATTACATCGACATCAAGCGCCGCGGACTGCCGGCGGAGATGCCGGTCTTTCTTCCCGGCCTGGGCGCGTATGTGCAATGGAAATCCCTTGGAGTTACGCGCCGCCAGATCGCCCAGATCAGTTTGGCCGGGCCCATGGCAGGACTGCTGGCCGCGGTTGGATGTTATCTTCTCTTCACGCATACAAATGATCCGCTTTGGGCGGCACTGGCCAGAGCCGGCGCGGTGCTGAATTTGATCAACCTTATTCCGGTGTGGGCACTGGACGGCGGAAAGGCGGCAAACTCCATCGGCCTTACCGGCAGATTGGCGTTGCTGGCGGTAACACTGATGTTATGGTTTCACTTCAGCGAAGGAGTATTCTTTTTGGTCTCCGCGGGCATCGGCTGGCGCTTGTATACCAAGGACAAACCCGCCCAGGAAGATTGGAATATCTGGTTGACCTTTGCCGTCTTGCTTGTCGCCTTGGCATATGTGATTCATTTGACGCCGGAAGCGATAACACATTAGAGATATGAACGCGTGATTTGGTGATGCCGGGGAGGTAGCGTCTGTCTCCTGACCAGTTGTACCGCGGACTGGGAGGTCCACCTGTCTACTATCTACAATTCACTGACTACTGGCCTTGCGCCAGGCGCAGCATCGCCCAAGTGAGGACGCCGGTGACCGAGACGTAGAGCCAGAGCGGGAGGGCGAAGCGGGCGATTTTGCGGTGCTGAGGAATGCGGCCAGTAAGCGAGAAGAAGAAGGTGACGAGGATCAGCGGCAGCGCTGCGATGGCCAGGATAATGTGGCTGGCCAGCAGCGGCAGATAGACCGAACGCAGGGCCGCGTGGAGCGGGTAACGGACGTCGCCGTGCAGCGCGTGATGAAGGATGTAGCTGACCAGGAAGAGCGTGGAGAAGATGAAAGCGGAGATCATGGCGGCGCGGTGGGCCGGGATGCGGCGGGCGCGGATGAAGGTGTAGCCGATGAGAAGCGCGATGGCGCTGAGTCCGTTGAGGGCGGCATTCAGCGCGGGAAGAAAACTGAGGCGGGTATTGGCTTGATCGGCGGCGGGATGGAGGTAGATCAGCCAGAAGAGAAAGGCAGTGGCCGCTGCGCTGAGGGCGAGAATGGCGGTGATGGCGGGGCCGGTCTTGGCGTGCGGGTTAGTTGTCGTCATGGCTTCCCTCAAGATTTTGCGACGGCGCAGAGCATCAGCGCGGTGAAGAGCAGGGGCAGATAAAGCACGCTGATCTTGAGCAGGTCGCGGGCGATGCGGCGGCTTTCGTCTTCGTCCTGGACGCGCAGGATGCGGGCGAAGCGGATGGTGTAGGCCAGATACAGCAGGCCGAGGAGCGCGGCCAGAATGGCGTAGGTCAAGTTGGCCTCGCCAAGAAACCATGGGGCGAGGCTGACGGGGATCATCAGCACGGCAAAGAAGAGCGCCTGAATGACGGTGGAGAGGCCGTCGGGCTGAACGACGGGCAGCATACGAATGCCGGCGCGGGCGTAGTCGTCGCGGTAGAGCCAGGCGATGGACATGAAGTGAGGGAACTGCCAGACAAAGAGGATGGCGAAGAGCGCCAGGCCGGGGGCTTCGATCTGGCCGCGGGCGGCCGTCCAGCCGAGCAGCGGACCCATGGCGCCGGGGAATGCGCCGATAAAGGTGGCGAAGGCGGTGAGGCGCTTGAGCGGCGTGTAGACGGCGACGTAGGTGAAGACGGTTAATAGAGCCAGCGCGACGGTGAGCAGGTTGGTGTGCGCGGCCAGCCACCAAGCGCCGAGGAGGACGGCGCCGAGGCCTGCCAGGATGCCCTGGGCGAGCGAGATGCGTCCGGCGGCCATGGGGCGGTTGGCGGTGCGCTTCATGCGGGCGTCGATTCTGCGTTCGAGAGCCTCGTTGAGCGCGCCCGCGCCGGCCGAGACCAGGCCGATGCCGAGCAGGGTGTCGAGCAGGCCGCGCTGCATGCTGGTGATGCCCGACAGCAGCGAGCCGAGATAAAAGCCGCCCCAGCCGGTGACCAGCACCAGGGCGACTACCTTGACCTTGAAGAGCTCGCGCAGGTCGTGAATCAGCGTAGCCGTGGCTCCGGCTTCGAGCGTGTGGGGATGGGTATGCTCGGAGGGCACAGGGAACGCGGCTTGAGAGACGGCTTTCAAAGAGTGGAAACCTCAGTGGAAGAAATCCGGATCGGGATGCACCGGGAGCCTATGTCGATGATAGCAAGCGGAGAAGCGGAAACGGGTTACAACCCCAGCACCAGGCGCTGCGCGGCGAAGACCTCCTTCAAGCCCGATTCGGCCAGATCGACCAGATCGTTGAGCTGCGCGCGCGAAAACGAACCCTTCTCCGCCGTGGCCTGGGTTTCGATCAGGCCGCCGTCGGCGGTCATGACCACATTCATGTCCACCTCGGCCTGGGAGTCCTCCTCGTAGCAGAGGTCGAGGAGCATGGCTCCGCCGACGATGCCTACCGAGGTGGCGGCGACCAGTTGCGTCATCGGCGATTGCTTGAGGGTTCCAGCGGCGACCAGCGCGTTGAGCGCCAGGCCGAGCGCCACCGCCGCGCCGGTGATGGCCGCGGTGCGCGTGCCGCCGTCGGCTTGAATCACGTCGCAATCCAGAATCACGGTGCGCTCGCCGAGAGCTTTCATGTCCACAACAGAGCGCAAGCTGCGGCCGATCAGGCGCTGAATCTCGTGGGTGCGTCCGCCGATCTTGCCCTTCTCGCTCTCGCGCGGGGTGCGGGTGAGGGTGGCGCGGGGGAGCATGGAGTACTCGGCCGTGACCCAGCCGCGGCCGGAGTTGCGCAGCCAGCCGGGGACGCCCGGCTCGATGGTGGCGTTGGTCAGCACCCGCGTGTTGCCCAGCGAGACCAGAACGGAACCTTCGGCGGTCTGCACGAAGTTGGGCGTGAGGGTGAGAGGGCGAAGCTGGAGCGGCGTGCGGCCGCCGGGGCGAAAGACGGAAAGAGCGTTCATGGGAAGATTGTACGGGAAGAGGGGTAACGGGAGGGGAGTCGAAGTGGTTAACAGCTTCCAATCCCACTCCGATCCCAGGATGGGAATTCTCCAACCTGAGCGCCCGGATGCGGAATCTCTATATAACTTATAGATAACAATAAGGATGCCAGCAATCAATCCAAAACCTTGTCCCATTTTGGGATAGTTTTCCACAGAATGGCTCCTAAAGCCGGACCTGGGAATTAGAGGTTAATCACTTCCCTTATCAGGAACTTAATCCTCCCGTTCTGGTTTGGCACGCTGCGTGTAATAGAAGGGGACAGCAACCCACCGTAGAGCAGGAATGGGAAACGGGGAACAGGGATCAGGGAACAGGGATCAGGGAACAGGGAACAGGGAACAGATCGGCATTGCCGGAATTTGAAATTGATCCCTGGCCACTGGACAAGAGGAAAGGAAGCGATCATGCAACAAGCGGCGCAGAGGACGGAATTCAACGCAGGCGAGCCGGCAGCGGCCGCTTTGGCCACATTCAACGCAACCGAAGGCAAGGGAGTGAAGTCGGAGCGCAGGCGGGTTGAGGTAGTGGTGGAGACGCTCGCCAACCTTCGTCACGAGAGCGAGAATCTGGCCGAGGTGGCCCATGATGCGCGCAATATGGTGACCGCGCTGGGGCTCTACTGCGACCTGCTGGAGGAGCCGGGGGTTCTGAATTCCGCCTTTCAGCATTATGGGAATGAGTTGCGCCTGGTGGCCACGGCCAGCCGCCGACTGGTGGAGAAGCTGGTGGCGCTGGATGCGCGCGGCAGCTATCTGCGCGGCGGAGCCTCCGCCGGTAGCCAAAACGGAACGAAAGAAGAAGAATTGGTGGGCGCTCCGGTGCAGGGCCGCGCGCACCGCTGGGATCTGATGCCCGCCGAGCCGATCCGCGACTTGGCAACGGAGTTGCGCAGCAGCCGCAATTTGCTGGTGGCGCTGGCCGGCCCCTCGATTACCCTCGCCTTGGAGATTGAAGGCGGGGCGCGGCCGGTGCGGCTGACCGGCGAGGATCTGACGCGGATTCTGGTCAACCTGGTCAAGAACGCGACCGAGGCGATGCCGGAGGGCGGAAAGATCCGGCTTGGCCTGCGGGAGCGCTTGCCGGCCAATGGCACAGCCGAGGGGGTGACGCTCACCGTGGAGGACAGCGGGCCGGGAGTGCCAGCCGAGTTGCTCGACAAGATCTTTGATTCCGGCTACACCACCCGCGCGAGCCATGCCGCTGTTCAGGGCGACAGGCCTGGCGGGCATCGCGGATTGGGCCTGTCCATTACCCGTTCCATCGTGGAAGCGGCTGGAGGCAGCATTCAGGCCGTCAATCTGATTCCCACCGGAGCCCGCTTTGAGATCAATCTGCCCGTTCGTTCCCATTGAGGAGCGGCGTGCGGCGCGGCGCGCTGGCCGGCAGTACGATTGACCAGCGGCAACCTTCCTGCTTCTTTTTACCATTTTGCGCGTGAGGCGATTACAATGCTCGAAACAGTGATGAATACGAGAGTGATGGATTTTATCCCGCAACAACTCGCTGAACAGCCGGT
Organism: uncultured Occallatibacter sp.; assembly: GCA_964644105.1. GTDB lineage: Bacteria > Acidobacteriota > Terriglobia > Terriglobales > Acidobacteriaceae > Telmatobacter. The sequence continues at coordinate 12,062 of CAZXVX010000049.1, read as the reverse complement.
GCGTCTGCACCTGCTGGTGGTCGACGCCGATACGGCGGTACGCTCGGCCTGCGCCGAGATTGCCGCGAGCTTGGGCTATGCGGTGGAGAACACCGGCGACCTGGGCCAGGCGCGCGGCATGCTGCGCGGCTCAACGACCGACATTCTGCTGGTCAACCTTCCGGCGGGCTCCAATCAGGGCCTTGAGCTGGTCAGCGAGGTCAAGCTGCTCTATCCGCAGACGGCGGTGATCGCCATGACCGCCTCCAGTTCGGTCAACTCGGCGGTCGAGGCGATGCGCTGCGGGGCCAGCGACTATCTGGCCAAGCCCTTTGCCATCGATGAGCTTTCAACGGTGCTGGAACGCGCCGCCGCGAGCCTGGTGACGGACAACGCCACCCGCCAGTTGCGCGAGCGGCTGAGGCTCTCGCAGGGGTTGGGCGCGATGATCGGCCGCTCCGGCGAGATGGAGAAGCTCTATCGCATCCTCTCGAAAGTTGCCCAGAGCACGCATCCGGTCCTGATCCTGGGCGAGAGCGGCACCGGCAAGGAGCTGGTGGCGCACACCATCCACGCCTATGGACCCAACGCGCAGAAGCCCTTTCTGCCGGTCGATTGCGGTTCGCTGGTTCCGACGCTGATCGAGAGTGAACTCTTCGGCTACGTCAAAGGAGCCTTCACCGGGGCCAACCGCAACAAAGACGGGCTGCTCGTCTCGGCAGAAGGGGGCACGGTTTTTCTGGATGAGATCGGCGAGCTCTCGCTTGACCTGCAGGCCAAGCTGCTGCGCGCGCTGCAAGAGAAGGAGGTTCGCCCGGTGGGCGCGACGCATCGCGTGCCGATCAAGGCGCGCATTGTGGCCGCTACCAACCGCGATCTGGCGGTTATGGTGGAAAAGGGCACCTTCCGCAAGGATCTTTTCTACCGGCTGAATGTGGTGAACCTGCGGCTGCCCGCGCTGAGAGACCGCCGCGAAGATATTCCTCTGTTGGCGGCGCATTTTCTGGATCAGATCAGCCGTGAGCATGGCACCAAGTTCACGCTGAGCGACGAGGCGCTGCGCACCATGATGCGCCACGATTGGCCGGGGAATGTGCGCGAGCTTGAGAACTCGATTGAGCGGGCCTGCGCGCTCTCTTCAGGGCCGATTCTGCACCTGGGCGACCTGCCGACCCAGCTTCAGCAGCAGGGGCTGGAGGCGCGGCGCTCAGCGGTGGCCGGCGAGCAGACCTCCGAGGGCGAAGGGCAGCAGTTGACCACGCTGGCGGAGATGGAGCGCTCGGCGATTCTGGGCGCCATCCGCGCGCTGAACGGCGACAAACTGCAGGCCGCCAAGCTGCTGGGCATTGGCAAGACCACCCTTTACCGGAAGCTGAAAGAGTACGGTATCGCCGACCCGCTTCGGGAAGAGTGATTTTTTTGAGATTCAAGCCGGAACCAATCACGCCGATAGGTTAATTACGGGAATAACCACTGCTCCAGCCGGGAAGACCGGCCGCGAGCCGCACATTCGCCCTGAGCCGAAGACCGGGGGGGCATGCATGAGGAGTTTGGAATGAGCATACTGATTGTGACCGGAATCGAAGGCGCCCGCAACTGCGCCGCCGTAGTAGCAGCGCAACTGGGCATGGAGGTCGAGGTGGCCGACGGACGCAAGGCCGCGCTGGCCGCATTGCGCCGCCGCGAGTACGCCGCCGTGGTGGTGGATGAGACGATGACCGAATGCGATCCGGCCTCGGCCGAGGCGATTTGGGATCATGCCAGCCTGGCCATTCCGCTGCAGATCAACTTTGCCCTCTCCGGCGCCTCGCGGCTGATCCGCGAGATTCGCGCCGCGCTGCATCGCCGTGAGCGGGAGCAGACGCTGGCCCGCCGCGCCGCCGCCGCCGCCATTGAAACCGAGCTGAAGTCGACTGTCGCCGGCCTCTTGCTGCACTCGCAACTGGCGCTCAACGGCAGCGACATCCCCGCGCCCGCCGCCGAGCGGATGCGGGTGGTGGCTGACTTGGCTGGCAGCTTGCGCCAGCAGTTGAGTTCGCCGCAGGTAGCCCGTATCGAGAACGCCGCCTAGCCACCTGCGGTGGGGCCAAACGCTCGCTGCTCGCTCGCAGCGGGTTCGTTGGTCTTTGATTCGGAGCACCTGAGGAGGAGTCAGCCGCGCCCCTTCGGTAGCGCTCAGAGCAGGCTTTCGGCGTCACCCGCGCTAGAAAAACGCGCGGGCTTGAAGTTTGCCTTTCCCGGCTGAGATGCCGGGCAGGCCAAAGACTTTCATTGCGTTGCACGCGCATCGCCGGGGCTCCAATGGCCCCGGCGTTTTTTTCGCGGTGCGGACAACCGGCACTCCAGTGGATTTTGTCTGAAAGTTGGTTCGCTGTTTTTATCCTGTAAACGGCAATCGATGTCCGTTCAAGTCGGCCAACTCTTACAGAATGAAATGGTAATCAGCTTTGAATATCTCGCCATTTTGCAAAGCGCAAAGCAATTTTAATCCCTATGAAAATCACTTGCCGTACACTGCACTTCCTGTGAACAAGATGCCAATAAAAAGTTTTGTGAACAAATCCAGCAAGTTAGCTTCCGCTTCGCGGAAATCGCAAGTTAGCGAGTTCGCGGCAGTTCTCAGCACCGGGACAGAACAGCGCGATTTTTTTGCGCTCATTGCTGTTTGTAGATTTATTTCATATCCCGCCAATTGCTGCCGGATTTCAGGTCGGCGATCAGCGGCACATTGAGCTTGACCACGCCTTCCATCTCGGCGCGGACCAGGGCTTCGACTTCAGCCGTCTCGTTCGCAGGGACTTCAAAGAGCAGTTCGTCGTGGACTTGGAGGACCATGCGGGTTTTCAATTTCCGCTCGGCGAGCTTGCGGTCGAGCGAGATCATGGCCAGCTTGATGAGGTCGGCGGCGGTGCCTTGCAGCGGCGTGTTGATGGCGGTGCGCTCGGCAAAGCCGCGCTGGTTGGGGTTGCGGCTCTCCATGTCGGGGATGGGCCGAAGGCGGCCGAAGAGCGTACGCACACTGCCCGTCTTGCGCGTCTCTTCGAGGGTTTTTTCGATGAATGCCTGCACGCCTGCGTAGCGCGCAAAGTAGCGCTCGATGTAGGCCTTGGCCTCGGCCATCGGTATGCCGAGCTGATTGGCGAGGCCGAAGGGCGAGATGCCGTAGACGATGCCGAAGTTGACGGCCTTGGCGCGGCTGCGGGTCTGTTTGTCCATCTCGGCGGCGGGCACGCCGAAGACCTCGCTGGCGGTGAGCGTGTGAATGTCTTCGTTGTTCTGATAGGCGCGCGTGAGCAGCGGATCGCCGCTGAAGTGGGCGAGCAGACGCAGTTCGATCTGCGAGTAATCGGCGGAGAGCAGGTGGGTTCCGGGCGCGGCGGTAAAGGCTGCGCGAATCTCACGGCCCAGTTCGGTGCGGGTGGGAATGTTTTGCAGGTTCGGATTGACCGAGGAGAGGCGGCCGGTGGCGACGGCGGCGGCGTTGAAGGTGGTGTGGACGCGGGAGTCGGCGTCAGCCAAGAGCGGCAGCGCGTCGATATAGGTTGATTTGAGCTTGGATAAATGCCGGAATTCCAGCACAAGCTTTGGAACTTCGTGGCCTTCGGCCAGATTTTCCAGCACATCCTGCGCGGTGGAGACGGCTCTTCCTTTGCCTCGACTAGCCGGAGCGGGCAGATGCAAGTCCGTGAAGAGCACTTCGCCAAGCTGCTTGGGCGAGTTGATGTTGAAGCGGCGCCCTGAGAGCGCGAAGATCTGCTCACTGACGCGAGTCATTTCAACGGCAAAGCGCCGGGAAAGCCCGTCCAGCACGCCCAGATCGATGCGCACACCGGCCTGCTCCATGCGGAAGAGGACCGGTGCAAGCTGCAAATCCATCGCGTAGACCTGCTCCAGGCCGCCCTTTTCGACTTCGGCTTTCAGTGCCGGAACCAGCGCGCGGATCGCCGATGCGCCCGCTGCGAGCGTGGAGGGCGCGGGCTGTGAGTGGCGCGCGGCTACGTCGGCCAGCGCTTGCGTGGCGTGGGTTGGATTGAGCGCGTAGGAGAGCAGCATCGAATCGTCCAGAGCGCCTTGCAAATGAACGCCCTGCGCGGCGAGCAGATGGAGCGCGGTCTTGCAATCGTGGGTCTGCTTGGGAACGTCGGCGGATTCGAGCAGTGAGCGCAGTTGCGGGGACAGCGGAAGTTGCAGCGCAGTTGTTGGTTCCGCGCAAACTCCAGCAGTAAATATCGCTCTCTCTTCCGCGGCCTCGGCCACGTCCAGTAGCGACAAATTTTGCGGCGGATCGTCTTCAGCTTCCGGCGCGGACGGTTTGGCATTGAGCGCGAAGGCAAAGCCATGGGCCTGCGCGGCGGCGTAGAATTTGCTGGCCTGTTCTTCGGTCGGCGCATCAATCAACTCGACGAACGGTGCGGTTTCATCGGGCGCCAGATCGCGCAGCATCGAAGTGAACTCCAACTCGGTAAACAGCTCGCGGCAGGCTTCGAGGTCGGGCGGTTGGGTTTGCATTGCAGCCAGGTCAAGCGTGAGCGGAACATGGCAATCGATGGTGACGAGTTCTTTGGAGAGCAGTGCGGCGTCGCGGTTCTGCTGAATGGATTCGCCGATCTTGCCCTTGATCTCGGCGGCATGATCGAGCACAGCCTCAACGCTGCCAAATTCGACAATGAGTTTTACGCTTGTTTTATCGCCCACGCCGGGAACGCCGGGAACGTTATCCACCGCGTCGCCGCGCAGGGCCATCACATCGACAACCTTCTCCGGCGGAACGCCCAGCACTTCAACCACTTTGGCGGGGTCGAGGATCAGGTTGTCCTTTTGCGGGTTGAGGATTTTGACGGCGGGCGTGACAAGCTGCATCATGTCCTTGTCGCCGCTGATGATGAAGACCTCGTGCTCGCGGTCGGCGGCCTCGCGGGCCAGCGTGCCGATCACATCGTCGGCCTCAAAGCCCTCGGCCTCCAGGATCGGGATGCGCAGGGCCTCCAGCGCGCGGCGGATGTAGGGAATCTGGCGGCGCAGATCTTCCGGCATGGCGGCGCGATTGGCCTTGTAGCCCTCATAGCTGACCTCGTCAAAGCTCTGCGTCTTGCCGTTCCACTTGCGCAGCGGCTTCATGGAGCGGGCGCGCTCGTCGCGAAAGACCTCGCCGCTCATGTCAAAGACAGCGGCAAAGAGCCGCGGCTGAAAGTCCTGGCGCAGCTTTTTGATCATGTTGACGAAGACAAAGACCGCCGCCGTGGGCAGCCCCGCGCGGGTAGACATCGGCCGCGAGTGCTGCATGGCGTGGTAGGCGCGGAAGATGAAGCTCATCGTGTCAAGCAGGAAGACGGGCGGTTTGGATTCGGCAGGCACGGTACGAGTTTAGCAGGGATCAGAGATCAGGGTCAGGGTCAGGGAAGTGGAGCTGTTTCTGAATTGGCGACAATTCAGTCAGAAGAATGCTATAGTCTGTCTCCACCGGTTGGCTTGGAAACCTTCCCATGTTTAAGAATCCGGATATGAGCGATCTGCCCTTTGTTACCAGGCAAAGTAGTATCTATGTCTTTTTGGATGCACTGGCCTCTGACGGCTCCAGTTTTGGCAAGTAGGCATCAATGGCAAAGATGCCGATCGTTGCCTCATTGGTGAATTTATTTGCATGGATCAGATAGACAAAGAATCCACCAAACGAAGATTCGCCGAGATTCCAGTGGCAGATGCTGTCGTCGCCGTAGGCCACAGAAGCTCTTGGCAGGATATATCTCCCAGCGCCAAGGCCAAGACGTTTTTCAACCGTCTTGACGTTCGCTCCTGCGTATTGGATTGAATTTGAATTTAGTTCGATTGTGACCTCGTTCTCATTAGCAATATCCAGCAACTCAATCGACAGATTGTAATAGATAGAAGTCGGTACGGTCCAAAGTGCACCAAGCTGTATAGTCTCGCTCAAAGAATCTATCTCTAATCGGTTCGAAGATTGGTTTTCTTTGTCGGGAGACTTTGGCACAAAACGAAACAGTGAGAGCGCAAACACAAGAAAAGAACAGCAAAATATGGCCCCAAAGACGATCCAATCGGAGTCGAGACCTTGAAAACGTTTATGAAGCATTCCGCTGCACGCCGCAATGATCCCGCTTCCTGCGAGGAACAAGATAGCGGTTCTGAGGATATCGTATTTCAGATGTCCGCGAATCTGTTTCCATTGATCGTCTAGCCAATTCGCCATGATGCAGAAATTGTATCGCAACCGGAGGCAGGTGGGTCGGTGGCCCACATCTGACCAATAAATGCTGGGTGCCCCATGTCTGGATTTTCAGACATGGGAGACCACGAACCCCAACCAGCGTTTTTCTATTCCCTATTCCCTATTCTCTGGTCCCCGACCTTACGCTGCCGCAGCAACTTTCTTCGGTCTGCCGCCCAAACGACCGTTTGTGCGGGAGGCTTGCGCCTTCGCTTTGCTGCGAACTTTGCCGCCCAGCTCTCCGAGGCGCGCGGCCATCCATCGCTTCGATCCGAAGACACCTTCCAACAGAGCCGGAATGTACAGATCAGCGTCCAGCGCGGGAAAGTGAAGACCATAGCCCGGCGGGTCAATCTCGATCTCCCGCAACTGCTCCCAAGTAGCCGTCTCCAGCCCTTGCGCATTGCGCGGCGAGAAGGAAATCTCCAGCCCATTGCTCAGGCCCACCACCACGCGTCCGATGCGCCGATCATAACGGGCGCTGACGGCGTGGGGAATGGTAGCCAGCATCTCTTGCCCTCTGCGATTGGCTTCCAGAAATTCTTCATGCTCATCCATGTATTTCCTCCCATGCGCTGCACAATTCGGCGATGTGATCCAGTAATTTCACTTGAATCTCGTGCGACTGGCGATCTGAAAAACCGAAATTTGTCCGCAAACTCAGGGGGCCAGCCGGACAATTCAAGTTGTAGATGGCGCAGTTTCCCTGTCCGATAACGTGAACGTGCGCTGGCCAATGGTCGTTGGGGTAGATCATGACGCGCAAACTCCCCAATCTCAAGACGGTTGGCATGAGAGCAGAGTACCATAAACCCGAGCGGTTAGGATAAAATTCGCAGCGGGTGGGCCATGTCCCATCTGCAGATTTTCAAACCGAGAATCCTCGAACCTCCATCAGCCATGTTCATGAACAGCCGGATTATCCAAGGATGCATAGCGCTTTGGTTTCATCAATCAAGAGATGTGTAAACCGCCGGGCGAGTGGTCAGTTTCTTCCTACTCTCATCTCGGCCACGGCTTCCTGAATCGCCTGCTCTGGCACACCATGAGACCTAAGTCTCTGGCTGAACTCCTCGACGGTGCTGTCCTTTGCCCGTTGCGCTTCCCTCTCGGCCAGGTGTTTGCGGAGTCCATTCGAGATGTAGGCCCGGATGAGAGCTTGATAGCCCCCAAAACCAAGCGACGGAGCGACCTCTTTGAGATCATCGATCACGTGATCGGGAAGACGAAGGGAGATCAGGGTCATGGGTTTGTCGGGCTGCATATTGCGTTTGATCCGTTCAGTCATTCTCATAGCGTCTCCTTTCCGCCGGTTCCGCAAGACGTGCGGAGATAAGGCGGAGCACATCTCCTTGGCGAATCACGTGGACGACGTACAGCAATCGATAGTCGGCTGTGAGGCCTATACATGCCTGCCGCGCCTCTTCCTGGGGGCTGGCATCTTCGTAGCGGGCTAACTGATCCAGAAATACCTCGCGGGCTTGCTCGAAGCGAATGCCGTGCCGCGAGATATTGATGGCAGCTTTATCGCTATCCCAGACAAAGCCCTGCCCATCCAGCATGGAGTACACGTCCATATAGCCATTATATATACAATACTCGCCTTATCTATCAAACTTAATCCTATTTTTCGTTGCAGTGACCGGTCCTGTGGCGTGGGCGAGTAGCGCACCGAAAGTTTTCAGCATCGTAACTTTCCAACAAAGACGGGCACCAGACTCTTCGCATTCTTTGCGGTGGTTCGTATCCGGTGAACTTGCCAGGTTAATTTCTCGTTCTGGAAGAGGGAAAATGAATCTAAGCCGCAGAACGCGCATCTGGTCTATAGGTTACAGGTCGTTTCGTGGAACTTCCCGCGTTCTGCGAAGAATTTTTACGGTTTTCCCCAACCCACCCCAGCAATTGAGGTCAGAAAAATGTCCGCAGAAGTTGGCGCTCCGGTCACTCCTGAGCGCATCTATCAGTTTGCCTTTGCGTATGCGCCACCCCTGGTGCTTGAGGCGGCTATCCGCCACCATGTATTTGACGTTTTGGACAGCGGGCCCAAGTCGATTGAAGAGATGCATGAGGCTACGGGCGCATCCCGGCGCGGCTTGAGCGCGATCATGAACTTCCTGGTTGGCTTTGATTTCCTGCGCAAAGAGGGCGAAAAATACGCGCTGGCGCCGGAAAGCGCCGCCTTTCTGGTCAGCACCAAGCCCAGCTTTCAGGGCGGGCTGATTCGCCACAGCAGCGAGCACTTGATGCCCAAGTGGCTCAAATTGAATGAGATCGTGGCCACCGGACGCCCCGCCGCCGCGGTCAATCAGCAGGGTCCGGGCAGTGAGTTCTTTCAGGCGTTTGTCAACGACATCTTCCCCATGAGCTACAACGTGGCGAAGGAGCTGGCGCAGCATCTGGCCTTCAGTGGGCCGACAAGCGTTCTGGATCTGGCAGCCGGTTCTGGAGTGTGGGGGATCGCGCTGGCGCAGAGTTCGTCCGAGGTGCGCGTGACCGCCGTCGATTGGCATGGCGTGATTCCGGTGACGCGCGCGACGGTTGAGCGCTTTGGATTGACGGAGCGATTCAGCTTTAACGAGGGCGACTTGCAGGAGGCGGACTTTGGCAGTGGGCACAATGTGGCGACGCTCGGTCATATTCTGCACAGTGAGGGTGTGGAGCGGAGCAAAGCTCTGTTGAAGAAGACCTTTACCGCGCTGGCCTCGGGCGGAACCATTGTGATCGCCGAGTTCCTGGTGAATGCCGAGCGCACCGGCCCGCTGAACGGCCTCACCTTCGCCGTCAATATGCTGGTGAACACCGATTGCGGCGATACATTCTCGTTTGAGGAGATCAGTGGTTGGCTGCAGGCAGTTGGATTCAAAGATGCGCGAACGCTGGCCACGCATGGACCTTCGCCGCTGATTTTGGCGACGAAACCGTAACCTTGAAGTGGGGAAGGTTCGTGGATTCGCAGCTCCCAAACGGGGGGGGCGCACCCACGAACCTCAACCAGCGCTTTTCTGATCCCTGGCCTTACGCCGCGGCAGGAACTTTCTTCAGACTGCCGCCCAAACTGCCGGTTGTTCGGGACGCGTGTGCCACAGCCGATACCGACTGGCTGCTGATTCCATGAGAGCGCGAATTTAACCAGCGTAGGGCGCGGCCTTTTTGGTCCATGGGCTGGCTGCATAGCGCTGGCGCAACAGGCGCGCGGCTGCTTTCTGGATGGCTTGTTCCTTGCTCTCTGGCTGTTTTTTCTCAGGGGATTGATCCAAAAAGCTGTATTCGTCTCGGCTGTAGCGAATCATGCGCAGAACCAAGTAGAGAGATTCTGGAACGTCCGGGTCGGTGGGGTGATCGTTGGCGTAAGCCAGGGTTCGCTCGCCCAATGTGGCTTGAGCGCCACCCAGCTTGATCAGCTCGGCGATTTCGTGGTCCTCATCAGCTTGCTGGGCTGGGGTCAAAAAGGCCGCGGAGTGTTTATCGAGCAAAGGCGGATTATATCCGTAATCATTGACGGCCAAATCCCGATACCACCAGTTATCCCGGTAGCTTTCTACGAAGTCATAGGAGTAAGATCGCTGAACTCCGGCGTCGAGATAAGGGCGAAGGCCGGGGTTGCGCAGCAGCGTCATCAGCGGATGAAAGCCTGTGCCGGGGCCAGCCTGCTGTTGCAGCTTCTCCGGCAGAAGCGGGAAGAGTTTAGCAGCAGAGGCGTCGTCGTGGAGGAGGACGCTGCGCACCCAGGCCATCATGGCCACGGAGCGGCGCAATTGCGCGGGCAGCGCTTCCGATTGCGCGGATTGAACCAGTACGGCGAGTGGAGCTTGAGCGTTGAAGAAGCCGGCCGCATCGTCACTGAACTGGAGGGGATGAATCTCCTTTTTGCAGTCGTAAACGCGTTTGGGGTTCTTCATCACGTTGACACATTCGTCGAGTGCGGATTGCGACTCGGAAGCTTGAATGAGAATCTTGCGCGGGGCGTAGGCGAGAGCTTCGTTCAGGTTGGCTGCGGTTTTCATGCGCAGGCCGAGATAGAGGCTCAGCGAGGAGTCGCGGCCTCCGGCTTTGATTTGCGGGAGAGTTTGGTCGAGGAGCGTCCGCGCCTCTTGCGCGCGACCCAGAGAGATGAGCAGACGCAGGCGATGATAAGTGATGGACTCCCAGGCGGGAGATTCGGGCTTGATCTGCTCGGCGGCGGCTGCTAGATCTGCGGCCTCGGAGTCTTTCTCTGTGGCTTTGGTGATAGCGGCCAGAAGCCAATCGATCTGATGCGTCTTCTTCCATTCGGCGAGCGCATGAGCTTTAGCTTCCTTGGCTGGTGATTGGAAGGTGATGAGCCAATCGACAAGCACAGAGGAAGAGCGCAACGAAGCGAGATCGCGGTAAGTCTTGCTGAAGACGGCATCTTTTTGGGCTTGTGTCGGAGAAACATTAGGATCGTCCTGCGATTGACCTAATTGAAATCCATAGTCACTCGTATCTTGGCGCAATGGCAATGGATTGAGCTTTATGTTGAGATACCAGGTAAGATCGGTCAAATGCGTTTGATAGCGCGGATCGGATTTGGGTCCGGCGAGGTCTGTTGAAAGCAGGTGAAGCTGCGCATTAGGATCACTGCGCAAACGAGCCAGATCAAGCAAATTCAAAATTGCATTGCGAGAGATATTTTGCGGCTTATCTTTCAGTAGCAATTCCAGGTAGCCAACTGCTATACGAATTTGCTCTCGATCATACGTTGGATTTTTGTCCTCATCAAAATCCGTGCGCCCGGCAAAGGCCTGTCTGATCATGCAGCGCGCCACCATATAGCGGGCAATTCCCTGCCAAGGTGATGTGGCGTCTTTCCCGATGCTTTCAAAGCCGGCGCGGGCGTCTTCCAATTTGCCGGCATAAAACTCAGCAGCGCCGAACTGATAAACACGGTCAGCCTTCAAGAGAGCTGGGGCATCAGGCGGCGTTAACGAGGGAAAGGTGAAAGCTTTCCCTGAGCAGTTGGCAAAGACTGCATCCTGTCCGCTGATCCAATCGGCCAAGGCTGGGCTGTTATCGCCCCAAACCTTTGCTCTTGCGTGCAGTGTTTCCACTGCCGTTTCAAAGCCATCGCCGAGACAATTCGAATAGTCATTCTCAAAGGTCGCGCCATCCGGCTGCGGATGTGCAGTGGTCGCATTCGGATCGACCTTAGGCGCGGGCGCGGCATACTTGGCGCGGGCGACTGCCCATTCTTTGGCGGGATCGGGCTGCTTTTCCCGTGCAGCTCTTTCGGCGTCCCATTGCTTCTCCAATTCTGGATCGCTCAATTCATAGGTCGGCTGATAAGCCTTCTGCTCACTCGCGCTGAGGCTGCCGCCGTTCAGGTAGCGGAAGGCCACGGCGAGATCGGCGCGGGGATAAGTGGGCAGCAGCACGCCCAGTTTGCCGGCGGCAAAATCTTTGGGTGAGTCCGGACGCATCTTGCGCACAAAGACATCGGGAAAGAAATCCGGCCCACAGGCTTGCGCGGTGAAGAGGACCGTGAGAAGAACGAGCAGCAAAGACGCGAAAGAGATGCGACGATTCATGGAAGTTTCCTGTCGGATAACAATGATAAGTCATTGCGCCAGCCGCGATCGGCGAAGATGTAAATGCGTTTATCGGCCATCTCTTCCGGCCAGGGTTCATGGGTGGAGATGCCGACACTGCCGGTGCAGAGCGGCTCTCGGATGCGCAATTCAGGGCGGTCAGGGCGGGCGCGGCGCCGGTCGGGCTCCATGCGGAAGAGCATGGGTACGGCCTCATCGACGGGCAGTGTCGCGATCCAATCGTCGTAGCTGCACCAGGAGGCCAGCGCGGTGATGGAAAGCGGCAGGCTGGCAGGCATCTAGATCGGAAG
>CAZXVX010000048.1:0-20073 GCA_964644105.1 uncultured Occallatibacter sp. | reverse complement strand
TTGGACGCAAATCTTCGATGTTTGACATCGATGCCTCCAGGGTTCAGAATTCAGCGTTTCGAGGAAGTCCCTGGTTTGATTGCCGAGCTTTGGCATAGGATTACGAGCAGCTCAGCCACTACAGTATCGTGCTGAGCGAAGAAAAATGCAGAAGTTCATTAAGAATTACAAAATTGATCCCAACAGAGGACGTGAAGATCAGCGAGCCTGAAACGGGAAATAAGCAATCCTGGCCGGGCAGCGTGAATCGATCCTCCGCAATGGGCAAGTGCGGACGGGGAGAGCCCGCGCGCGCGCCGGCCGGGAGGCCGGCGCGCCATTCGATACCTCGGTCACAATGCCCCTAGTTGACCAGACGCGGCCTGGGCGTGGCCATGAAGGTGCCCCCTTGCAGCAGGGTATGCATCAGATCCCGGGCGATGCGCGGGTCGGGGTCCATGCTGAGCCCGGTGAGCGAACGGCCGATCAGGCTCTCGGCGGGGATTCCGGACTCGCGTTGCAAAGCCTGATTGACGCGCACGATGCAGCCATTTGCATCCAACTGCACCATGGCCGTGGGCGCTTGATCAAACGAGTGCGCCTCATCGAGAGTCTCCTCGATGGCCTGGGAGCGCATGCGCTCGGCGGCGTCGCGCAGGGTAAGCACAAAACCCTTGCGCCCGCCCGACGAGGCCAAAGGCGACACACTCAAATCCACGCGCAATTTGGAGCCATCGGGCTGGGTCAGACTCCAGCCAAACTCCTCGGTGGAGATGGCATCCTGCTGCTTGCTGATGCCGGCGAGCGGATTGGCAGGAGTCTGGTTGGCGTCGGTGAGGGTGAGGACATCGCTGAGCGAACGGCCTTTGGCGCGGGAGAGCGTCCAGCCGGAGAGCGCCTCGGCGGAGGGGTTCATGAACTCGACCCGCCCTTCGGCAGAGAGCATCAGCACGCCTTCGCGCATTCCGCCCACGGTGGCCTGCAGTTTGCGATGCGCCGCGCTCTGCCGCTCATCTTCCTTGGCCTTGTGCAGCGCGACTTGCAGCGTCGCCTTGAGTTCGCCGCTCTGAAAGGGCTTGGTCAAGTAGCCGTAGGGCATCTCTTTGGCGGCGCGCGAGATCGTGCTCTCATCGCTATAGGAGGTCAGGAAGATCACGGGAATGTGGTAGGCGGCGCGCAGCAGGCCGGCGGTTTGAATTCCATCGACGCTGCCCACAATGCGCACATCCATCAGCGCCAGGTCGGGACGGTGAACTCCAGCCGCCACCAGCGCTTCATCGGCGCTCTCGGCCACGCCCAGCACCTCGCACCCCAGTTGCTCGACCTCCTGTTTCAGGTCCAATGCAACAATCGGTTCATCTTCAACAATCAGCAGTCTACCCTTCATGGTCAACCTCCTCATTCTATGGAACTATCAGCCCTCTTTCGGGAGTCGGCCCTTTTGTCCCACGGGCGCCGCAACCACACTTTCATGCATACGCTATCGTCCATTCATTTAAAAACCTTAGCTGCAAAACGAGCGCCGAAAAAATCTGTTGTCATTAAAGTTTTCAAAAATGTGCGAAAATAGCGCGAAGAGCAGCGGCTTTCCCGCGTACGACCCTTTGGAATCCCTGTTCATTTTGCCTATGAGCCGCGCCTCCCACTCTCGCCGCGCAAAATTGCCGCGGCCGCGCCGCGCCCGGTTGCTGCTGGTTTGCGCCGTATCTGTGGCCATTTTGCTGCTCTTCTTGCGATTGCTGAACTTTGTTCATGGGCACGGAGCGAGATACTCGCGATGAGATGCCTCAGCTTTGATGCGGTCGAGACGGCGGAGGCGCGCGTGTTGATTCTGGGCACGCTGCCCAGTGTGAAGTCGATCGAGGCAGGCGAATACTACGCTCATCCTAGAAACTGTTTTTGGTGGATGATGGGAGAGTTGATCGGCGCCACGCCGGATCTGGCTTATGCGCAGCGGCTGGAAATGCTGCGCCGGAGCGGCATTGCGCTGTGGGACGTTTGCAAGACAGCCGAACGCGCTGGAAGCAGCGATGCAAAGATCTTGATGGAAAGCGTGGAGCCGAATGACTTCCGCCGGTTCCTCGCAAGTCACGCGCGCATCGAATTGATCTGCTTTAACGGCCAGCCGGCGGAGAGGTTATTTCGGCGCAAGGCACTGCCGCTGCTCGCTGAACGGCCATTGATTCCTCAGCGGGTGCTGGACTCGACCAGTCCGGCTTGCGCGCGAATTACAAGGGAAGAAAAGCTGGCTCACTGGCGCGCGTCTTTGGAGCCATTCATTGGCTTTGGCGAGTGAAAACCTTCCTGCAGGGGCTAAGAACTTATCCGTAAATTGTAGCGCCTCCGTAAATTGTAGCGCCGACCTCCCGGTCGGCTGTGGCGTGGACCTCCTGGTCCACGTCGAGCTCTCAACCATGCGGAAAAGCGTTGGAGCCGTCAGTCCATAAGAATCGTTTTAAGATCAGCAAGAGTAAATTTGCAATGTACCGATAAGCTCTAAAGCCCTGTTGATTCTAAGGCTTTATTGGCACGACTAAAGTCGTGCCTTTTCAAAACCTGACTGTCGTCCCAGCCTGCCAACCTTCTCAGCGCTGCAAAACCTTACCCACATAGACTCCGTATGGCCCAAGTTGAATGGTTTGCAATGACTCCGGCTCCGCCTCGCCCGGCGTCTTGAGCAGAGTCTTGAGCTTGCCGTTGAAGCCCGGAACGCTCAAGCGGACGGTTTGCGGCTGGGCGGTAAAGTTGACGCTGACCACCACCGGCGGTCCTTCCGGCACTTTGCGCATCCAACTCAGGACTTTGTCGTTCTTTGTATCCAGCATGGTATTGCGGCCGTGCTCGAAGGCCGGAATCGTTTTCTTGATGCGGATCACATTCTCATACCAGTTGAGCAGCGAGTTGGGATCGCGGCTCTCGGCGGCCACATTAAGCGTGGCCGCGCTGGGCGGCACGGGCAGCCATGGCTTGCCGTGCGTGAAGCCGGCATTCTGGCCGGCGTCCCACTGCATGGGTGTGCGCTCGCCGTCGCGTCCCTTTTCTTTGGGCCAGCCAGTAATGCCGATCGGATCTTTCACATCTTCCTTGCGCGTGGGCGGGGTGGTCAGCATCCCAATCTCATCGCCGTAATAGAACTGGGCCGCGCCCCGGCTCAAAAACAGCACCGCCGCGAGCGCGCACTGAATCTCCAGGTCATGCGCGCCATCGCCATAGCGCGCCTGCAGGCGTGGATTGTCGTGGTTGTCAAAGAGCAGCAGCGGTGTATGATCGCCGATCTTGGTCTCCACGTCGTTCAGTTTGGCGCGGAAGGCGGCCACATCTAACCTGTTGATGAAGGCCACCTGCGTATCCATCGGCAGATGAAACTCCGGCTTGTCGGCCGGTCCATACATCTTGGCCAGCTCGGCGACGTTGGTCAGATAGGTCTCGCCGATCAGCACGCGCGTGCCGGGAAAGGCCGCCGAGCTGAAGGTGTCGGCGTGGGCGCGCATCTCCTCGATCACATCATGCACGCCGGGCAGGTTGTCGGTCTTCGCGTTATCCAGTTGCGGATCGCCGTAGGCGTTGGTGACGGGATTGCCGTCCTTGTCCTTGACGACGCCGTCGTCCGCCAGGGTTGGATCTTCGTAGAGCGCGGTGATGGCGTCAAAACGGAAGCCGCCCACGCCGCGCTTGAGCCAGAAGCCGATGATCTCTTTGAAGGCCTCATGCACCTTGGGATTGTTCCAGTTCAGATCCGGCTGCTGGGCATAGAACCGGTGATAGTAATACTGACGCGTGGCCTGGTCCCACTGCCATGCCGAGTGGCCGAAGAGCGACTCCCAGTTATTGGGCGGCTCGCCGGGGTCTGTGGCCGTCTCGCCCTTGCCATCCTGCCACATATACCAGTCGCGATACGGATTGGTCCGCGAGGAGCGCGCTTGCTTGAACCACTGGTGCTGATCGGAGGAGTGATTCATCACCATGTCCATCAGGATGCGAATCTGGCGCTTGCGGGCTTCAGTCACCAGCCGGTCAAAGTCGGCCAGCGTGCCGTATTGAGGATCAATCTTCTCGTAGTCCGCGATGTCATAGCCGAAGTCCACCTGCGGCGAAGGATAGCAGGGCGTCAGCCAGATGGCGTCGACGCCGAGCTTCTTCAGGTAGTCCAGCCGCGCGGTGATGCCGTTCAGATCGCCGATGCCGTCGCCATTCGAGTCCTGAAAGCTGCGCGGATAGATCTCGTAGATCACCGCGTTCTTCCACCAGTCGCGCTCGGCTGTGGCGGCAGGGGCAGCGCTGTGCGGGGCGCGCCGCGCGGTTTTGGCGGCAGGCTTTTGCGCGGCAGACAGGAGCGCGGCGGCACTCAGCAGCAGAACCAAGGCGAGACGGAGAGAGGAAAAAACTCGAAGCATTGCGGTCTCCTTCATGCACTTCGCTGGCTGAGGGATAGGCAGCGGTCATGAAACATCGCCTGATTATAAAGGAAGACGAAGAGGTTTTTCCCGCGCAATCAAGGCAAGGCCGGGAGCCGCGCGAAGGCGAACACGGAATCGGGGCTGCAAATAAATTCACATAAATATGCAAAAAAGGCTTGCGCGGAGCTGCAAGGTTAGGATACTAATGGTTTGTTGACTGTTGCGATGTGACACAGATCACATTGGTTGTCTATTTTGAGGATATTCAACGTCGCACGCGGCGGGGGCCAGATTTCCTCCTATCCAACAATGGTTCAGGCTGGCAAAAATCCTGCTTTTCGGGTTGGAGCGCAGTTTTGCCCGAGGTTTTTCCGGTCTCAAAATTGCCCGTCATCCCAACTACCCACAGCAACTTCCCCGGAGGATTCAATGACCTCGCAAAAGAGTTTAGGCATTCTTGCCGTATTGATCTTCACAGCCTCGGCGGCATGGGCCGCGCCGGCTGCGACGAATATCCAAGCCTGTGTGAATACAACCACGGGCGCGGTGCGCATTGTGGCTTCCACCTCGCTCTGCGTGGCAGGTGAAGTGGGCACAAGCTGGGCGGTGGTTGGCGCGCAGGGCGCGACCGGTCCGCAGGGTCCACAAGGCCCTCAGGGAGCGCAAGGCCCTCAGGGAACGCAGGGCCCACAAGGAACACCAGGGACTCCAGGGACTCCAGGTGCACAGGGAACACCAGGGGCACAGGGAGCACAAGGCCCTCAGGGTCAAACTGGACCACAAGGTCAACAAGGCCCACAAGGGCAACAGGGTCCACAAGGCGCATCCGGCACGGCGGCAACCGTCTCTATTGGAACGACCATGACCGGCGCATCAGGCTCGAATGCCAGCGTGAGCAACTCGGGAACCAGCAGCGCGGCGGTCTTGAATTTCGTCATTCCCCAGGGCCCCGCCGGCGCGCAAGGCCCCACTGGATCGACTGGCGCACAAGGCCCAACTGGCCCGACGGGCGATACGGGCCCGGCTGGTCCAACTGGCCCCGCCGGTCCGACTGGATTCCTCTTCACGATGAGTTTCGATAATCCACTCAGTAACGGTCCCTTCTATCTCGCTCCAAACAATACGGCGTCCTTGGACCCTACCAACAATGGCGTCTATGATTCAGGTGGCTACTTCAATGGCGTTGTTCTTCCCGCTGCATGCACGGTAAGTTATCTGGAAATAGGAACTTACAATTACTATACTGATGCGGCCGACTCCTCGACATTTACGGTTCTGAAGAATGGGGTCAGCACTTCCATGGCATGCACGGCTGCAACTCCATCCGGAGGCAAGGCTATCTGCAGCGATACCACTCATACTTTTTCAGTGAATGCCGGCGATATTCTCACCCTTGAGTATACACAGACAAATTCTTCACCCTATGTGGCGATATCGACCGCATTGGCCTGCCTGTAACAGGAGGGTATGGGGCCTTTTTTATCTGGCATCAGGGAGGCGCTGCGGCGCTTCCCGGCACAAAGCGCTTTTGTCGGCAAACTGGCTGCCGCAAGCTATTGTTTGCGGCTTGAAGTGAACGCAGCATCACCAAAGGAGAAGAAGCATGTCAGAACCGTTTTTGGGTGAGATCAGAATGACAGGATTCAATTTTGCTCCGGTCGGCTGGGCATTGTGCAACGGGCAAACCATGTCCATTTCGCAAAACACGGCGCTGTTTGCCCTGCTGGGAACCACCTATGGCGGCAACGGTGTTTCCACTTTCAATCTGCCCGATCTGCAGGGGCGCGTGCCGATTCATCAGGGCAATGGGGCCGGCTTGAGTCCGTATGTGATTGGCCAAAACGGCGGCACGGAGAACGTGACGCTGCTCAGCAATCAGATGCCGATACACAATCATCTGGTGAATGTGAACAACGGCCCAGGCAACAGCGCCGACCCAACGAGCAAGATACTGGCCGAAACCGCCACTGATGCGCGGCCACCGGCTCTTACTCAAACGTATACGTCGAATGCGTCGACCGGCACGCTGGCGGCAACCGCTGTTTCCACGGCGGGCGGCAATCTGCCGCACGCGAACATTCAGCCGTATTTGACGGTGAATTTCATCATTGCGCTGCAAGGCATCTTCCCCTCGCGGAGCTAAGCTGCGCAACTGGTGAGCGAGTCAATCCACTTGAGAAGGGGCGCATGCATCCATCCGCCGAAGACAAAACAGCCCGTTGCTTTCTGAGACCCGCGGAGGCGGAGGACGAGGAGTTTCTCTTCCGGCTTTTTGCCGAGTCTCAGGAGCATCTGGCCGCTTTTAAGCCGAATGCGGAGCTTTACATGTCGCTGATCGAAATGCAGTACCGGTGGCGCAAGCAGAGCTACTCGAATGGATTCCCCAACGCGGTGGATGCGATTCTTTGCCTGCGGGATGCGGCGCGCGGCTCCTCGCCGGTGGGAAGAATTTTAGTGGACTGCCAGCCGGAGCGCTGGCGGATCGTCGACATTGCGGTGCTGGGGGCGCATCGCGGCAGCGGGCTGGGGAACTGGGCGATTCGGCTCTGTCAGCAGCGGTGCGCGGCGGCCAAAGCCAAGCTGTCGCTGGCCGTGAGGCCGGAGAATCGCGCGCGGCGGCTTTATGAACGGCTGGGCTTCAGCACAACGGAGGAAAGCCTTTTGGCGGTCGAGATGGAATGGGTTGCACCTTTTTCGCCCGCGGCGGAATCCAAGGATGAAATGGAGTTGGCGCCGGTAACGCGCACGCTGGTCTCTCGCGCAAGTCAGAATGCCGCAGTTGCCCTTGAGATCTTTCAATTGCGCTTTCCGGGCATGGCGGCAGGTTCCAGCCCGGTCACTTAACCTTATTCAACTGCTGGTTGCATGCAGCCGGCAGGAATGGTTTTCCCTAGATTGGCGGCGACACAGGAAAGGCCGCAAAGGACGGCATCAGGAGGCAAGCATGAAGAGACCATTGTATGTATTGTTCGCATTGGCACTGGCCATACTCTTTTCCCCAGCGGCAAGGGCTGATTCGTTCGACTTCACATTTTCGGACGACGGCGTATCCGGCTCCGGCACATTGGTCGGCACGTATGAGGGCGCCGGCAATCCATGGCTGATCAACAGCGGCAGCGGCACATTCTCCGACCCTGACGATACCGGCTCCATCACTTTGATCTGGAATCCCAATGGTCCTGGCGGCCCTGCCAATGGCGGGGTGGGTTGCCCGTTGGGAGTCGGCTGCATCGGATACGACGATCTCTTCGACCTGTATCAGAATAGCGGGGCTTATCTGGACGAAGCAGGCCTGCTCTTCGAATTCGGAAGCGGGGACTATCTCAACCTATTCTTCTCTTACTCGATTGGCGGTGGTGGTCCCAACTACTACGGATGGTACGACAGCCTGGGCAATGGCGATTACGGATTTGAATCGGCGATGGGAAGCTTTGACATTACGTCGTACGATATTCCGCCCGAGGAGATTCCGCCTACACCCGAGCCGGGCAGTTATCTGCTGCTGGGAACGGGGCTCTGCGCACTGGCGGGCCTGGTTCTGCGCAAACGCCTGGAACCCGCGCTTAGCCGATAGATAAAAGTGTTGGGCGCGCCTCACCTTTCTCGCGGGAAGGGTGAGGGGATGCGTGAATTCATATCATAAAAAAATTCCGGTGGCGGCCTGGGATTCCCCAACCAGGCCGCATTTTTTTATGAACAACCGCAAGCCGCAACTTACCGCTTTCCGCTGATCTTCAAGCGGTCAAATTGGATGGTGAACTCCGGCTTCTCGCGCGTTCCGGCAATCTGAATGGGCACCTCGGTCGCCACGCCATCTTTCTTGAGCAAGCGGTCGGCTGGACTGAGCAACAAGCCCTTCCATCCGCCCACCATCTTCGAGATCGGCGCATCCAGCTTGGCGGCGCCGTCAAAGTTCAGCGTTCCGCCCTCCATCCCATAGGCGCCTTGGAGTTGAATCGCCGCGCCCGGCACGGTGAAGCTGAGGGCGGGCAGCGTAATCACCCCGCCGGCCAATTGAAAGCTGCTCTGCATGCTTGACAGGATGCTCGATGGATCGACCGACTTCAGCTCCTCCGGCCGCCCCTGCCCGCGCAGGCTCAACTCGGCAATCCGCTGCTGAATTTTGCCGCTCGTGAACTGCGCCCGCGAGAGTGCAAACCATCCATCCATCTTCAGCCGCTGATGCACCGGCGCGGGACCGGGCGGAATAAGCAAGCTGGTCTTCATCGCCAGGTCGCCGGTCAGCAGCACATTGTCTGTCTTGGCTGCCAGGCGCAGAAAATCCTCAATCCGTCCGCGCTCGATATTGACGGTGAGCGCAATGTCGTGGCCATTGTACTGCCGCGCGCCGTTGACCACCGCTGCCGGCAGGCGCGTAATCGAGCCCTGCGCGGTAAAGCGCGAACGGCCCAGCGTCGCCTCTACCGGCTCGAGCCAGGTGTCGCCATTGGTCCCGTCCACCTGCGCATGGAAGCGCGTAGTGAGCGCGACGGCGTTGCCAAAGTGGGTCAGCCGGAAGTCGGGCGTCCGCGTCTCTCCGTCCACCGTCAGATCGCGCAGCGTGCCCTGAAAGCGCCCGGTGGAGTCGAGCGTTCCGGCAATCCCTTTGAAGCTGGCCAGATCGGCGCGCTCCAGCCGGTACTCGCCTTGCAGCGGCATTGCGCCCAAATCCACGGCCGACCCGCCGATATTCCAGGGCGCAAAGCTGCCGGTGGTTTTCACCGTTCCTCTGGGCCGGGGATTGGTCAACTCGGCATCGAAACCAATTGCCTCGCCTTTGGCAATGCCGGTCAGCGTCCAATGGGCGATGGCAAACTCGAGCGGCAGCTTGCCCGGCTTGTCGGTTTCCATCTCCAACTCCGCGCCGGTGCATTCGATCTTGTCCACTTCAAAGCTGACCATCTGGGCGCCCCACCCTGGCGGCGCACTGGTTTTTGCCGGCGGGGCAAGATCGGTAGCTGGAATTTTTTCGCTTCCCGCGGATAGATGCGACTTGGGCGGGATATGAATGTTCAGCCCCTTCAACTCGACCACAGAGATATGGATCGGCACACCGGGACGGTAGCGCAGCGGCGCATGAAAGCGAAACTCATCGAGCCGGATCAGCGGCTCGCCCTGACCAGCTGGAACCGTAACTCCCACGACGTGAGCCGGCGGCCAGATGCGCAGGCCTTTGCCCTCCGCCCAAAGCCCGTTCACCAGTGAAATATGAAAGCTATCCAGTTCGACCCGCGCATGGAAGCGATTCTCGAGCGATTCGACAATCCGCGCTCGCAGGAACGGCTCCGCGCGCCGCAGCGCAATCTCCACCGCGCCGGCCGCGACAATCAAAGCCAGTAGCAAGCCGCCCGCAACCCACTTGACCCATCGATGCCTGCGCCAAAACGATCTCTGCCCGGTCAAAGCCGCCTCCTGTTTGTTCATCATTGTCGCAGGATTGACCGGGAAGAGTCTCCGGCGAATTTGGAGATCATTGATCACTGCCTCCTGTATTCTTGAATCAATTCTTGTTTTGTGGAATGGAGTCCATTCATGAGAATCAGCATGGCGCTGTATTCAATCGCCTTCTGGCTTGTACTGAGTTTTACAGGCGCGGCGCAGCAACCGGGCGCTGAAGCACCTGCCTCGGTTGTGGCGCCGGTGCATCCGATTACCGAGGCAACACTGCGGCGCTACTTTGAGGCTTGCCACTTCGATGTGCGGAATCGAGAGTCATTGGAAGCACAGTTTGAGGCGCAACGGCTCCAGCTTCCCGCATGGTATCCCAAAGCGGTTTGGGATGAGATCGTGAAGACCATCGAAGAGATGGATGTGGTGGACATTGCCTTGCCGGTCTATCAACGATATATCTCTGAAGAGGCTGCTCAAAACGCCATTCTTCTCTTTGTGACTCCCGAAGGCCAGGCCATGGTCAAGAAAGTATATGACCAGGCAATTCAACATGAGAGCTCCGGCGACTCCGCATTGGAAGCGCGAAGAAAAGCACTGGCGGCTTTACAGGATGAAGAAGACGCAAAGATTCACAAGATGCTCGATTCCATGACCCCTCAGCAACACCGGGCGGTTGAGGCCTTTGTGCGATCTGAGGAGTGGAAGCGGATGAACGCGAACTCCGGCCAGCTAGCGAAGGAGTTCAATTCGGTTCTTATTGCCAGACAGGAACAGATCGCGAAAGAGATCACGCAAAGCCATCAAGAAGAGTTTGCAAAAGCGATTCGGGAGTACCGAGCAGCCCATCCGGATGCGAGCGATTTGCCGCAGTAAATCATCTTTTTCATCCATTGCACGACCGGCTCGTATGCCGCATCACGAATCTTCGGAACTGATGCTCAGTACGCTTTCAATCTGGCGGAAATCCAGCGGCTCAAGCTTACACCCTCAGCCGTCGCGCGCAGTCTTTTAAGCGGAGGCTATCTGGCTGAAAATCTCGCTGAGGTTGACATAAAGGGATGTTCCCTTGACTTCCAGACGCTCGGCCTCCATCCAATCTTTTTCCGAACATATACGACCGGTGCGCGTCTTGGGATCGATGATCCAAACTGTTTCTACTCCCATCTCGTGATAATCCCGCGCGCGTTCCTGCGTGTCGGAATAGCTATCGTCGGGAGAAAGAATCTCGATCACCAGCAACGGTGGATCGATCAGCACATCTGGCTGGGCTCCGGCTGTCAACACAACCAGATCCGGCACGCGAACCCTGCTCTTCGATACTCTAATCCGCTGTTCCGTGCTGCAGGTGATTCCCCATTGCTTCTCGTGCATGAAAAACCATGCGCCCAAAATCAATTGCAACCGTGCGTGCTCCCACTTGCCCACGTTGCGCTCCCTGATCTCTCCATCCACGTATTCGCGGTCCGGCCTGTAGCTGATGCCGAGATATTCTTCGAGCGGAATGAGTGAAATCGTCGCCATATAGTCAACGGTAGCACAACTTTCATTGAGCCGTAACAGCCCTTTTCACTGATCCCTGATTTCATGAAAGACAGGTCCATGCCGTAGACTTGCAGACACGGATGAATGCGCTGATTGAAAACCTTGTAAAGCTGCAAGCGGTGGAGTTGGAGCGCACGCGCCTGACCAAGGCTGCGCGCGCGCTGCCTGAAGAGGTGGCGCAGGCGGAGGCCGCGCTGGCCGCCGCCGAACGCCAGTCGGCCAAGGCGTCGGACGCGCTGCGGGCGGAAGAGTTGCTGCGCACGCGGCTGGATCGCGAGATTGCCACGCATCGCCAGAAGGCGGCACGCTATCGCAGCCAGTCGGACTCGATCAAGACGCCGGAGCAGGCCGCTGCCGTGGAGCACGAGTTGAGCTTTGCCGAGAGCGAGGCGGCGCGCATTGAAGAAGAAGAGTTTGCCAGCATGGAGCGCACCGAGGCTCAGGAGGTGGCGCTGGCTGCAGCGCGGGCCGAGGTTGAGCGGTTGGCTTTGACGCTGGACAACACCCGCGCGCGCATCCAGATTCAGTTGGCGGAGGTTGCCCGCGAGCAGGCTGAACTGGCCATCCAGCGCGAGGCGCTTCGCCCGTTGATTGAGCCGGAAATTCTGAGCCGCTTTGACCGCCTTTGCAGCTCGCGCGGCACTGGCCTGGCACGCGTGGAGAACAAGCAGTGCACCGGCTGCCGCATGGGCGTTCGCCCGCAGACCTGGAACCAGTTGCGCGAGGGTGAGTTGCTGACCTGCGACAGTTGCTTCCGTCTGCTGTATTGGGATCCCTCGATGGCTCCCGCGCCTGATCCCGACGCCAAGCCGAAGCCCAAGCGCAAGGCGGTCAAGGCCGAGCCGGAAGAGTCATTCTAACTGGCAGGATTTTCAATCAGCATTGCAATCTCTTCGATTGAAGTGAAGTAATTTTTCTTGCACAGGCCGCAACTTTTTTATGGAAACGGTGTCGAACCGACTGACGCAGGAGTGTGAGACGGGCTTGTCATCCTCACGAGGCCATGGGCACTTGAAAGCCGCGCGATCTCCATTGCTTGCGTAATCCGACGTTCGCGAGTAGAGTTCTCGGTTCCGAATACTGTCCGGGGCGGGGTCCTCGCTTTCAGGAGATCTGAGATGAAAAAGCTTCTTTTCTTTCTTGGCGTCGCAGCCATCATCTCTTCACTGCTCACCGGCTGCGGCACGACATCGCAAACATCCTCCGGCTCGGGTGGGGGTCAGAATACACCAACTGTTCCCGTCTCACTGACCATGACCGACGATCCACCCAATGGGGTTTCGGTTCTCTTCTTTCAGGTCAGTCTTACAGCCGCCTCGCTGACGCCCGCAACCGGATCGCCGGTATCGCTGATCTCGACGCCAATTCAGGTGGACGTCACCCAGCTACAGGCGCTCTCCGCCTTTCTCAGCACGGCGAATGTGCCTGCCGGCAGTTACACCGGCTTGAATCTGACCTTCGCTTCACCGCAACTGCTGATTCAAAACAACTCCGATTTATCCATTGCCTCGACGTGCGCCATCGGCAGCACCTGCCTGCTTACGCCCACTGTGGACGACTCCGCCGAGGTGAGTCTGACTGCGTCGCCCTTCCCAGTGACGATCTCCGCCAATTCACCGCTGGGCTTTCTGATCGACTTCCACCTGAACACCATCATTCAGCCGGATCTATCGGTCGATCTGAATGCGACCGACGGCGTCACACTATCGCAATTGCCCTCGTCTTCGCCTTCGCAACCATCGCGATACGGCTCGGTGACGGGAACGATTGTCAGCAACAACGTGAGCCAGAACCAGTTCACCATGCAGACGGCATGGGGTAGAACCTATACCGTGGACACCAACAGCGATACGCAGCTTTTGGATTGGCCGCCGTGCGTCTCGCCGGGTGGTCTTGCTTGCCTTGCGGCCGGCGATATTGTCCAGGTGCAGGTTGCCAGCGTGGAGAAAGATGGCGACCTGCTTGCCGCTTCGGTCAAATGGCTGCTGAGCAGCGGGCAGCAAACCGCAACCGGCACCATCGTCGGCTTCACTTCGTGCCCGTCCACCGATACCAACGTCCAGGAATGCATCGAACTAATTCTGCACAATAATCCCACCAACAACCAGCAGTTGCCGCTGGGCGGAGAGGCGACTGTGGCCATTGCCGACGGAGCCACTTTTTCGATTGACGCCAGTGGCTTTACTCTGCCGGCCGGGGCGATTTTTACAGGGCTCTCCACGCTGGCGATTGGCCAGTCGGTGCAACTGAACGTGGTGGCCGGGACGCTGACAGAGGCCAACTCGACGACCTTGAGCCAATCGGGCTGGAGTCCGCCATCGAGGATTTCATTCACCACCAACAACATTCAGTTGGAGCCGAGCCAAATCTCGGGTACAGTGTCCGATATCGACGCGCCGAATTTTACGCTGAACACCTTCCAAAACTACTTCCATCAGGGGGCGTCCTCCGGCATCAGTGTGCAGACCACTGCGCAGACTACGTATCAGAGATTCAGCACGGACAACTTCTCCGGTTTGGAGGACGATGATCTGGTATCGGTGAACGGCTGGCTCATTGAAACCGATAACGGGCAACTGGACCCGGCGATTACCCCGCCTTACGTGGTGGCGGAGACCATTACCCTGCACTCGGACAGACATTTTTAATTGCGGCAAGAGGTTTGTCGCAACCGGAAGAACTGAAAGTTGCGGCCTCATTCGGAAGCACTCCGGATGAGGCCGCTGTCTTTTTCCGAAGGCTGCGTACCCCTGGAGTTGGCTGCTACCCTTTTGTCAGGGGCTTTTTCCCAGGAGGGGGACAGTGCAGCGGATTTGCGTGGATATGGACGAGGTGATGGCGGATACTCTGGCCGAGCATCTGAGCCGCTACAACCAGACCTTCGACGAAGAGGTGACGGCCGGCGACCTGGCCGGCAAAGGCCTTTGGGAGGTGGTCCCGCCGGACCGGCAGCAGCAGTTGCGCGCCTTCCTGGACGCGGAGGATTTCTTTGAGGATCTGGCGGTGATTCCCGGTTCGCAGGCGGTTCTGGAGGCGCTTTCAGCGCGCTATGAGATCTTTATAGCCACGCAGGCCATGAGCGTGCCCAACTCCCTCGGTCCCAAATACCGGTGGCTGCAGCGCCACTTTTCCTTTATTCCGCCCCAGCATTATGTCTTCTGCGGCGATAAATCCATTCTCCGCGCCGACTACCTGATCGACGATCTGCCCAAGAATCTGCTGCGCTTTGAGGGGCAGGGGCTGCTTTACTCGGCGCCGCGCAATCTGACCGAGACGGCTTTCCTGCGCGTGAACAACTGGCAGGAAGTGGCGGATTACTTTGATGAGATTGCTTCGCGATAGGGGAAGATGCGTGGGCGAGGACGCCCACGCTACAGCCGGTCTGGAGACCGGCGCTACAACGGGTATGGGATTGCGCTACCGGTTTCTTCCACAGCATTTGATTAAATGGGATGGGGCGTGGTGTTGCGGGCGTCGGAACTGTTATCCTCTTTATCTTTGAATGATTTGCCCTCTCCATAGGCGAACTTCTTGTAGCCGGAGCCAACCTTGCGGATGGCATCATGCCAGCCGTCGTCCCAGGTGATCTGGACTTCGCCGTCGACATACTCCCATCTGCCGTGCGAATCACCCAGTGTTTTGCGCGCCGCGCCATCGTCATAAAGCGTGATGTAGAAGGTGCGCCCGTTGCCGTCGCCAACCTCCCACTTGCCGAGGAAATGCGATCGCGAGGGCATTTGCGTGCTGCTGGCAGCCGGAGCGGAGGCTGCGGGGAATTCCACGCGTTCGATCTCGGAGAGGTTGAAGCTCTGCCGGTGTCCGTCTTTGAAGACGATGACCAGCGTGGCTGGAGTGCTTTTGGGGGCTGCATGAACAAACCCGGCTGGAAGCGCGAGACAGATGACGGCGGCGAAAGCGGCAGCTCTAAGCTTCAAAACCATGAAATTCTCCTCTGGACAAATGACACTGGGGCGCGCCGCAACTTTGGCTGCGCAATTTGAATCTACGCGCAGGAGCGGCCAATGGTTCCAGATAATTTGCAATTGCCTCATGAAATCGACGGTTAGGAGGGGAAAAATCAACGCTGGTCCTTGGACTCCCTTCGGTCGCTCGGAATGACAGACTGATGGAGCTTCGGAGCGCCGACACGCGGCGCGCGGGACTACTGCGGAAGAACTTCGATTCCGGTCACGGTTGCATAGCCATCCACGGGAACAAAGCTGAGCAGCAGCTTTCCCTGGGCATTGGGCTCGAGGCCGGTGAATTTGCGTGTGACCACATCCTCGGTGCGCGCCTCCTGGGCCAGGTCAAAGTTTTTGAGCAGCGCGTTGCCGTTGCAAAAGAGATTGAAGACGTGGGCGACCGCGGCCCTCGCGTTGCCCGATGTAGAGTCGGATTGGTCCCAGTTTCCGTGGCGGGCGGCGAAGTGGAGCAGGACGGTGTACCTTCCGGGCGCAACGGGGATGGCGTAGGAGAAGTTGCCCCAGCGCTCGGTTTCGTAGAGCTCCGGATCGTCGGTTCCGTTGACCGGAGCCGAGTAGTTTGCCAGTTGGCCGCCCAGGAAGTAGTTGTCCGGACTCCACCAGTGGCTGTCGTTGGAGTAATAGGGATTCTGGCGTGCGAGCAGGCGCACCGGCCGGATGTGACCGCGGTATCCGGGCAGAATCTCAATGGCCGAAAGAATGGCCTGCTTGCCCTCGTCGCCGGCAAACTCGAGATGCAGTTGCCCGTCGGGCGCGGGCGCAATGCCGGGAAAGACTTTGACGTCGGCGGTGCGGCTGGCTCCGGCGTCGGCCACAATGTCGAAGCGGGTGAGCAGCGCCTTGCCGTTGGCGCGCACGGAGAGGATGCGGCTGCCCTCGCCGCCGCCGCCGGGCAGCTCCTGATCAAATTCGGTTTCGGCAAAGTGCAGGCGCAACTCATAGACGCCCGGCTTCAAGGGAATGTTGTAGCGGAAGCTGCCCTGCCGGCTGGTGCGATAAAAATCGGGATCCTGGGTGCGGCTGATGCTCTGGGCATTGCTTTTGACCGCAGTTCCGCCATCGAACCAGGCGTCGGCGTTCCACAATTTGCCCGCATGATCGACAAAGCCACGGCTTGAGCCGGCCAGGATGCGAATCTCTTCGCCGACCGGCGGACCAAGCTGCGACTCCGCGCCCTGCACTGTGGAGGAATAGGATCCTTCGGCTGCCGGCGTTTGCTTCATTTGCCTGCGAACCAGCCAAGTGACTCCCAGGCCAATGGCCAGCACGGCCAAGGCGCCGGCGAGCCAGAGGATGCGATGGCCGGAGAGGCTGGGCCAGCTGCGCGCTTTGGTTGCGGCTACAGCAGAAGCATCGCCCACGGCAGGTGTAACCGCCGCCGGTTGCGCGAGGACAGCCTTGAACTCCGGAACGTATTGGCCCAGAGGGATGGTGATCTGGAGTTGATGCGAGGCGCCATCGCCGGCATAGTACGCGGCCAGACGCTTGCGCAGACGGTTGGCCTCGACGCGCACAATCGAGTCGGTGTTCTGATCAAAGGATTCTCCGCGGCGAAAGACCTCGACGCCGACCGAGTACTCTTTGATCTGGCTGGCTTGACCGGCAAAGAGCCGCTCGCACAAATAGGAGAGCAGTTGAGCGAGCATCGGCGCACGCGTAAAGTGCTCCGAATGAAGCACCACGTCCAGCTCAGCACGCTTGGCTTCCAATTCGACCGGCTCTGTGCCTGCAATGGTCATCGAATCCTCACTCGAACTGATTGTAATGGTAACCCGGCATTTCAATATCGTGGAGTTTAACGGGCGGACGGACAGGCAAATCCCCGCTGGTAACGGTGGTTAACCCCCGCCGCCGTGGCGTTCGGCAGGCAACAGCCGTCTATTCAATGAACTGAGAAACAGGGTTTCCACCCTTCCGGCGGTTGATTTAACCCCCATGCAACCGGCAGGTAGCAGGTATAGCATTGTGCACACATTGGGAGCGGTTTCAACTTCAATCATTGCAGGGTGCAGATTGGCGGTGTGGATGCGTTCTCCGCAAACTGCTGGAACCATGGGAGAGGTGAAGCATGAAAAAGCTGATGATGATGCTGATGGCGGCGAGCTTGCTGATGGGGGTGACGCCGCGCGCAATGGCCGGGAGCACGACACAGCAAGACAAGGCGGAGGCAGCCCGCAAGGCTGAAGAACGAGGAGACATCTCGCGCTCCAAAAAAGAGTTTGCGGTGGCGGCTGCCTACTATAAGGTGGCGATTCGCTACTCCGGCCAGGATGCCGGCCTGTACAACAAGCTGGGAATTGTTCAGCTCCAACTGAATAACCGGGGCGCGGCGCGCAAGGATTTTGCGCAGGCCGCCAAGCTCGACCCGCAGTTGACATCGCCGATCAACAACCTGGGCGCGGTTGCACTGATGGACCGCAAGTACAAGGTTGCGGCAGACTACTTCAAGCAGGCGCTGGCGATGGACGAAACGGTAGCCTCGACGCATCTCAATCTGGCGGAATCATGGATGGGAATGGGTGAAGTGGACCGCGCCATGACCGAGTACACCCGTGCGCTGGAGCTGGACGCCGACATTTTGACCAGCTCGGACACGGGCGTGATCGCTCAGGTGGCGACGCCGCAGCAGCGCGCCCGCATTGCTTACCTGATTGCCAGAGCGTACATGAAGCGCGGCAATGTGGATGGCGCGCTGGCCTCGCTGACCAAGGCGCGGGACCTCCACTTTTACGATCTGAAGCAGGTTTACACCGACAAGGAATTTGCTCCGCTGTGGGGCGATCCGCGCTTGACCAAGATCGTCAAGCGCTAAGCGGACAGATGCAAGAATGTCCGGGTGCTCCATCCTCGGCCAAGTGCGCGAAGGATGGAGCGCCCAGGTGTTATTTCCGTTCAGGATCAACCGGGTTAGGTGAAACTCGCGCCGTTCGCAAGGGCAGCGGCGGGGGTGCTTGGTGCATGGTGACGATGATCGCTTTGGACGGCTTCAGACCGGCGCATTGGTAGGAGTGCGGCGTACTGGCGTCAAAGTAGACCGCGTCGCCCTCCTCCAGTGTGCAGCACTGCTCACCGTGGTGAAGATCAAGCACGCCCTCCAGCAAGTAAAGAAACTCGAAGCCCGGATGCAGATGCGGCGCGGGCTT
Source organism: uncultured Occallatibacter sp. (assembly GCA_964644105.1). GTDB lineage: Bacteria > Acidobacteriota > Terriglobia > Terriglobales > Acidobacteriaceae > Telmatobacter. The sequence goes on along the minus strand of CAZXVX010000048.1, from coordinate 1,638 downwards.
GGAATCGATAGTGAGCGGGATGAACTCGGCAAAATAGGGGTCCATCGGCCGGTCAGGAACCAGGTAGCCCAAGCTCTCGAAGAAATACGTCGGGAACTCGACGCCGGTCTGCGGCAGGCGGACCCGCTCCTTGCGGCGGTGAATGCGGAAGACGGCCGAGGCGTCGCTCTCAAAGAAGTACGAGAGATCCTTGGAAAAGACCATGGCGATGCGCGCCAGGTTGCGCAGGGTTGGCACCACGCGGCCGGTTTCAAGCTGCGAGAGGAAGCTGGCCGAAAGGCCGGTGAGCTTGCCCAGCTCGACCAGACCCATGGACTTCTTCAGACGCAAGCGGCGGATGCGGTCGCCGATGCACTTGTCGGCAATCACGCGCGCCGTGGTTTCAGCGTCCACTTGCGACATTTGCGTCTCTTCGCTGCGAACTGGGAGTGACTCGGTCAAGGGAACCTCCAGCCAACGTACGGAGTGAGCGCATCAGAGAAATGTTGCGCACATCAAAAACTATTCTCATGCTACCAAAGGTAAACACTCACTGCAAGAATGAACTCAACCTGCAAACAATGCCCTATTGCGCATAATGCGCTTTGTGGCATAATCGATGGATGGCCTGGTCCGTTTACTTCCATCCGAAGTTCAAGGCAGAGTTCGACGAACTGACAGAGGCCGTCCAAGACGGGCTTGTTGCCTCTCTCGCACCTTTGGAGGAGTTTGGACCGGCTTTGGGGCGGCCTGACGTAGATACGCTGAAGGATTCCCGCTACGCCAACATGAAAGAACTTCGTTTCCGTGCTGGTGGAGGCGTATGGCGGGTCGCATTCGCCTTCGATCCCCGGCGCAATGCAATTTTACTCGTCGCTGGAGACAAATCAGGCGTGGGCGAGAGGACATTCTACGTGAGGCTGATCGACAAGGCCGACAGACGGTACAGGGAACACCTCAAGGCACTTGAAATAAAGGAGTAATTGTGATGTACAGACCCATTCCGCTTGAGGAAGTGATTGCCGCAATGCCGAAGAAGCGGCAAGATGCGATTGCAAAACGGGGCGCTGAGTTGGTGGCCAAGGTGAGGCGGCGCATGACGCTGGCGGAACTGCGCAAGGAGCGCAAGATCAGCCAGGCGACGGTTGCCGAGGCGCTGGGAATCGGCCAGATGCAGATTTCGCGGCTGGAGAAACGGAAGGATCCGCGCCTCTCCACGATGGCGCGCACCGTGGCAGCGATGGGCGGGCATCTGACGATGATTGCGACCTTCCCGGATCAGGAGCCGGTCGTGCTGATGGCTTCGCAGTTTGCGGAGAAGAAGGCCCGGGCCTAAAGCCTACGCTCTTCGGGGTCTCGATTCAGGGGGCTGAAGCCCCCTGCTCCCTCCGGACAACTGCGGTGCGGAGACTGGTCATCCAGGCGGGCGCGCTTCGCATATGGAGTTCGTGGATTGTCCCAGTTAAAATTGCAGAAACTAGGGCCTTCGGTAATTTCTATCACGGCTTGATCGTACGCTAAAAGAACACTATATCGTTTATATTCAAGAGCCTATACGGGTTTCCGCGTCCATCAGATTGAAGAGAATGTCGTTGATGCGTGTCAGGTGGCCTTCGCCTTTGGAGCGGAGCCATTCGAGCACCTGCGGATCAAGGCGGA
>CAZXVX010000047.1:0-20161 GCA_964644105.1 uncultured Occallatibacter sp. | reverse complement strand
CTGCACGGCACGCACGGCGTGGCGCTGGATACGGCGGGCAACTTTGGCTACATCTCGGATGGCGGCGGCAACGCGGTGGTAGTCTTTGACCGCGCCACGCTGGCGACTGTGGCCACCATTCCTGCCGGAACCAACCCGGACGGCATCATCTTTGAACCGGCGACGCAAACGGTTTGGGCCTTCAACGGGCGCAGCAAGGATGTGACGGTGATCGATGCGGGCACGCGCAAGGTGGTGGCCACGATCCCGCTGCCGGGCAAGCCGGAGTTTCCCGCGGTCAACGGGAACGGCTTTGTCTTCGACAACATTGAGGACAAAAGTGAGATCGTTCGGCTGGACGCCCGCACGCTTAAGCTGACCGCCGAGTGGCCGCTCGTTGGCTGCGAAGGGCCGAGCGGCCTGGCCATTGACGCACCCGGCGCGCGTCTGTTTCCGGTATGCGACGGCAAGAAGATGGGCGTGGTGGACGCCATTACCGGCAAGACGCTGGCTACGGCCGAGATTGGCAACGGCCCCGATGCAGCCGGATGGGATGCCGCGCACAAGCTGGCCTTTGCCTCCTGCGGTGAAGGCGTGCTCTCGGTGATCGACGCCGCCGCTCCGGGGTATCCGACTATCGAGACGCTGCCCACGCAGGCCAGCGCGCGCACCATGGCGTATGACTCCGCCGCCGACCGCATCTATCTCTCCGCCGCCGAGTTTGGTCCGCGCCCCGCGCCGACTCCTGACAATCCCCGGCCACGGCCAACGATCGTTCCCGGCAGCTTTACGATTTTGGTGGTGGGGCGGTAAGCGTTCAAGGTTTCCCAGGTCCGAAAATCCGGACCTGGGGCACCCAGCTTCAAGGATCAGACCTAGGCCGCCCGCCGATCCTTCTTGTTACTGCGAAAGAACCAAGGAAGTGCCGTTTTTCACTGCTTCATGCATCCTCCGAATCGCGTCGACAACCAGCGCGGGCTCATCCTGCTGAATCATGTGATTGCTCTCCTTTGCTACCATCAGGACGCTGTCGGTCGAAAGAGAAGCCAGTCGCGCCTGGCCGTCACTCCAGTTTTTCTCCAGCACCGCAAAGGGTCCTGGAAACGGTTGTCCGTGCGTGATTACGATGACCGGCAGTGAGCCAAGGCTCCCCGCGTTTTTCGAAGCCCTCAGTGGCGCGGGGACAAGCTCCAACGAAAGAAGATCGTCACAGAGAGCCGCATATTCCGAGGGCCTGGTGAGCCAAAGCCCAAAGCGGTCGAGAGGAACCCAATGGCGGAGAAGACGCAGCACTCCAAAGCGGGCGATAAGCCCGACCACCCGGTTCACCACTCTCGCCTTTGAATAGAAGGCGAGGATCTCACTTTGAAAGATCGTAGACTCGTCAGGGGTGTCAACCAGGACAAGGCCCGCGACTTGCCCCGGGTAATCCTGGGCGAAAGCTCGAACCAAGAATCCGCCGTATGAGTGCGCCACGAGGATGAACGGTCCCTGGACTCCAGCCTCGGAGAGCAGTGTGTGCAGTTCCCGAGTGCGATCTTCAATACTCTTCCGAAGTGGCGCGGACTCACTCCACCCGTAACCGGCGCGGTCGTAGATGCACACCTGAGCAAATTTCGCAATTTCCTCCTGCAAAGGCCACCAGAATTTTGAAAGTTCACCCGCTCCTTGTTCAATTACTACGGCCGGAGCGGTACTCCCCTTGCTGAGTAGATGAAGCTTGTGGTTCCCCACGGAGATGAGCCGTCCAGGGGCAGGGTTCAAGCGGGCTTCCCGCCGCTCGCCAGTCCATTCATAGACGTAGCCGATGGCCAGCAAGAGCAGCGGGAGCAGGAGCGCGGAGCCAAGATAGAGTTGCCAAAGAGTCAACATGAAGCTAAAATAATACAAGATTGTATAAAATGCAAGAGTGTATTTTTAGGAGAATGAAATGAACAGAGATCCGAACAAGAGGGCGCAAGCGCCTGTAGAGGGGAAACGCGCGCGAACCAGGAAGCGATTGATCGAAGCGGCGTCTGCAGTTATCGCAGAAAAAGGCTTTGATCGGGCATCACTGGAAGGCATTGCCGCACGGGCTGGGATGACCCGCGGGGCGGTTTATGGCAACTTCAAAAACAAGGAGGAGTTGTTCCTAGCTCTCATTGAGACGCATTGGAAGCCGATCATTCCTCCGCTGAAGGCCGGGGCCAGCTTGAAGGAACAGATGCGCATCGTGGGAAAGACGGTGGCGGGGGTGGCAGAGGAACGCCGGAGGTACGCAGCCATAGCGACATCCTTTCAGCTCTATACGCTTACGCACGCCCCTATGCAGGCAAAGTTGACGGAAAAGAATGCAGCCGTCTATCGCCGGATCGAAAAGGAGCTAGTCAAAGTGATACCTGCGAAGAGTCTTCCGATGCCGGCAAGACAGTTTGTGCGCGTGCTGGATGCTGTTACGACGGGCTTGCTGTTCACCTATTTCCAAACACCGGAGCTGATGACGGAAGATGTGTTCGTAGCTGCCTTTGAAGCATTTGCCTGAAAAATATCCTCATGGGGCAGTCAGCCGCTTCACCTGAAGATGTGCTGTTGAGGTTGTTTTCAGTTCATGCAAACCAGAAAACACCGCTAACTCGCGCCCATATAGATGAAGCGCGCCAGGAAGAGCGCGGCTAGCAGATAGAGCAGCCAATCCTGCTTGCGGAGCTTGCCGGTGGCCAGGTGCAGGGCGGCCCAACTGATGATGCCGAAGCCAAGGCCGTTGGCGATGGAGTACGTGAAGGGAATCATCACCATCGTCAGAAAGGCGGGCACGGCGACCAGCGGATCGCGCCAGTGGATTTCGCCGATGGAAGCGAGCATCATGGAGCCGACCAGGATCAGCGCTGGAGCGGTAGCCGCGGCGGGCACAATGCCCGTGAAGGGCGCGGCGGCGATGGCGGCCAAGAAGAGCAGACCGGTGACGATGGCGGTGATGCCCGTGCGGCCTCCGGCAGCGACGCCGGCGGTGGATTCAACGTAGCTGGTGACGGTCGAGGTTCCGGTGAGCGAGCCGAAGACGGTGGCTGTGGCGTCGGTGAAGAGGATGCGATTGAGGCGTGGGATGGTGTGGTCGGCCTCAATTAGCCCGGCGCGCTTGGTGACGGCCACCAGCGTGCCGAGATTGTCAAAGAGATCGACGAAGAAAAAGACAAAGACGATCTCCAGCAGGCCTTTGTTGAACGCGCCGCGCAGGTCGAGTTGGAGAGCGGTCGAGGCCAGCGAACCGAGTCCGCCAGTGCCGTGCGTCCAATGCGTCAGGCCCATCAGCCATGCGAGGCCGGTGACGGTGAGCACGCCAATCAGGATGGCGCCGCGCACTTTCTTTGCTTCGAGCGCCACCATCAGCAACAGGCCAACGAGAGCCAGCGCGGCGGTGGGATTGCGGATGTTGCCCAGGGTGAGGAGCGTGTCGGCATCGCCCACCACCAGCCCCGCATTGCGAAAGCCGATCAGCGCAATGAAGAGACCGATGCCGCTGGCCACGGCGGCGTATAACTCGTGCGGAATCGCGTAAAGAATCGACTGACGGATGCCGGTGGCGGTGAGCGCGAGAAAGATGACGCCTGAAAAGAAGACCGCTCCCAAAGCCGTCTGCCAGGGGATGTGCATCCTCATGCAGACAACGTAAGCAAAGTAAGCATTGAGGCCCATGCCGGGCGCGAGCGCAATCGGATAACGCGCCACCACGCCCATCATGATGGAGGCGAAGCCCGCCGAAAGGCAGGTGGCGGCGGTGACTGCGCTGAGCGGCATTCCGGCAGCGGCCAGGATGGCCGGATTGACCAGCACGATGTAGGCCATTGTCAGGAAGGTGGTGACGCCGGCCAGAATCTCGGTGCGCCAGTTGGTTCCCAGGCGCGTGAATTCAAAGTAGGATTCGATTTGTTTAAGCATAGGCGGATGCACTTAGAAGATCATATCGCGACGGCTTCAGGCGATTTATTTCCCGGAGTCTCAGCCAAGCCAGAGCGCCCGGTTGGTCCACTCCCAACTCCCCATCAACTGATGCATCCAGTTCAAGGCGGAGATCAGCATGGCTGTCTCAGCCGGCGGAATGTTCTTCTCATCCACAAAGATCACGCCGCCATGCAGACACTCTTCCTCGGTCCAACCCTTGAGCGTCAGCGGAACCTTCTGCCGGTCATAGGTGACCAGCGTCCACTCCTGATCGGCCGCCTCGCGCAGAATCTCGGCAATCTCTTTGCCAACGAAGTTGCCGCCCTCCCACTCTGCCAGCGCGGCCACAATGATCGTGCCTTCGCGGCGGCGCAGGCCATCGGCCACTCCTGGTGCAATTTCTTCGTTCAGCAAAAGTTTCAGCATGATCAGCTTCTCGCTGGCTTCTTGGGAAGAAACTCGACGGTCTGCGGCAGCAATTGCTTGAGCGCCACAAGATCCGTAGCTTGATTGTCGGCGATGGCTTCATTGATCTCACTCAAGAAAGCCTCCGCGTAATGCACCGCGGCCTGCACCTTTACCTGTGCCCAGCCCAGGTGCTTGGCTGCGGCAGCCACATCGCCTTTGTAGCTGCGCACAATCTGGATCACCTCCCACACCGCCAAGGAACTAGCCTGGATGCAGGCCTGCCGCCCAGCCGGCGTATCGCGGAAGTCTATGAAAGCAAACTCGGAGCGGCGCAAACCCTCCTCGACCAAACGCGCGCTGGCGTCGCTCGGCGTCCACCCGTAGCGGTTCGCCAGCCGCCTCAGGCGCTTGGCGCTGGCCGTGGGCAGGCGCATGCTGATGACCATCGAAGATGCTGTTTTTGTCATCGATTTCCTCTGATGTAGCTTTTGTTTACATTGTAGCGCGAAATCTCAAAACGCATCGATTTTTTGCAGATTGACCAACTGCGATGGGGCCAGCAGCGGTTCTCTTCCAATGTTTCTGGCCGGTTGAAAGCTGCAGAACGAAGCCCGAGTTTTTGAATCATTTCTTTCACCGCGAAGGTTTATAGTTTTCAAAGAGAAGATATTGAAGTCCAGCACGGCCCAGTTTCTAATTTGTGGAGAGCTGGGAAGAGGGAATGTCTGATGACGGACGCATCCAAGAAAAATCCTTATGAGGAAATTCATGCCACATTGCCGAAACCGAGCGGCTATGCGGTCTTTGAGCCCGTGGGCGATGAGCCCGATTCCCCGTCCGCGGAGCCAGAAGCAATTCTCTTTCCCCCCGAGCCACCGGTCGAGGAACCCAAGCCCGCCCCGCCGGTTGTCTTGCTGTCTGTTCTAACCGAGGAGTGGAAGAAGCGGCTGCGAAAGTTTGCTGAAAATCCGGTGCGTGTTTATGCCGCCGCTGGAATTGGCCTGGGAATCCTCTTCGGCATCATACTCGGGATCATCTTTTGGCATTCAGGGGGTGCGGAAGGGCGCTATGATTTGGGCGTGGCGCGCTCCAAAGCAGCGGGATTGAAGGGCCATTTATATATTGAATGGGATAAAAAGGTGAAGTATCGCCTGACGATTGAACCGGAAGAAGCGGATCGGCTGGCGGGCTTTGCGCTTTCGGTCACCAGTTCGTCCCGGCCTTTGGCGATCAACCTTCAACTGCAAGATGATCAGGGATTTTCTCTCTGCGGCAAGGATATTCTATTGAGGTTTGACCCGCGCGGCGCCGCGGCTCTGGAAGCGACCGCTCCGGCGGTCCCGGCGGTCGCCAGTCCCTCGGCCACTCTTACGGCCAGTCAACCGGCGCAAGCCATCGACTTTGGCAAGTTGGATGCGCAAGAGGCGGCGCGGGAAAGGGGCCAAGATCTCTTTCAGAATCAGATCGGAGCCGATGGACAGATTGCCGCACTGAGCGCGCAAGGAGAGATTCCCTGCTCCAAAAGCGCCTACCAGAAAGCGGCAACCTGGAGCTTTACGCCGGATTTTCCATCGCTTGCTGAACAGGACGAACTGCTCAAGCGTCAACAGGATTTGCTGACTCCTCCTCCTCCTCCTCCTCCTCCGACCGCCGCTATCCACAAAAAGAAAGTCACACTCAAGCCTTTGGGTTACACGGTCGAGGGTGACGATGCGATTGTGGAATTTGATGCCTCCTTTGGCGTGATTGAAACGCGCGGCAAAAAGCTATTCCTCATCGACAAAGCCACGGCCGCCGCCGCCAACCCCGCATGGCAGGACTATCCGCTTAACATTCACTACCACTGTGACGCGATGTCCAACTGCACGCTGACGCACTCCGGACTGGGCGCCCTGCGAGTGAGGATGCGCAGATAGCGACTTAGCAAATTATGGTTGATTGACGCTGCATGGAAGTTATAAAGAAACAGTAACCCATCCACTCCGCGCGGATTGCGGAGTGGATGGGAGGCATCGATCTGGGAGCGAATCCGATTTACCCGGTTCCAAGTTATTCCGACCAGACGCCCAGGATATTTCCTAGACCGTCGGAGAAGTGGAAGCGCCGCCCGCCGGGAAACTCGAAGGTGGGCACGACAATGCTTCCGCCGGCCGCCACGACAGCTTCTTCTGTGGCCTTCAAGTCAGCCGAGTAAAGTACCGCCAGAGGCGCTGATTTAGGCTGCTCCTGAACGGCCGCTCCTTTGGCAAAGCCGAGGGAGACGCCCGCAGTAGCGGCGTTGCAATCAATGTAATCCGGCCCCCAATCCTTGAAGCTCCAACCAAAGACGGTTGCGTAAAACTTCTTCGTAGCTTCGATGTCGGTGGTGGTGAATTCAATGTAGTTGATCTTGTGGTGCAGCGCGGAATCACTCATGGTTTCTCTCCTTTGCGTTCTACTGCGTGGAGTTATGAAAAAGGCTGCGGATGCGAAGCGCCGCACACCTTTCCCGGTGTGCTCTCGAAGCGCCCCCATCCACATTCCCTCAAGAGCAGGAGAGTGCAGGTAGAGCCCGCCAATTCCTTCCAGCGCGCGGGCTCGCGAGGTACGCTGACAGATTAGCAGATTTTCGCTCAATGCGCATGGATTTTTTGCAAGGAATCAGCGCCCGAGCCATAGTGAAATTCCGCCGGTAATCGTTCGGCCCTGCATGGCGACGCCATTGATCTCCTGATAGCCGGTGTTACTTAGATTTGCAAGACGAAGATAGGGGCGAATCTTCCCGGCATCATGGGTAATTGCGGCATTCCACACAGGATAAGGGCTCGAGTTCCACGGAGGATTTCCAGGCTGCTGATAGATCTTCACGACCGCAACGGAGTTAGTTACAAGAATCGAGTGCTTCAGCGCGGCTGTCCAAATCAGATTTAGATTTTGAACCGGATAATTCAGCGCATACTCGGATTGCAGGCCAAGCAATGGCGGCTGTGCGCCGATCAGGCCGGTCCATGCCAACTGAATCTTTTCGCCATGCGCTGGAAGATAGGTTGCAAACGCCTCAAAGCCTTTGAAATGCAGGCCGCTGAGATTCGCCGCACACCATGTGCCGGTCTTGCAACCTGCGGGAAGAACGGAGTTAGCCGGTGGAGCGGCGCTCAGGTAGCGAAGATAGTCGATGGTGTCATGCTGACGGTTATAGAATCCCGTAGCAGATAAGGTAAGTCTGCGGGAAGAATCCCAGTCAAGACCGCCTTCGCCGCTCCATGCTGATTCTGGCTTTAGATCAGGATTGCCGATGGTTGCCGGATCAGAGTAATAAAGATCGGTATAAGTCGGAAGCCGGAATCCGTAGCCTCCACTGGCGCGTAACTTGAGTTGATCGCTCACCCGCAGGCTGCCCGCCAGATGCGGCGAAAGGACAGATTGCAATCCTCCGGAAAATAACTCTTCGCGCAGCCCGGCGGATAAGTTCCATCGGCTATTGGCCGGGCTCAGGTCCAGGTCTGCGTATCCCGCGCCTCGATTGCGCGCGTGAATGCCAAGCGCATAAGAAAGATTTCCTTCAAATAAATTATAGCTGCGGATGCTATCGCCGTCCGATTCCAATCCCAGCAATAAAATTGAGGACTTTGCAATCGAAATCGTACGGCTCAGCGAAGCCTGCCAGGAGCCATCCGTATGATTGTTTTCATAAAAAAATGGATTATCGCGCAACAAAACAAATTCATCGGTATGAAGCCGATAGCCGAAAGCGGCAACGGTGCGGCTGCCTAAATCCTGACGGCCGCCGGCGAACCAGCCCTTTGTGCGCTCCCAGGAGTTATAGGGCCCATAAAACTGATTTGCACCAAAGGAGCGATCACTTGCGGCAAAAAGCAAGTCGGAAATTCCAAGACGCGAGTTCATCCAACTTTCAGAGGATGCGTTTTCATTGCGGTAATCGCGGTCATTTTGGCAGTCTTGGTAGATAGCATGGGGTGTATCAGTCCCCGTGGAGTTACAAGACGAACTGATTCCATGCACCGCCATAAACCCAGTTGAGAAGTTACGATCCGCCGTCAGCCGGCTGCTCCATTGTTTTTGCGCCAGTTCACCGGCCAGCGACTCTTCATTGGATTCATCATTGCCCCCGCCGGCACTTATTCTGAGCGAGTTGGCCGATGGCGCGGCGGTAAGAAAATCAACGACACCGCTCAGCGCATCCGCGCCATGCAGCGTGGAACCGGCTCCGTGCAGCACCTGAATGGAGTCAATGGCATCGAGGGCAATCGGCAGATCCAAGTCATGATGCGCGGTCTGGCTGTCGTTGATGCGAAAGCCGTTCAAAAGCACGAGAGCTTGCTCGAAGGTGCCTCCACGCAAAACCAAATCGGCTTGCCCGCCGCCCGCGCCGCGCTCTTCCAATTTGATCGACGAATCCTGGCGCAGCAACTCCTGCGGCGACTCAAGCAAGAGTATATTGTCATCGACCGGCAAAACGACCACCGAAGCGGAAGATTCGGCCAGCGGAACGGGAACGGGTGAACCGAGAACGATCATCGTTTCAGTAGGATGCGGCAATTGAACGGGCTTCGAAGCCGAATCCGCCGGTGAAGCCGGCTGTGAAGAGGTCGTTTGCTGGGTTAAAGCCGAATGGGAGAAAACCGCCAGCAACAGGAAGATAGCCTGGTAGATCGATTTGAAGTTGGGCATATTTTTATTTTCTGTATCATTTTTGCGGTTGCAGGGGCATTTAGCAACGATAATTTGATATTGTGTTAAATAGTTGAGTATTAAACCATCAGGAGGATGCCATGCGCATTGATGTATTTCTCCAGGAAAGCCCGATGTTTGCGGTCAACCGCGCCGCGCGCCGCTTTGAATCGCTGGCCATGCAGGTTTTTGCCGCAGACGATCTCGGCTTTTTGGAGGGACTTGTTCTGGCGGCGCTCTTTTTTGAAGCGCAGAGGGCCGTAAAGCCGTCCCAACTGGCGGAGACATTCAGCACCACGCGAGGCAACATCAGCCATTGTATTTCATCCCTGGAGGCCAAAGAGTTGCTGCAGAGAAAGATTGATCCAGATGATGCGCGGGCTTATCTGCTGACATTAAAGCCGCAGGGAAAGAAGTGCGCGGTGCGCGTGATTGGCGCATTTGACAAGTTGCAGAGGGAGTTTGAAAGGGAGTTAGGAAAGCCTGCTTTGGCCGAAATGATCGAGAGCCTGCGCCAACTGGAAGCACGCGCTTTCTTACGCTAGCAGCAAATTGCAAAACGCAGGCCCTTCCGCTTTGCTCAGGAGGGCGAGGGTGGGCACACTTAATCTTACACTTTGAACGAAGATGCATCATAGAATGTAGCGCGACAGATCCTGGTCCTTGACGATGGAAGCAACCATAGTTTTTACATATTCCTCGTCGATGTGGAATATCTTTTCAGAGCCGGTCTGCGTTGCGCGTTCCTGGTACGGCAGCGGCGTGGACGATTCGTTCTTGATGGCTTCTTTGAGCGCCGCGGCGGCTGCCTCATCCGGCGCCTTGCGAGCTACGTCCGGCGCGAGGAAACTAACATCCTCGAGCACGCGTTCCATGATGGTGTGCAGGCGACGCGCGCCAATGTTTTCCGTCTGTTCGTTAACCTTGAAGGCAAACTCGGCCATCTCGCGCAATGCTTCCGGTGAAAACTCGAGCTTGACTCCCTCGGTCTCCAGCAGTGCTGAATACTGCTTGGTTAGCGATGCTTTTGGTTCGGTCAAAATGCGAAGGAAATCATCGACGGTGAGGGACTTCAATTCGACGCGGATAGGAAAGCGGCCTTGTAACTCAGGGATAAGATCGCTGGGTTTGGAGACATGAAATGCGCCGGCGGCGATGAATAAAATATGGTCGGTGCGCACCATGCCGTAACGTGTGTTTACGGTGGTTCCCTCGACGATGGGCAATATGTCGCGCTGCACGCCCTCGCGGCTAACATCCGGCCCGTGACCGCCCTCGCGGCCGGCTATCTTGTCGATCTCATCGAGGAAGACAATGCCGCTCGATTCAACGCGTTCAACCGCCGCGCGATTGACGGAATCCATATCAATCAGCCGTCCCTCTTCCTCTTCGACCAAGTAATCGAATGCGTCGCCCACCTTCATTTTGCGCTTCTTGCTGCCCCCGCCAAAAATATTGGGCAGCATATCCTTGAGGTTCATTTCCATTTCCTCAAGGTTTTGATTACTGATAATTCCGAATTGCGGCATTCCGCGCTCGCGCACGTCTAACTCGACCATGCGCTCGTCCAATTTGCCTTCGCGGAATTGCTGGCGCAGCTTTTCGCGCGTGCGTTGATAGCTATCAACTTCGGGCAGAATGAGCTGACCTTCTTGTGAATGAGGCGTAGGCGGCGGCGGGGGCAGCAAAACATCGAGCAATCGCTCCTCGGCGTTCATCTCCGCGCGGTCTTCGACCTCTTCCAGGCGCTCTTCGCGCACCATGTCGATGGCGATTTCGACCAGGTCGCGGATCATCGACTCGACGTCGCGGCCGACATAGCCGACCTCGGTAAATTTGGAGGCCTCGACTTTGAGGAAAGGGGAGCCGGTGAGCTTGGCCAGGCGGCGCGCAATCTCGGTCTTGCCCACGCCGGTGGGGCCAATCATGATGATGTTTTTGGGCATGATGTCGTCGGCGATGTCGGGCGGCAATTTTTGGCGGCGCTGGCGGTTGCGCAGGGCGATGGCGACGGCGCGCTTGGCGGCCTTTTGTCCGACGACGTGCTTGTCGAGCTCGGTTACGATTTCACGGGGAGTCAGCTCGTCGAGCGAGAGCTCTTGTTCTTCAGCGGATGCGGGAAGGTAGATGGCCATATCTTTCAGTTTCTATTCTCTCAGGCTTTGCCGCCGTGTGCGAGTCCAAGGGAGATGCGCCGCTCAATTCGTCGCCGGCCGGCTTTTATTCTGCCGGGCGCTCTTCGGGCTGAAAGCTGTTGGCGAGCGTGCCCAGGCCGGGGATGGTGATCTCTGTCCGGTCCCCGGCTTGCAGCGAGCCGATGCCGGAGGGGGTTCCGGTGAGGATCAGGTCGCCCTCTTCCAGCGTCATTACGGATGAGATCCAGGCGAGGAGTTTGGGAATGGGAAAGATGAAGTCGTGGGTTGAGCCGTGCTGGCGCAACTCGCCATTGACGCGGGTTTCGAGGGTGAGGCCGGTCGAGGGATCGAGCTCGTCGCTGACCAGGGGGCCGACGGGGCAGAAGGTGTCAAAGCCCTTGCCGCGTGTCCATTGGCCGTCGGTTTTTTGCAGGTCGCGGGCGGTGACGTCGTTGGCCAGGGTGTAGCCGCGCACGGCTGAGCGCCAGTCCTCTTCGCGGAGGTGGCGCACGCGGCGGCCGATGACCAGCGCCAATTCGCCTTCGTAATCCACGCGGGCGCTTTGCGCGGGCATGCGGACGATGCCGCCGGGTGAGAGCAGCGCGGTGATGGGCTTGAAGAAGATCATCGGATGGGAGGGCAGATCGTGGCCCATCTCCAGAACGTGAGCTCGATAGTTCTGGCCGACGCAGACGATCTTGGAGGGCGTGACGGGGGGGAGCAGATCGGCCTGGCGGAGGGGCATTGGCTCAAAGCCCCAGCCGAGGGCGGTGGAGCGGCCATGCTCGCGGCGGAAGGCATAGTCTTCGTCGGGCGCGGGGACGAGATCGGTGATCCATAGTTCGCCGTCGCGCTCGCCGACTTGGCCGTAAAGGGTTTCATTTTCGCAGTTGAAGCGGCAATATCTCATGGATTCGGAACAGTCTCCTGGGTTTCAGCAGATCGGGGGCTCTCATGGCCGTTCTGGCCTCGGGCGCTGACGGCGTAATGATAGGTGTGGCCGGGCTGGACCTGGGCGTCGTGGAAGGCCGGCCCAATCAGCGGCTCGGCGGGCGAGATGCGCTGCCAGGCGGCATCGCCTTCACGGCGATAGACGATGTAGCCGGCAAGATTAGAGTCGGTGACGGGCTGCCAGCTCAGGTCGATGGCGGATTGGGCTGAAGAGTCGCCGCTGGTGGCTACGGCGGCCAGGTTTGTGGGCACATCCGGCGGAAAGATGTCCTGTGCCTCGACACGTACTGGAGCGGAGAGTTCGCCGGCCAGCTCGAGTGTTTTGCCGTCCAGCGTAAGGCGGGCGACGCGCTGGGCGCGGTACTCGTAGGTTTGACTGAAGCGGATGGATTTGTCCAGCGCGCGGTTGACGCCGGCTTCCACCAGCAGGCTCTGCGAGAGCGGCTCGGGCGGCGGCGTCAGCAGTCCCGGCTGCGGCTTGGCGGCAGACGGGGTGAGCAGCTTGCGATGGAGGCGGACGGCGGCGGAATCTGCGTCGGGGCTCCAGCGCAGAACCACGCCCTGCTTGCGGAGTTCGGCAGTCAGATTGGCGACGGGCGGCGGCGCGGCGCCGGCCAGAACGACGGCGGCATTCGAGGGGCCGGCCGAGCGGCCATTGCGGTTGCGCAATTCGACAAAGTAACGGAGCGGGCGCGGCGGACCGGCGGCGAGCGCGGCGGGGAGCGTGTCGGTGAAGGCGGCGTCAGCACCGGGAGCGAAGGCCAGATCCGCGCCGGCCGGCGCGCAGACGCCCGTTGCTTCCTGACGGCAGACGCGCACGGAAAGCTCTCCTTTGAGGAGGAGCTTTTCAGTATTTTTTTTGGGCATTTTCCAGGTGAGAACAACCTGGCTGCCGGCGCGGTTGGCAGAAAGGCTGGCGACCGGCTCAGCCAGATTGAGCGAGGGCGGCAGCGGCGCTCCGGGGGTTCCGCAGCCGGCGAGGGAGGTCGCGGCCAGGGCAGCCGCCAGAAGTGCCCATGGCAGATTGTGCTTCGTACTCATTGTCCTTTCAGTCTACCGGAGCAGCGCGGGCGCAGGAATGAGCCTTCGCGCTCTCAAATATTAAAGTCGGCAAGAAAGCGCTCATAGAGGCAGGGGTCGTCCCAGTAAGTGGTGTGGGCCATCACCGGCTTCCAGTAACGGGTCCATTTGCCTTTGTATTGGCGATCAACCCAATAGAAGCCAAATCTGCTGGGAAACGGTTTAAGCGAGCCAGAGGTGGGCGGGGCAGCCGCGACCGTTTTCGCAGCCGGATCAAAGCGCAACGGGCCGGTCACCACATCCATGGTGGCAATCATATTGATCCAAAGGAATTTCGGATTGGCAGGCGGGGGATTCTCCGGACCTTTGGAGAGGGTTGTCCGGGGCAGCAGATCATAAGGAGAGTAATCGCGGTGGGAGGAGACGCGGCGGAAGGCGTGCAGCTTGGAGAGAATCTGCGCGCGGACGGACTCATCGGCGTCGGTCTGCTGGCGGAAGAAGTACCAGACCTTGTTGAGCGGCGAGCCGAAGGTCATGAGTCCGCACAGTTTCTTACTAAGTTGATCGCGCAGAGTGGCGTCGGTGTGGGCGCGACTGAGCATCTCATTGATGGTATCGAGAGCAATGACCGTGCCTAGTGAATGCGCTGCAATGTACACGCGATCATAAGGAGGCTCATCCGTGCCGGTGTTCAAAAAGTTATTCAGGGCGTTGCAGCTTCCCTGCAGGATAGCGCCGCGGATAGCATAATTTTTACTGTTGGCATCCGTGGTGACATAGATGGCCACCTTGCCCATGTAATTGGCCAGAAAATTGCGCAAGACGATGGCGGCAAGTGCGGCAATCCCGGTTTGCGCCAGAGCCAGTAAATCGATCCACGGGGAAGGCAGCTTGGGCTGGAGTACCAGCCAATGCAGAATATGGTCGCTCCACAGACCGCCTTTAAGTTCAATCCAAACAAACAGGAAGCAGCCCGCGAAGAGAATCAAAAGCGCGCCGGCGGTGATGATCCAGATGCGGCGGCTGAAGCGAACCATATCGTTTTTAGCGCGCAGGATTGGATCATTCGACCCTTGGGTTGCTTTTCTCCACAAATTGGGAACGGTTTCCGTAAAAAGGAAGGCGCCAAGAGTTAATACACCGACTGCCAAAGCGCCGAGCAGAATATGCCGCAGATTCAGAAAATTATCAATTAGAAACTGATAGCTTCTTACGGGCTTGAAGACCTCCTCTACGCCATCACCGAGCCATTGAAAGATTCCATACAGAATGAAGGGGAGCGGCAGGTAGAGGACGAGAGTGCGGAAGATCTCTTTGGTAAGAATCCCAACCGCCATACTGGCGGCTTTGGCTTTCGACAATCGGTTCACTCCGGTGGAGGTAGCGTCCTGCCAAATCTCGCGAATATTAACGGTCATGTGGCTAATTGGACTGAGGTCGGAGATGGCTAGCCAGCGCAGCGTGTCTTTCCAGGAGATTTGGTCTTCGGCTTTGGGCGACCAGTAGTACTCGGCAACAGTGATACTGGGCCTGGGCTGGGCGGAGGTTTCCTGCGCTTCGGAGTGGTTGTTCGGAGGCTGAGTTTCAGGCTCCAGTTGCACGCGCGCCTCAGTCCATACATTGCTGCCGTCTTTGCGGTTGATGGGATCGAAGCGGAGGCTATAGTCGCATAATTTTTTGCGTAGCGCCGAGGCCAGCCCGCGCGCAAAATTGTCCAGTGTCTGGTAAGGGGCTTGTTCGCCGATGCCGTGGATGACCAGAACGCCAATCCGTTCCGAAGATACTACTTGATCTGACATTTGAGATTTACCTCCAGGATTTTTCTCCGAAATGTTTTTGCTGGATCAAGAAAAAACTTCTCAGGCGGAAAAACGGTTGCATCGCCACCTTTCCGCTAAAGCTACTGGTTTTGTGTCTTCGGTGTCACAACATTGATGAGCCCGGTAAAGACTTTGGTCAAATCGATGCCGACGCCAATGCGATAATAGTCCCGGTTTTGCTGCTTGTAAGGAAGAACAAAGACGGTGGGCGAAGGGATGCAGATTGTGGTGCCCGCCGCGGTGCAAGCTGAAGTCCCATTGCTGGAACCAATCGTGACTGGAGCGAGGATCAAAGGAGATAGAGTAGTATTTTTCTCGATGCGGTTGGCGGACGAGGCGAAGAAGTAAGTGCCGGATGAAAACACTGGGATAATCGCGTCGGTCTTGAAAACAAACTTACGCAGTTCTCCGCCGGTGATTTCCTCATCCTGCCCTACGGTGAAATCGGCCATTACGCGTTTGCAACCGGGGTCAGCACTGCAATTGCCGGCAGAGCCGCGATCGATGATTCTTACGCCTGCTCCCCACTTCAGCAGGAAGCTGGAACGGTCTTCATTACTAAAGGCAATCGCTTCAATTGTAGTTCCATTCTCCACCACGCATCCCTGACCTGCTCCCGTGCCAGCGACACTGGGTGGAAGCGGTGGATTATAACCATTATTATTTGTAACTCCGAAACGGGCTTGAAGCTGGTTGCATTCATTAGTTCCATAAGGTGGAACCACAAAGCCAGTTACAGCAGTATTGGCGCCAAGGGGAGTGGTGGCTCCGAAACCAAAAACTGGACTATAAGTCGTGCGCCGATTACTAACTTGTCCGAAATCAAGCTGCATACCTAACATATAATCCACTGCCACTACTGATTGTGGAAGATTTGCAGCGGTAAGAGTTCCACTAGGGTTGGAGGCCGCGGCCACGACATTCTGCGTGGAGGAGGAACTGGGCGCTCCCAGATAGCGCGAACGGAACCAGATGCTTCCCCATTTGCTATCCACGGGGCGGCGGAGAAAGAGATCGAAGAAGCCCTCCGTTACGCTGCTCTGCGCGCTCAAATCGGCCTGCTCGATGCCGCCGATCAGTAAGTACTCAAAGGTGCAATCAGAGTATGTTCCTGGATTCAGGCAATTGGTATTCACAGTTTTGGAACCGACCGTTACCTCAGGGGTTGGCGTGGGTGTTCCACCAATATTCATTACGGCGCAGAGTATCTGGCCTTTTGTGACCGGCTTTTGCAGTTGAACAGAGGTTGGATTTCCTGCTAATACGAGATTTCCGAAGGTTGGATCGAGCGGCAAAGAATTTCCTGTAGAGCACTTACCTGCCGTCGTTGTGGTCAATATCTTAATAGCAGTTCCAGCAGTTGCACTTGTTGTATCCACTTTAATGGTCAGATCGCCATCGCCTGGCACAGGAGAGATGGACTGCGCTAACGCGGAAATGGAGGTTAGGGCTAAAAGCGAAGAGAATACAAACGCAAGGCTGAATTTCATGGCAGGCTCCTTGGAGGATAAGGTTGAAAATCGTGCAGCGGCATTTCATTGGCCTGGCCTTTGGACTGGAGGGAGGAACTTAGCAGCATCCTCCTGTTCAAGCCAGTGATAGCTCAAAGAGTGTATTTTGAGCAATCATCCGCGCCTACGGCATAAGCCGCGCGGACGAGGAAGTGATGCACCAATTTCTCAGGCAAAATTTCCGGCTGATTCGCTGCTTGGGATCGGGACCCGTGCCTGAAAGAGTTTGGTTGAATAATTGAATACAGCGTTCTGCAAACTGTTGCGATCGGCTTTCAATGGCAAGGGGGCCTTGAAAGTTAAAACTATCTTCGACAAATTACTACAGCCTGTCAAGTAAAATTTTTATTGATCTGGTTCCAATGAAATGCAACACTTTCTCCCACTCATTCCGCAAAATACGCGGAATGAGTGGGACACAGTGTTTCAAAACTGTTGATCCGGATCAATAGAATTCGGAATCATCATGGAATTTTTGATTCGGTAACCACTTATATTTACTAGTTGGTAAACAAGTATTCCGATAAATTGTTTGGCCAGTGATAGGGATGTTACAGGCGGCGCAGGCGGGCGCAGGCTTGGTCGAGCTCGTGGTCTTTTTTGGCGAAGCAGAAGCGCAGTAACTGGTCGCCGTGGCCGGGGCGGAAGAAGGCTGATCCGGCTACGGCGGCGACTCCGGTGGCGGCGAGCAGATGGCGCGCCTTTTCCGCGGCGGTTTGGCCGGGCAGGTGCGCCGCCTGGGCCAGCACATAGTAAGCTCCGGCGGGCGGGCTTGCCTGGAAGCCTGCATCCGTGAGCGCAGAGAGAATGCGGGCGCGCTTGGATTGATGGTCGCTGGCCAACTGCGCATAGAAGCTGGGCGGAAGCTGTTCGAGCCCGGCGGCCGCGCCGTGCTGCAAGGCCGAAGGCGCGCAGACATAGGTCAGATCGTGGAAGTAACTGATCGCGCCCATCCAGCGTGCGTCGGCGGTGACGTAGCCGAGCCGCCAGCCGGTGACGCTGAAGGTCTTGGAGAAGCCGGAGAGCGTGATCGTATGCTCACGCATTCCGGGCAGCGTGGCGGGCGGAATGTGGCGCGCGCCGTCGTAGACAAAGTACTCGTAGATCTCGTCGGTGATGAGGAAGAGGTCGCGCTCGAGCACGAAGGCGGCGATGGCCTCGGTTTCGGCGCGCGAGAAGACTTTGCCGCTGGGATTGGCGGGGGTATTCAGCAGCAGGGCGCGGGTGCGGGGCGAGACGGCGGCGCGCAGAGATTCCATGTCGAGGGCGAACTCCGGCTCAGCCAGCGGGACAAAGACAGGCTGAATGCGCAGCGACTTCAGCGTGGCTACGTGGTAGCCGTAGAAAGGCTCGAAGATCAGCACCTCGTCGCCGGGATTGAGCAGCGCCATGGCGGCGGCGTGCAGGCCGCCGGTGGCGCCCGACGAGACCAGCACCTCGCCCTCCGGGTTGTAGATGAGGCCGTAGTCGCGCTGCTGCTTTTGGGCGATGGCGGCGCGCAGGCGGCCGATGCCGTCCAGGCGGGTGTAGATATTCTGGCCGTCGCGGATGGCCTGGATGGCGCCCTCTTCAACCGGCGCCGGGACGGGCGTGTCGCAGATGCCCTGCGCCAGGTTGATGCCGCCGATGCGGTCGCACTCCAGCGTCATGGCGCGAATCTCGGATTGGATGGTGGCGGGTGCGAGCTGGCTGAGAGCCAGACGGGAGGAGGCTGGGCTGGACATGGGCATTTTCCTTGTGCCTATATTTTACAGAGCGCGGATTGGGGCAGGGCGAACGGTGAGCGCGTAAAATCGTCGTTAATGCATGAACTTTCGCTGGTGACTAGCATTGTGGAGACGGTGACGGAGACGGTGGCCGCTTTGCCGGATGCCTCCAGAGGCGCGCGGGTGAAGGAGGTGCGTCTGCGGGTGGGGGCGCTGGCCTCGGTGATTCCCGAGTCGCTGGAGTTTTGCTGGGGGATTGTGAGCGAAGGGACTGCGCTGGAGGGCGCGCGCCTGGTGGTGGATGTGCTGCCGGTGGTGGTGTATTGCGAGCGGTGCGCCGAGGAGGCGACGCTCGACGGCGTGCAGAGCTTTCGCTGTCCGCGCTGCGGGGAACAGTGCGGCGAGATTCGCCAGGGACGCGAGTTGGAGATTGATTCGATTGAGATTGACGAGCCGGAGGAGGGCGCGTGACTAGAATCGTAGAGCTGCGGCAAGGAATTTTGAAGAAGAATGATGAGTTGGCGGCGGGGCTCAGGGCGAGTTACGCGGCGGCCGGCGTGCTGGTGCTGAACCTGGTTTCCAGTCCTGGGACGGGCAAGACGGCCTTTCTGGAGCGGACACTTTTTGAATTGCGAAAGCGAGGCGCACGAGTGGCGGCGCTGGTGGGCGACTTGGAGACTGACAACGATGCGCGGCGGTTGGCGGCGAGCGGCGCTCCAGTGCGGCAAATTAACACGCATGGAATCTGCCACCTGGACGCGGAGATGATCGGCAAGCATCTGGACGGTTGGGAGGACGTGTCGCTGGGCGGAGTGGCGCTGGGCGGGCTGGATTATCTGTTCATTGAGAATGTCGGCAACCTGGTTTGCCCGTCGAGCTACGACCTGGGCGAGCGGATTCGCGTGGCGTTGCTGAGCGTGACCGAGGGCGAGGACAAGCCGCTCAAGTATCCTACGCTCTTCAACTCCGCTGACGCCGCAGTGATTACCAAGATCGACCTGGCCGCGCCGTGCGAGTTTGACCGCGGGCTGGCGCTCAAGAATATCAATGAGATACGGCCGGGGATACGCATCTTCGAGACATCGGCCAAGACGGGTGCGGGGATGGAGGAGTGGCTGGGGTATCTGGCGGAGCAGCGGGATCGGCAATAATGCCCCGAAGGTTTGAAGCGGTATGAAAGATGGAGATGCGTGGGCGAGGACGCCCACACTACAGCCGGTCTGGAGACCGGCGCTACGTGGTGGTTGACCCGAGCGCGCAAAGCACCTATTGTTAAGGGTGATGAAGAACACTTCCCCCAATACCGTTCGCATCGGAATTGCGGTTGCCGTGATCGTGGGCACCATTGTGTGGCTGGCGTGGAGCGGCTACGGCGCAAACAAGAGCTACTACGTGACGATCGCCGAGCTGGGCGGAATGGGCGACAAGGCCTATCACAGCAATCTGCGGGTGGAGGGGTTTGTGGTTCCCGGCTCCATTGAGCAGAGCGGCACGCACGTGACCTTTGTGATGAACGAGTTTGAAAGCCACACACCGCAGGCCGCAACCGGCCGACGGCTGACGGTGAACTACAAAGGCTCCGAGCCGCCGCCGGATACATTCAAGGATGACTCGCAGGCGCTGGCCGAAGGAACGTATGGGCGCGACGGGCAATTCCACGCGACCGTTTTGCAGGCCAAGTGCGCCAGCAAGTATGCGCCGGCAACGCCCGGCCAGCCCGGCGCGCAGCCGGCTCAAGCGCCGAACGGCAGTCCGCGGGCTGCCGCTCAACCAACAAACCCTTCTGCAACTACGGCGGCAAACTGATCTCATGAGCGCTTCCGTCGCTGAGTCCGTCACCTCCACCCTTTGCGCCAGCATCGATAATGTCTCCAAGCTCTTCGGCAGCTTTGCGGCGCTTCGGCAGGTTTCGGTGGAGTTTGAGGCGGGGCGCTGCTATGTGCTGCTGGGCGAGAATGGAGCGGGAAAGTCCACGCTGCTGCGCATACTGGCTGGGCTTTTGAGGCCCAGCTTTGGCAAAGTGACGGTCTTCGGCGAGAGCG